>JAJFTS010000011.1 GCA_021372815.1 Deltaproteobacteria bacterium | reverse complement strand
ACTGCCAAAGAGCTCGTTCATTTTGGAATCGCCTGTTTTTTGTCCATGATGACCACGCTGATTAATCCCTATGGTTTGGATTATCTGGTGAGCCTCCAACCCACCATTATGAGTGCAATGAATTTCCAGAAATACTCCGGGCCATACGACAAGTTTGTTATGGCTTACCAGAGTCTCTGGCCGTATTTAACGGACACGAGCATTAATTTTTTCAATGTCGGTTTTACGGTATGGATAATGACGCTGATGATTTCCTCCATCCTGATCCTTACCGTTTATGAATTGATTAAAAAGAAGTCCTGCGATTTTTCCGTGCTGATCATCAGTTTAGCTTTATACTGGAAGGGAATGGAAACAAGCCGGGCATCCTACTTTTTCCCCCTGGCTTTCTTTTTTATTTTTTTCTACCTGCTGACCCACCGGTTAAAACTTAAAAATTTTGCCGGTCGCGCCGCCGTATTTTCTTTGCTGGCTTTTGTTTTCTTTTTTGTCACGCTTGCTTATCTTAACATACGTTATGATGCGGATAACAAGTGGTTCGGCAAAGGTCTTGATAATTTCGTGCCGGTGAAGGAAGTCGCTTTCTTAAAAAAATACAAACTGGAAGGGCCGATATTCAACGACTATGTGATCGGCGGCTACCTGATATGGGATCTTTATCCTGATTACAAAGTGTTCATTGATCCGCGGGGCGGATTGTACGGAAAGCAGGTTTTTCCAGACTACATGGAATTTACGATGAAACATGTGACCAGTGAGGACATCCGACGCTTCAGGGAAAAATATCCTTTTAAGATAGCGATATTTCATTTCCGGCAGATGGTGACTATTTTTGATTTTTTAAAAGCGGGGGATGAATGGCGACTTTTGTATTTTGAGAAAAATGCGGCGATTCTGATTCACAAATCGCTGCTTCCTGCTTTAAAGTCGGAGGCGGGCAACGTCAATCTCAGTCCCTTGCGGTTCAGTGCTGTTAAAAATCCGGAAGTTCTGGTTAATGTTTTTAATTTTTATGTTCGTCTGGATCCGGAGGCCGGCCGTTACATCTATAATGTTTTCAAAAGGAATATCAGTGATTTGTACAAGCCCAAGACGCAGATTCTGCAAGCTATGGACGCTGACATCAAACGTCAGGAGAGAGAGTCTCAGAGTAAAGCCGTGTGGTTGTCTCCCTGAATATTTTTAGCGGCCGGATTAAAATTTAGTGATTGTAAGGAAAAATGTTAACGTATAATCTGAGAGCGATGATTTATCTCATGGGATGATTTAAAAATATAATTTTCCGTGTTTTGGATGAGAGGGCCATGGAAGCGGTTTCATCGGATGTTTTTATTTCGGATGTTGATAAAGAGCGTTTTGGGTTTAAAACAGCCAGAGTTGTCGGACTGACCAGCAGCAGTTTGCCTGTCGTTCTGGATTTTTGCGTCCGGGAAAAAGTGAAGCTTCTCATCGCGCGCAGTGACATGTCTGATCTGAATGCGGTCCAGTCCATGGAGAAACAAGGTTTCCTGCTGATGGATACACTTGTGTATTATCATCTTCGTCTTGTAAAACATGCTGTCCCTGCCGATCATGGCGTGGTGCTTGTCAGGCCTGTCCGCGTCGGAGAAGAAGAAGAAGTATTATCGGTGGCCAGGATTTCTTTTCGCGGTTATTGCGGGCACTATCATGCCGATCCGAGGCTGGATAAGGGTAAGTGCGATGAAGCATACGTTGATTGGGCGCGCAAAGCCTATGTTTCCAGACAGCCTGAAAATTTTCTGGTCGGAGAAATAAATGGCAAAATAGTAAGCTTTGGCGTCTTGAGGACGAACAGTCCTGAAGAAGGTGAAATGTTTCTCGGCGGTATTCATCCGGATTTTCAGGGCCAGGGCATCTATCGTTCTTTTTTGTGCAAAGGGATGGCGTGGTGCCTGTCGAAAAAAGCCGAGAAAATGGTTATTTCAACTCAACTTAAAAATATTCCCGTGCAAAAAGTTCTGGTAAAATTAGGTTTTGAAATTTTCAGAGGATATTACACCTGTCACAAATGGTTTGATTAGCCTTTTTTCGCCTGAGCTGTAAGCATTTGGAAAAGAGCCGGGATAACCCGGTTTTATGGCAGTAGCGGTAATTTTTTGGTTATGGATAAAAGAAGCCCAAACCCTGTTAAAGACAGTCATCCGGACAACAATGTAATGAGGCGACAAAAAAATCGTTTTTCTTTGATTTCATCTTTTTTCACGCTTTCGGAAAAGTTGGCTTCCTCCCGCTGTTTGAAATGGATTTTACTCACGCTTCTTCCGGTCATGATTCTGCTTAAGTATCCGGTGGATCGTCTGGATTACGACTTATGGTGGCAAATGGCCCTCGGCAAATATTATTTGACGCATCATACCCTGATGATTGATCATTCGATTTTCTCCTGGACGCCGGCGGATTCCGGCTGGATTTATAATACTTTTCTGGGGAGCATCATTTTTTACCTGATTTACAGCCTGGCGGGCGGTTTGGGCCTGTGGGTTTTTCAGTGGTTCATCTTTATCGGGATTTTTCTTTCTTTTTATGTCTTTTTGAGAATTTTTAAACAACGTCTCGATGTGACGAGCATAACATTGATTGCCGCGATCGGCATTACTTTCTCCGTTTCCTGCAATTATTATAAACCGGAACTCTTTTCGCCTCTGATTCTTTCCTGGATGGCAGTTGCGTTTTATTATATCAGAAAGACCCGACGGACAAAGCTTTTTTATATTTATCCTTTTGTTTTTGCCCTGTGGGTTAATCTGCACGGTGCTTTCATTTTAGGCTTTTGTTTTCTGGCCAGTATTTCTATCGGTGAACTTTTAAACAGGATTTTCTTCCCGCGGGAATCTTTTGCCGATAATGAATTGATCCATCTCTGGACAGCGTCATTTCTTTCATTTCTCGCCACATTTTTGAATCCTTACGGAATAAATTACCTGCTGAACATCTGTAACGCAATGCTGTCGGAGACCTATGCAGTAACCAGCAAAAATATTCAGGCGTATGTCAGCTTCTGGCCCTACTTAAAAGATTTAACGAATATTGATCCCATCTCCTTTTTCAAGATGGGCCAGATTGCTTTGATAATGGTGTTGATGCTGTTTTCTCTGCTGGGGCTATTTATCTATGATTTGCTGAAAAACAAATCCTGTGATTTCAGTTCACTGGTGCTGACTGTTGCCACATTCCTGGGAAGTATGGAAGCCGTTCGGGCAGTTTATATGTTCCCTCTTGTTTTCTTCCTTTCATTCTTTTACCTGCTTCAACGTCTAAAATTGACGAATATTTCCGCCCGGGCAACAATTTTATCCTTGCTCGTATTTCTTTTATTATTTTTCAATCTTTCCTATTTTACTTTCAGATATGGCGCGGATAATAAATGGTTCGGGGCGGGGCTGGAAAGTTTTGCGCCTGAACAGGAAGTCGCCTTTCTGAAAAAGTATCGTTTGGAAGGGCCGATATTCAATGACTATTTGATTGGCGGTTATCTGATGTGGGCGTTATATCCCGATTACAAGGTTTTTATTGATCCCCGTCTTGCCCCTTATTCCAGGGAGGTTGCTCCCGATTACTGGAAACTGGTGAACAAACCGGCGACGCCGGAGGATATCCGGCTTTTCACAAAAAAATATCCTTTTAAGACAGCGATCATTCATTATCGGGAACTCCCTTTGATTTTTGATTTTCTAAAGGCCGGATGGCGTCTTGTGTATTTTGAAAAAAGTGCGGTTGTGCTGGTTGATGAATCTGTTGTTCCACGGATTCCCAGGGAGGTTCGATTCGTCGATCTTGGCCCTATGCGTTTTAAGGACGTGAAAAATCCGGAAGTTCTGCTTAATGTTTTCAGTATTTATGTTAACCTGAATCCGCAGGCAAGTTCAGTAATTTATGATATTTACCAGAGAAACGTCAGTAATTGTTATAAACTGAAAGCGGAACATCTGCGCGTCATGCGGGAGGATATGAGACAGAAAAATATTCTGCAGAACCCGGCCGACTGACAACTATCCCCTTCGAGTAAGATTTTTAAGGATTGTGATAAGTGATATTATTCGCTGTCTTCCGTGTAATAATATTTGCCGTCAAAGCGCATATTATCGATGATGGCCGAAGATGAATCCACCGGCTCTTTTACTTCGGAGGATTTCTTCGCGCTCTTGAATCTGGCCGGTGTCAGTTTGTCGATGCTGCTGAAAACCATGCCGGTAACCATTTCCAGAGGCATGGTGGCGCTGACCGATCCCATAAAGATTTCTACTTTTTCTTCATAACTCAATCCTCTGTAGGGAATGTTAAGCCCGGCGCCCAGTTGATCGGAGTTCATATTGATACTGGTGCCGGCTGCAACCCTGTGCTGTTTGCTGGTCATGTAGCCGAGAGCAAAATTGATGTCCATACTGTTCCACTTGATTCCCATTCCCGCGCCGTAATAATCCAGCGAGGGGAGGGCGTACATCAGGTCGTAGTATCTTTCTACGGTGGAAGTGGTTCTGTTTTCATATCCAGCGCGAAGCGCAAGCCAGTCGAGCAATTGGTACTCTAGTCCCACTCCCCAGTTCCAGGTGTCACTGAAATCTCTGGCCAGTTTCATATTGTAAGCGCCTCCCGCATAGCCCATAAACTTGGCCAATTGGAGAAGCTGAATCTTTTGATCAAACTGAATATTGTCTTCTTTTACGGAAGACCAGTTTGCCCATTTCAGGTCACCCATGATAGAAAGTTTTTTGATCGGTTTTACCTTCATTCCTAAATTAATCATTTGCGGAAATTCCAGATCTGCGGAAACGTTGCCGGTCTGCTGAGATGTTGCTTCGTATGGCAGATCGAACACCATGGAAATAATCTGCATGAGAGCGGTGCTTCCGCTCCAGGCGACCATTCTTTGCCACTCATCGCTGTACTGAAAGTCGAATTTTCCGGTCATGTGCGATTTAATGGGACTTTGGTAACAGAGCCCGAAAGAAAGCCAATCAAGAGGTTCCCACATTGCGCCTAAATTAAAAGAAGGAGAAAAGTCATCGCGTATATCAAAAGTTAAGCTTCCTATACTATCGTAAGGACCTATTCCACCTCCGAAAAGGGGCATAGGAATTGTAAGGTCGAAGATAGGGGTGGACATCCCCTGGGTGGCGTCTCCAAGAACTTTTGTTACATTTACGATCTCGTTGGGGGCTCGCATATCCAGGTCAACACCCATGGCCGACTGTCCCAATCCGAAAGAAGCACCTAAAGAAATATTATTATTGACCCTGTAACTTACCGCCGGACCGGCATAAATGATATGCTGTAAATACAAAGCTTTTCCGCCGTACCGGGACGGGTCGTCATCATCGTAAACCCAGCCGCCCGCAAATGGCGCATAGGCGCTGTAGGCAAACGTCCACCTGGATCCCGGGGTTCTGTGAGACAGGCCGAATCCCGGGCCGACCAGAAAATCAATGGTTTTATCCATAAGGGGAAGGTACATCCGGCCTTTCTCAGTGCCCCCGTCTTTGCCGGCAACAGGGTCGTCAATCGCATTGCCCTGGAAATCATGAAAAGGCTTGTGGTCGGGGTCGGTTGCGAATGAGCCCGATTTCTTCATCAAAGGAACAATCAGTCCCATCATGATGTAATTACCGTCGCCCAACAGTGAAAGACCGGCGGGATTGTAATGAATGGACATAATGCCGGGAGGATCGGCGGTGACGTTGTTGGCAAGCGAGATGGCCTTTGTGTCAATGGCTATTGATTCATTGAAGGAGGCTTCCGCCTGCGGAAAACTGAGAAATAAAAATGCAACGACCACTGTAAATATGAGGCTAAGACAGGTATGAAAACGATTCAGTTTGTTTGAATTAACTTTTTTCTGAAAAAAGGGAAATACCGATAACGGCAGATGGGCAATGAACATAGTGATTTTTAAAATTCCAGTCATTATTACTACTCCCCCATTGCTTGTAATATAAAAATTATAAAAGCAAATCTTAAAAACAACTTTTTTTGCTAATTTATACAGGAGAAGAAAATATAAAGTATAATGTTTTTTTATATCCTGTTATTTTTATAATTTCAACTCTTTATTTAGCTTCAAACAGTTACCGCCTAAACGTTTTACGATCATCATTTTCTCGCGGAACATTACCCCGTAGAAAATAAGAAACTTAAAATTCAAAAGGAACCCTGAAGCTAACGGATAAATCGGGATCATTTGTGGTCAGTCCGATGCCCAGCGAGATATACAATGATCTTGACGGAGTTATCCTCCACCCGGTTCCCACGTTAAAAGAAGAAGACAGATAAGTGCCGGTTTCGTATGTGTTGACGTTATTTGTTACATATCTATTGGTGAAAGAATAAGCAAATTGAGCGCTTAAATTTAAAGAAGCCTGATAGGAAAGAGCATAGCCGAAACCAAGAGACAATCCGATACTACTGCCTGGTTCGATTTTCGTCAATGTTTCATCCTTGCTCCAGTATTGAGACAAACCGCTTTTTTCGAATCCGTAAGTATAACTGAGACTGCCGAAGGCAACGAGAGGATCGATGACCTTGCTTAAAGAAACTCCCCCGCTTATTGCATAATAACCTGAGCCCGTGGACATGGAATCAGCAAGGGTAATTTCATAGGGGCTGCTTCCTGTGGGAATAGAAGCGGCAATGCTGAATATGGTTGTGGGAATGTTTCCGCCAGCCTTGAACGGCTGAAAAGTCACACCTAAGGAAATATCCCCCAGATCTGTTGCATCCTCAGAAGAAGATGTTCCCACTTTGTTGTATTTGTAGCAGAAGGGAACATTGGCCGTCAGAGTAAGATTATTTCGCAGAGCGTATTCAGCGGTAATAGTATTGGTCAAATTATGGTTGACCCTGCGTTCAATTATTGTATCGTCAATAACATCTCCTGAATAATAGCTGTAGTTAAAATTGTAGGAAAGACCGATAGTGCCTTCTTTCAGAAGGGAGTACTGACGGCCAACGGCGGAAAGAATGTCATCCACCGATTTACTCTTTTCCTCTTCAGGCACTTCCAGCTTTTTCCGGGCTTCGTTTTCATTGCGGATTTTTTGAATTTCCTCTTTTAGTTCCTTTACCTCCTGCTCAAGACTTTGAGGACGGCTGTCGATTGTAGTTTCTTTCACTATAGATGGAGAATTTTTGGGCAACTCATCATCAATAGCCGGTTCCGCATCATCTGCGTTGATTCCTTTTAAAGCAAGTTGTTTTCCCTTGAGAGGTTCATAGGCCGTAACGGGAAAAGCCAAAAACAGAATAAAAGAGAAACAAAACACCGACAAAAATCCGATAAAAAACCTGCTCTTCATCATCATCCTTTGGGTTGAATTATTTTGCAAATCTGTTCACTTTCCTGCCAGAAACAGACAATCTAACTTCATTCAACAAGTATTCTGCGATGGTCGTCTAAATTATTTGACGTAAAAATATTATATAAAAATTTCCTCAAACAGTATTGATCGGATAAGAGTAATTTACTCATTATACTTGCATCCAATCAAATCACTGATTGCATTTTTCTCTGGAACAAATAAGCATACTGACAATTTTAAAAACGCCAGCGCTTTTAAAAAGGTGGAGCACAAATTCACTTTTTAAAAATTTGCGAAATATTATACAAGCCCAACCGTATTGTCAAGTACAAACAGCATATTATTGATGAAAATATAAAAGTTTTTTAGATATTTACGCATTTTGGGATAGTTTTATTGTCCGATAGAACCGTTTTTATTAAATTTTGTAAGCGATATCGGGACTGGACTAATTTTGTAAACTCTCTGATCTTTTTTAATTATTTGATTTTAAATGCTATTTTTGAATATTAAGTCGATGATTGTTATTTCCGGCGGTGCGAAAAAGCGAACGGGCGGGCCCCAGGTACCCACTCCTCCGCTGACATAAACCGATTTATTTTTATTTAATTCATAATACCCATAGTTTTTGGGAAAAAACAGGCGGGTAAAAAACATGAAAGGAAAGATTTGACCGCCGTGTGTATGACCGGAAAGTTGTAAATCAAAATTTTTCTGCTCTCTTATGGTAGGCTGATGTTTTAATAGTAAGATAAAATCATTGCTGTTTTTCCCCGGAAAAAGATTCGATAAGCTGTCACTTTTTTTTCTCAAACCCATTTGCCTGCCTGTCGGATCTTCAAGGCCGATTATATTAATTCCGGCTACTTTCTTATTCTCATCCCTTAAGATTTCAAATCCGGCGTTTTGGGTAAATTTCAGAGCTTTTTCGATTCCGGCATAATATTCGTGATTGCCGGTGACGGCGAATTTACCGAATTTCGGTTTGATTTGAGCAAGTTTATACGCTTCGGACATAACATTATTCAATTCTCCGTCCAGCAGATCTCCCGTGGAAACGAGAATATCCGGTTTTGCTTCCTTTATGCTTTTCAAAATGACGTTCAGACGCTCGTCTCTGACAATTAAGCCGATGTGCACGTCGGATATTTGAACAATCCGGATTCTGCCTTCATCGGGTAGAAGTTTTTCAGTTTGAATTTCCAGCTTTTTAACTCTTATCTTCTGAGCGTCAAAAAATCCATAAACGACAAACATAAGGGAAAGCAAAACAGCCAGACCGAAGAAGATGTTTTCTCCCCGAACGCTGCCATCATTTTGGCCGAAAAACCGGAAAAGATATCTTGTTAAATCGAATGTAATATTTATAAAGAAGAATAAAAAAATAAAAGCCATCCAGAGATAACCGCAGTAAGATGCTGAACGGGCAAATGTTTCCAACTCGAGTTTTTCCGCCAGCCGGATGATGATCGGGGCCAGAATCAGAAATAACAGTAAAATGATGATGAGGATTTCCGTTTTGCCGGCAAAATGAAAAATATTTTTTGCCCTGAAAAAAGCGTAAAAATTAATGCCGCCGTAGAGACATAGAATAATCAATAGAAAAATAATCATATAAAGTTCCTTGTCCACCTTATCATGTAAAAACTTGACAAGAAATACCCCTTAAGATAAAGAATATGCCCCTCGTCAGAGAGTTGAGGGACGGACGCCGATGTAGCTCAGCCGGTAGAGCAACTGATTCGTAATCAGTAGGTCACCAGTTCGATTCTGGTCATCGGCTCCAGATATCATATAGTTGCGATATCTACCTTTTTTCATTTCCGCTAAAATAGTGACCACAAGTGACCACATATAATTTGTTCTGAATTATACTTTTGTTAACGATTATCTCGCGTAATAGAATCACTCGCATTTTTTGCGGCAGCCTCTCTCGTTAATTTTGGATTTCTTTTTAACTCATAATTTATTAATCGGTCTACAGTATTTTTGTCTCCAAAGC
>JAJFTS010000108.1 GCA_021372815.1 Deltaproteobacteria bacterium | reverse complement strand
ATCCGCTCTATCTGCCCAATGATGATGAATGGATGGTAAAAACCCGGGGAATACATTATAAGATCAACCCCGATGTGGTGGCGATGGGGCTGGCTGTTCGCAGTCTTTACCTTGTGGCACAGCACATCCAGCTCACCGACTCTGAAGCGCAGGCCATTGCTTATCACGACGGTCAGTATATTGAGGACAACAAGGTCATTGCCCATAAAGAGGCGCCTTTGACCCTTCTCCTTCACTGGGCGGACTACTGGACGGCGCATGTTTATGAAGAGGGAAGGGACAAGGTATCTCCTTTCGTTATTAACGTCGTTAATGATAATCATTTAACTTGATCTGAGGTAGGTATGCCCACATTTTCCAATTCCAGACTCAGCACGTATGAACAGTGCCCGCTCAAATACAAATATCAGTATATCGACAAGATAAAAGTCGAAGAATCAAATACGGTCGAAGCGTTCATGGGCAGTCGTGTGCATGACGCGCTGGAAAAACTTTACAGGGATCTGAAACTGCAGAAGCACAACATGCTGGAAGAACTGCTTCAGTATTACAATGACCAGTGGGCGAAAAACTGGACGGACGACATTAAAATCGTCAGGAAAGACTACACCGCCGAAAACTACCGCAAGACCGGCGAAAAATGCATTGCCGACTATTACAACAAGTATGACCCTTTTAAAGAGCGCGTACTGGGTATAGAGACTGTGGAATACGTCAACCTTGATCCTGCAGGAGAGTTCAAGTGGAACGTCCGAATGGACAGGCTGGATGACTGCGGTCAGGGCAGATATGAGATACACGATTACAAGACGGGAGGGTCCCTTCCCAGGCAGGATCACATGGATGAAGACCGGCAGCTGGCGCTTTATTCCCTCTGGGTGAGAGAGAACTTCAAGGATGCCGAAAAAGTTGAACTGGTCTGGCATTACCTGGCCTTTGACAGGGAGCTGCGCTCTGAAAGAACAGCCGAGCAACTGGAAAATTTGCGCGAAGAAACGCTTCAAGCGGTAAAGAACGTTATCAGCGCAAAAGAGTTTCCGGCCAACGAATCCAATCTCTGCAACTGGTGCGAATATAAAAATATCTGCCCGAAATGGGCGCACCTGTTTAAAGTGGAAGCCCTCCCGCCGAAGGAATTCAAAGAAGAGGATGGCGTCCGGCTTGTGGATCAGCTTGCCGATCTTTCCACGCTACAGAAGGCACTGAATGAAAAGATCGAGGCCGTAAAGCAGGACCTCATCGAATACGCGAAGATGCTGGGCGTTGAGGTGGTCTTCGGTTCGGCGAAGAAGGCGAACATATCCATGAGCAATGACATTGCGTTTCCGGCAAAGCATACGGATGAGCGAGAAGAACTGATCCAACTGCTTAAGCGGGAAGGGCTCTGGGGTGAGGTGGAGGATCTGGATATATTTGCCCTGAAGAAAATCGTCCACAACCGGGAGTGGGGCGAGGATATACTTGTCAGGCTTGGAAAGTACCAGGAAGAGAAAGCAACTGCAACCCTACGGTTGGCGAGTCTGAGAAAGGAGGAGTAAGCCGTGAGTACAATTCTTCCAAATGCCTTACGTTTTCAGACTTTAGTTTTGATCTAAAGGCGTTTTACCTTGCAATGATTCAAAGAAGTAGTATTATTCGCTTCAATTAACAAACAGAAAGCATGAAGCATATAGTTCAAAAACCAACCTGAAACACGCGATAACCAAAATTACCGGAGTTTTTACGTGTTATGAAAAATTTTAGGGGACTATGAATGGCAAAAATATCAAAATTATTAGAAGCAATTAAAGATCAAGAAATTGTTGTTCCCGAGTTTCAAAGAGAATATGTATGGAGTTTAGAGCAAGCAAAAGAATTAATCGTTTCTTTATTTCAAGAATACCCAACCGGTAGCATATTAGTTTGGGAAACCAATAAACCACCAGAGATAAAAAACGATGCAGTCAAGAAAGAAAAAGTTGGTTGGATCAGCGTCTTACTTGATGGGCAGCAACGTTTAACGACTTTATATTTACTTCTGAAAGATACGATTCCACCCTATTATCGAGAATCAGATATCATTAACGACCCACGTCACATGTACTTCAACTTAAAGACGGCAGAATTCGGCTATTATCAAAAACAGAAAATGACGGACAATCCGTTTTGGAAGTCTGTTGTAAGCTGCTTTAATGATAAATTCGAAGCATTTACTTTAGTTGAAAGTCTCCATCTTGAAAATGCGCAGGAAAAACTTGAAATTGGCAGTGCTGTTAATAAACATTTAGTGCGTCTTCGAGCTATAGCAGATATTGATTATTACTTACAATCAGTACCGCAGGGTCTTGATATAGATAAAGCCATTGATATTTTTGATCGTGTAAACTCCATGGGTACAAAATTAACGGAAGCTGAATTAGTTTTGACGCACATTGCCGGCAGATGGCCGCACGCCCGCAGAGTTATAAAAGAAAAAATCAAAGACTTTGAGAAGGTAGGCTTCTATTTTGAACTTGATTTTCTAACCCGCTGTTTTGTTGTTTTACTTACAAAAGCGGCTCTCTTTGAAAAAATGACGGACGAAGTATATCAGCAAACAACGGAAGATGTATATAAAGAGACTTGGAAAAAATTAGTAAAGATTCTTAATTATATAATACCTATTCTAAAGCAATCTGCCTATATCAGCGGCAGTAAGGACATGAGCACTAATAATGTATTAGTACCTTTAGTTGCTTATTTGTCTAAAAATGGAGGTGCCTTTACCGCCGATCTCAAGAATCAATTTTTATACTGGATGTTTCTTGCGCTTATCTGGGGGCGTTATAGTGGACAAACGGCACAGCGTTTGGACAAAGATGTTTATCTGGCAATCAATAGCAAACAACCAGTAACAGACTTAATTAAGGAAATTGAAGATCAACGCGGTAGAATAGAAATAAAAGCAGCAGATTTAGAGGGCCGCGGAGCTGGTCATCCTCTACACCGTATGCTTTACATTCTGGCCAAATATAACAAGGCGATTGATTGGGCAGACGGCGGTTCTCTTCAAGATACAATGGGCGATTACTACAGTATTCAGAGTCACCATGTTTTCCCACAAGCGTTTTTATATAAAAATGGTTACGATTCAGATAATCATTTAGATAAAAAGAAAATCAATGAAATAGCTAATAGGGCATTTATTACAAGGGATGCTAATTATGATATCTTGGCGGATGATCCGACCAATTATTTAAAAGATGTCATTAATAAATATCCAGATGCATTGAAACAACAATTGATCCCGACAGAAGAGTCGCTGTGGCATGTTGATAAATACAATGAATTCTTGTCGGCCCGCCGAAAGATGATAGCGGATGCCATGAATGAATTTCTAAATACTTTAAAAGGCCAGAAAGTAGATAAAATAGAAAATTATGAAGAAGTTATAAAAGCTGGGGAAAATAACTATGTTGAATTTAAGTCTTCACTTCGTTGGGATTATGACCAGGGGCTTGTGAACAAGACTATGGAGTATGTTGTTGCCAAAACAATTACCGCGTTTATGAATTCAGAAGGGGGTAAGTTATTTATTGGTGTAAATGATAGTGGTGAAATATTAGGTCTCGAAAAAGATTACATGACGCTTAAAAACAAAAACAAAGATGGTTTTTTGCTACAATTAACTCAAGTTATTAATACATATTTGGGCAAAGAATTTAACCAATATGTTGATATCAAGATTGCTAAAGTTGACGACAAAGATGTGTGTGTTGTCGATGTGATTTTAAGCGCGATGCCGGTTTATATAAAGAATAATGGTAAAGAAGAATTTTTTACCAGAGCTTCTGCTTCTTCACTGTCTCTAAGTATAAAAGAAGCGACCGCATATATCAAAACGCATTGGGAAATGTAATACCTCAATTTATATATTCGTTTTGCGAAGTTTAGCTGAATCAATCATTACTGATTGCCCCCAAATTAAAAGAGGAAAAAGTAAAGATGATCAAAACAAGCATTTCTCATCCGCTGCGGATTGATGAAGTAAACATCCCTAATGGAACCGGCATTATCGGGATGACATTGTGTCCCGGCAAGAAAATCAACAGTGCCTTGTCCGGCCCGTGGAATCGCGATCTGGATATGGATCTGCAAGCGATTCAGGCATGGGGGGCGCGGGCGCTGGTCAACCTGATGGAAGAACACGAATATGATCTCTTACGCATTTCGGATTATCCCCAAAAAGTCTGCTGCTATCCGATGGAATATTTTCACCTGCCAATAGTTGATGTGCACCCGCCCGATAAAAGGTTTATTACACTATGGGAAAGTGCCGGACCGAAGTTGCGTCAAATCCTGATGGACGGCGGCAGGATTCTAATCCATTGCCGCGGCGGCCGGGGAAGGACAGGCCTGGTGGCG
>JAJFTS010000326.1 GCA_021372815.1 Deltaproteobacteria bacterium | reverse complement strand
GATAAGCATACCGTTACAGAATATGGCTCTGCCGTCGGTAATAGCAGCTCTTTTCCGGAAAGTGAGTTGAAATTAGGCGTACGAAACTCGGAGGACTGCTCAAATGTCTTGAAAAGGTTCCCGGATATATTGGATTGCTGAATCTGACCGGATATTGATAAATTCGTTGATGTTGAAGTTGATGAAATTATGGAATTTTGGTTGACATTCTGAGTTTCGGGAACGCTGGAAATCGGTGTTGATGAAATTGGTGTCACAGGAGGTGTTGCTGTCGTCTGATTTCCCCAGGTTTGAGAAGAAACGGTTGCGCCAGATATAGATAAGCTGTTGAAATTAATAGAAACTCCTTCTCCGTAAACGATCAATGCTTCGCCTTGAAAAAGACAGAAAAAGATTGCAAATACTATCGGTATCTTACGCAATCGAATCATAATCCAATTCCTCTCAAAGATTATATTTTTTTCCTTCTTCCGACTGCAACACAAATCACGTCGTAAAGTTTACTTTTAAGTTCTTCAGGAGTTTTCCAAGAAACATGGTTACATTTTTTTGTATCGAAATGAACATTATCAATATCATTTTTGTGAACACACCAGATCACCGGCAGATTTCTGCCGACGGCATACCCTGCTTCAAAATAAACATAATTTTTATTTTCCGTGACCTCAGCCACAACAAAGAGAGAATTTCTTATTTCATCAATGATTTTGATGTTAAATTTATAATGATCCTGTGTAGAATCAATACGATAGGCTTTGTAACCGGCTTCATTAATAGCCGGTTTTATGGCCTGTTCCCAGATCTTACTCATTGATTTCGAAAATGACATAGCCACGAAAGCCTGGCTGAGCTCAATTGCGCGTTGTTCGTATTCATCAAGATAATTCCAGCCGAGAGGACTTATGGCAACGGAAATTGAATTGTTTCCGGGAGCATATCTGAATCCTTTATTATCAGTCAGGGTCAAAAAACCGCGCTCAACAAGAAATCGAATGTAAAAAAGAATTTCATCCGGCGCTGATGCCCAGGCCAAGGGATAATCAAGTTCCGGCAATATGGAAAGTACGTCACCGGGGTGTCTGGACTTACGGGATATATTCCTTAAAAATAAATATTGTTTATCAGAGGGATTATATTCCGGGATGGATTGTTCTATTTCTACCAGGCAATTGGTGTTTATTTCAGGGACTTCCATTTCTAATTCGGAAAGATTTCTGATCCACGATGATAGTTTAGGTCCCAGGTTTTTCCTTTTTGTTGTGCGTTCGGCCATTTGTGTTATTGTAAATTTTCCGCAGCGGGCACATTTGTAAGTGGTTTTTTCTCCTGTATTCCATTTACGGATAATATCTTGATCGTGAAGTTTACAGACGGGACAGATTTTATTAGTAGTATTCGTTTTCATAAGCTCTCATAAGTTATGGATTATGAAACCGGAAAACACATTATTTAAATATAATAGACTAATATTTAACAACGATCAACCAATTTTTAAATCAGTTCAACCTCCCCTTTTACCCCCATATCCTTGCCAGAGATGATAATTATTCCGGAGATGCCGGGAATTTTCATTCCATAATTCAATGCCGTTATTAAGTCTTTTTTGCTTTTTACTTTGTTGCCTATGGCAGAAGCCGCGGCATCGGCAAGAGTGGCTGATCTGGAAATTACACACACGGCGTCGGCTTGACCGAAGTTGATTGATGGACCGACTGTAGCGGATGAAGTGCAAATGCCGAGCGGAGTTTTCTCCGGTTTTACAATGAAATTTACCTTATAACTCAAAGGAGATTCTCCGGCAAAAACAGAAACTGTAATTTGATTTCTTGATTTGACAAAAATATCTCCGCCGTTTTCAATAATAAGATTTTCGGTATTATCCATAAGATCATATCCGACAAATTCGGAAACGGCGCCGGCAACTCCGGCCATGGGCCCTACCCCGCATATTTTAGATTTGGCGAGCATATCACGAATAATTGGCGGCGCCAGCTCGTCTTCAGAGAGCGGCAGCAAAGAAGTTTGAAAAGCGGGATTATTTTTTATATATGTTTCCAGGGAATGACGATGTTTGGCGAGAGATTGTGCCGCTTGATCGGTCAGGTTGGTATCCGAACTGATCAGCAGGTCGCTTTCGGCGATTTTAACATTATATGACGTAAGAGTATCCTTATTAATTAAGGATCTGTATGTTCTCTCCTCATATTTCATATGATGATTTTTAATATCTATTTCAGGTAATGATAAGATAAAGATTGATATTTCTTTTATGAAAAAATAGTAGCCCCCTGCCCTAAAATATCATCGGCTTCCTTTTTCAGGCTATCATTTATATCCACACGACATTCATCGCCCAAGTAAACTATGGTCTCACTTTTTCCGTTAAGTATATGCATGTAACTTTCGTATTTACCATGAAATTTCTTCAGTAAGGAAATAAGCGTTGAAATATTTTCAGCGCTGACCTTATGGGCATCAGCCATAAAACGAACCTGCTTGTAAGGATTTTCCATGGCTTTCGCCATTGGCGTTACTTCCTGAGCGATTAAAGTGATTTTCTGAGTTTCCTCACCGCCGGATATATCAAGAGTTCCTTTAATAACTACCGGTTCTTCTTCATGAAGAATGTCGTAATATTTTTTATATAACTCGCCGAAAAATAGAGTGTTTATTGATCCATGCAAATCTTCCAGGGTGATATAGCACATCGTATCGTTTCTTTTTGTTTTTCGTTCATTAATGGCGCTGACTACACCGGCGACGGTAACCGTATCTTTGTCCCTTCTGGCGCTTAAATTCCCGGAATTGCTGTCGGTGACTAATTTCAAACGATCGGCAAAACGCAGCAGGGGGTGACCGCTAATGTAAAAACCCAAAGCTTCTCTTTCAATGGAAAGAAGTTTTTTATGATCCCATTCGGTCATATCCGGGATCTGATAGGACTGAAGTCCGCTTTCACCGGATGAAGAGTCGGATTCGAACTGATCGAAGAAGCTCGATTGATTGCTTAGTTTTTCCTTCTGGCTTCGTTGCGCAAATTCCATTGCTTCTTCATAACACTGCATCAGCTGACTGCGCTTATAACCCAAAGAATCAAAGGCGCCGCATTTAATGAGGCTTTCAATGACCCGTTTATTGACTTTCCGCAGATCTACACGGGTCAGAAAATCGATAAATGATGTGAAATTTTCTTTTTTGCGCATGTCGATTACGGAATCAATGGCCGCTTCACCGACATTTTTAACGGCGGTCAGACCGAAGCGGATATTATCACCGGAGACGCTGAAATCTTTTTCTGATTCATTGATATCCGGCGGCAGAATATTAATGCCCATTTCCTTGCAGTTCGACATATGCTTGATGATTTTGTCGCGGTTATCCTTTTCGCTCGTGAGAAGTGCCGCCATAAACTCCACCGGATAATGCGCTTTGAGATAAGCTGTTTGATAGGTAATCATGGCATACGCAGCGCTGTGCGATTTGTTGAAGCCGTATTCAGCAAACTTCTCC
>JAJFTS010000324.1 GCA_021372815.1 Deltaproteobacteria bacterium | reverse complement strand
ATTCATTGCTCTTCTGGCTCTTGCCGTCATTATTTTAGTTACGCTTGCGCTGGCGCTTATCCGCCGGTTTTACAGGATTTCGCATTCAACTATTTCCTCACTCCTGCTTTTGGGAACCATGAAAAATTACGGTCTGGCCGGCGGCATTGCTCTGTATATTTTTAATCCCGAGGCCGCCGTCCCGGCTTTAATTTTTTCTGTTTTTATGTTCATCCATATGATCTGGCTGCAATTTAGTGCTCGAAACAATACCCCTGTTCAATTATCTTGATTATCAGAATCGAAGACCAGATTACCTTGCGGCGGTTATTCAGAACCTGATTAACTGGGATTTTGTTAATGCTAATTTGGGTTGATCATCCGGCGTTTGATCCGAGCCTTGATAAGCCGGGGTTGTTCGGGTTGAAAAAAGAGGAAATAATAAAAAAAGGGGGGCCTGAAACCAGGTCCCCTTCTTTGATATAACAAACACTTGCAGGATTATTATTTTTTCTTGTCGACTCTGTCTTTAAGCTCTTTGCCGACCTTGAAAAATGGCAACTTTTTTGGCTCAACTTTAATTTTTGTTCCGGTTTTAGGATTTCTTCCGGTGTAGGACCCATATTCTTTAACGACAAAGCTGCCGAAACCCCGAATTTCGATGCGACCGCCGTTTTTTAGTTCATCAGTAAAACCTTTGAAAACAAGGTTAACAACATCAATTGCTTTTTTTTCCGTTAAATCTAGCTTCTTGCTCAAAGCTTCAATAAGACCGGATTTGTTCATAGAGCCTCCTTAAGACCATTTACAGCGTGAATCGCCTGATATTATGATGCTGATCGTCTCGCACGTCGGCGACTATTATTTATTTTTAAACGATTGTCAAGAATATTTTTACCTTTTTGCGCCGTTTCCTGGAGCAATTGATTGATTTCCCGGCTGGTTAGATCCCGCCATTGGCCTTCCTTTAACCCTGTCAAAGTTATATTGCCGATGGATTCGCGCACCAGACGGGCCACCTGACGACCGGCAGCCTCAAAACCTCTGCGAATGATCCTGTTTTTGCCCTCGCGAAGCGTGAGACTTAGCCATGTGCTTTTGTCATTGAACTTTTCAACCTTCAAATTTTCCGGTTTGAATATTCCATCCGGCAATTTGACGCCACTTGCGATTTGTTTTAATTCTTCTCTGCTTAAGCGTCCCGTGATCTTCACCCGGTAGGTTTTTGGTACCTGAAAACGCGGATGCTGTATTTTTTGGGCAAAATCCCCGTCATTGGTCAAAAGCAATAGTCCCGACGACTCGTAATCAAGCCTGCCGACGGGATAGACCCTTTCCGGAACATCCCGGACGAGATCGACAACCGTCGGTCTGTTTTGAGGATCGGACATTGTCGTGACATATTCCGCCGGTTTATGTAATGCAATGTAATAAAAAGTTTTTTCAACGGAAATGGTATTACCGTCCACCCGGATCACGTCCACTTGAGGATCGGCCTTGACGCCCAGTTCGGTCACAATCTTCCCATTGACGCTTACTCTTCCTGTTGTGATCAGGACTTCGACATGACGGCGCGAGTCAATGCCGGCTGCGGCGATTATTTTCTGCAGGCGTTCTTTCATGAATTGATGTCATCCTCGACTATGTCCTGTGTGAAAGATTCATGCTCCGGCGTTTCCTGGACGTGAACACTCTCCGCAGTAATTTCTTCAGTATGCTCCTCAATAGATTCCTCCACAGATTCTACTTCGCGCTCCTCAGCCATTTCCATCTCACGCTCTTCGGTGCTCCCTGTGGCAGTCTCTTCGACCGTTTCCAGATCAAGGATTCCCTGCTGTTCAGTTATCTCTTTTAATTCTCTCATGGTCGGCAGGTCGGCCAGTTCCTTGAGGTTGAATACTTCCAGAAATTTTTTAGTAGTCCCGTAAATAATGGGTTTGCCCGGCACATCCTTGCGTCCCACGATACGGATCAGCTTCTTTTCCAAAAGACCTTTGAGCGGAGCGCCAACATCGACGCCGCGAACCGTTTCAATTTCCGCTTTCACAATCGGTTGCCGGTAGGCCACAATGGCCAGCGTTTCGAGTGCCGCCGGAGACAGAGTTGCAGGTTTTGTGCCTTTGAGTTTCTTGACCCAGACAGACATCTCCGTTCTGGTACGGAACTGAAAACCGCCCGCAACTTCCTGCACGCTTATTCCGCTTTGGCGTTGGTCATAACCGACAATCAGTTGATCGAGCGCGTTTTGAACTTCTGGCCTGTCCACACCGTCCAGTATGGTGCATATTTTATCCAGCGTAAGCGGCGATTCGGACGCCAGAATTAATGCTTCAATAATGGCAGAAATATTTTCCATTTTAAGACTCCACGGCCGGGAATATTCGAATGACGCCAAACGCCGCCGTCTGATAAGCTTTAATCATCTTCAGCTTGATGAGTTCCAGCAGAGCCAGAAATGTGTAAACGATCCGGCGGCGATCTTTTCTTTCTCCCAGCAATTCTTCAAAGGTAAGATTTTTTTCGAGCGTCAGGCGCTCCATGACATCATTGATGATATCCGTCAGCGACAACTTTTCCAGATCGATTTCCATCAACTCTTTTTTATCCAGGCGTGAAACAAGGTGGTGAAAAGCTTCAATCAATTCAAAAATACTCACTTCAATCAGCTCATCTTCATCCGTTGTCTTTTTTGTTTCCTCAGGCAGGGCCGCGGACCGTTTAAACACGTCCCGTTCCAGAAGCGGTCTTTGCGACAACTCCGTGGCGGCCTCCTTGAAAGTCTGGTATTCCAGAAGTTGGCGGACCAGCTCGGCGCGCGGATCATCTTCCAGATCTTCTGCGGTCGGCTCTTCCGGCACAGGCAACAGCATGCGGGATTTGATATGAATCAGGGTGGACGCCATGACCAGATACTCACCCGCCAGATCCAGATTCAGCGATTTAATAATATTCAGATATTCAAGATACTGCTGGGTGATCAGAGCGACAGGAATATTATAAATATCGATCTCATTTTTTTTGATCAGATATAACAGCAGATCCAGTGGACCCTCAAAAATATCCAGTTTGATCGCGTAATCTGTTGTCGGTTCTTCATTCATAAAAGTATTTAAATTTTGACGGCTTCGCGAACTTCTGCCATGGTTTCGCGGGCTATTTTGGCCGCCCGGTTGTTGCCGTCCGCGATGATGTCATGAATTTCCTGTAAATGATTCAGATAATAATCCATGCGTTCATGAACAGGCGCCAGCGCCTCTTCGATGCGCGCCGCCAGCTTTTTTTTGCAATCGATACAGCCGATGTCGGCTATGCGGCACGCCTTGTTGATTTCAGCGCCGGTTTCCCCGGAAGAGTATAATCCATGAAAAGTGAAGACATTGCAGATGTCGGGATTGCCCGGGTCTTTTTTCCTCATCCTCTGAGGATCGGTAAACATGGAGGCGATTTTCAGGGAAAGCTCCTTGCCCCGGTCGGACATGTAAATGGAATTATCGTAGGACTTGCTCATTTTCCGGCCGTCGATGCCCAGCAATTTTGGTACGCTGGTCAGAAGCGGTTCCGGAACGGGGAAGACTTCTTTTTGATAAATAAAATTAAAACGCCTCGCGATCTCACGCGTCAGTTCAACATGCGGCAGCTGGTCAACGCCGACCGGCACGCCGTAAGCTTTGTACATGATAATATCGGCTGCCTGCAAGACGGGATAGCCCAGGAAACCGAAGGTGGATAAGTCTTTGGAGGTCAACTCAGCCTGCATTTCTTTATAGGTGGGATTACGCTGCAGCCAGGCCAGCGGCGTAATCATGGAAAGCAGCAAAAATAATTCGGCGTGTTCCTTTACCGCCGATTGAACAAACAGCGTACTTTTAGCCGGGTCGAGACCGGCGGCCAGCCAGTCAATGACCATGTTCACACCGTTATCCCTGATCGATTCCGTCGATGCGTATTCACTGGTGATTGCGTGCCAGTCCGCGACGAAGTAAAAACAATGGTAGTCACCGCTGTTCTGCAGTTCGACCCAGTTTCCTAAAGCCCCGTGTAAATTTCCCAGATGCAGACGGCCGGTGGGGCGCATCCCGCTGAGAATCCTTTTTAGTGCCAAAACAAAAGCTCCTTACTATACTATTTGATGGATGGATAAATGCACTAAGGCCTCCGATTGTCAAATAAATAATGCGGAGGCCTTAGTTGAGATAAAAACTTAAAAAACACTATTTCACTTTGTCGGCCAGAGTTTTGCCAGCCTTGAATTTCACGACTTTCTTCGCGGCGATTTTGATAGCCTTGCCGGTCTGAGGATTTCTGCCTATTCTTGCTTTTCTTTTGACGACGGAAAACGTTCCAAATCCAACCAGACCCAGTTTGCCGGCCTTTTTAAGCTCTTTGGTGACTGCGCCGATGTAAGCTTCCAGTGCAACTCCTGCCGCTGCTTTGGTAATGCCTGCTTCAT
>JAJFTS010000292.1 GCA_021372815.1 Deltaproteobacteria bacterium | reverse complement strand
CAGCCGGGTTATTGATAAACGAAAAATATAATTATTTTACGGTTGCAAATAAGTAAAAAAAAGAAATTTTTATTGTGAGATTCAAATTTCAAAAACGGAGTGTATTGAAATTTGCAAGTCGAACAATCCCGCCATAAGCGGAGGGTATAATACCCCGCCCCTTGGGGCGGAATTAGGGTCCAGGGCTTGCCCTGGGGTTCATACCCGTGATTCAGAAAAAAAATCCTGCCGGCGGTAATCCAAGGACATAGATGAGGGATATCAAAATATTTGTCTCCCACCGCATTGAACTGTACAGCGAGACGGTAAACAATCCGCTTTATTATAACGTCCGCTGCGGTGCAGTTGATGATCATCGTAAAAATGTTGCAATGCCCGGAGACAACACAGGAAATCATATTTCAGCCCGGCGCGTAAGTTTCGGCGAGTTTACCGTCCAGTACTGGGCATGGAAGAATATAGAGGCGGATTACTACGGTTTGTGCCACTATCGAAGATATCTTTCCTTCGCTCCCGTGAGCTTTCCCGTAAATTACAATAATCACGTCATAGAACCGTTTCTTGACCGATTTTCAATAAAGCGTCACTGGTTATTAAACGAATCTTACATGCGGGAATTGATTGAGGCGCATGATATTGTCGTCAATCAGAACACCGATATCCGACTTGTGACAGTCCGGGAAACACCGAAAAAAACGGTATATGCACATTGGGTCGACTGGGACGGACATCTGATCGATCGGAAGGTGCTGGAGATTCTGATTGATCTGATTGAAAAGATGCATCCCGGGTATCTGCAATCCGCCCGTGAATATTTTGCCGGATGGAAGTTTCGTGCATGTAACTGTTATATTCTTCGCCGGGATTTGTTCCTCCGGCTTTGCGAATTTCAGTTTGATATTTTATTTGAACTGGAAAAGAGGCTGGATATGAGCGGCTATGAAAATGATATGAAGCGCATGCCTTCTTATATGGGCGAGATTATGTACGGGATATTCATTCATCATCTGCAGAAGCAGGGGAAATATCGCGTGTTGGAGCTGCCTCTCGTCTTTTTTAAGGAAACCAGACGATCTAAATTCTTCTTGCCCTCCCTGGCGCGACAATGCCTTTTTCATTTAAAAAAAGCAGCCTTGCTCTTTCGTGATTCAACATTACCGGAGGGAACAAAACGGCGCATGGCTGTAAAAAAACTCTATCATAAATTTCTAAATAATAATTGACTTGAAAACGGATCATACCTATATTTTAATTACATTTAAGCAATGTATTGTCGGAAAGATACAAAAGCAAAACGGAAAAGCAGGAAAAACAAAGCTTTCCAGATAAGACAAATTGCGAAGGAGGTTATATGAAAAAATTATTTATCGCTTTTTTTGTGATGGTTGGGATATTTACTGCTTCCACCATTTATGCGGCCAGTCTGTTTGGCATTGTGACGGATAAAAACGGCAAACCTGTCGAGGTAAAAGTGACGCTTAAAGAGGCCAAAGGCGCCCAAGTCGGCCAGCCCGTGGCAACGGATAAAAAAGGCGCTTACGCTTTCAAGGATATCAAACCCGGCTCTTATGTTATAACGGTCGGAACGAAGGATGAGTGGAAAATTTTTGTAGGTCCCGGTGAAACCCGTCGTGATCTCCGTCTCAAATAAAAAATCCTTTAAGGATTGAGAATATGTCTGAAGAGCAGCCGCAAAAAAAAGAAGAACCGCGCAAGAAAAAAGACGTATGGGATATTATACAGGCGCTGGGGCCGGCGCTGATTGCGTCCGCAGTGGCGATTATCGGTTCGGTATACAGCTATCAGCAGGCGCAAATGACCAAGGCCTCGGAGATGCGCGAGGTTTATACGAAGATCATGACGGAGCGTGAAAGCTCGGATAATTCCATCCGCGCCAATATGTTTCAAATGCTCTTCAACGCGATGTTCGATAAGGATGTCGGCTCCAGCGAGAAACAGGATAATGCCAATCTCATCAAACAAAGGATCATGTTTCTGGATGTGCTGTCGCGCAACTTTGATACGGTGGATATCAAACCTCTTTTTGAAAATCTTGACGGTGATTTGACCAAAAAAATATACAACGATAAAGCTTATTCCGACAGTTCTCAGAAAGATTATTTCGCCATGCGCTCCGAATTGCGTCGCATCGGAAGAAACCTGTCCGTCAAACAGCTCAACGCCCTGGCGTCTCTCCCGGGAACGGTGGTCAAGAGCATCGTACTGATTGAAGATAAGGAAGGCATTTTACAGGTGATGCAGGATGAAAGCGCCTCGGAAAATGGCAGCGATTCCATTCCGGTGGAAATCAAAGCGCAGGGTCTTGATGACGGCAAGGTGGAGATTGCACTGGAGTATCAGAAAACAAAGGCCTCCGATCAAGGCTTCAAAGCGCCTTCTTTTATCGTTACTTTCTATGATATGCCCTATATTGACAACAGTGTGATTGATAAGGATATGCGCATAGGCGTCGTCCTTACCAAGTATGTCGCTACAAAGGATCTGAATTCGTTTCGCGACCGGATAGATAAGCGGCTTATTAAGGATTATGAAGATCTGAAGGCCGGCGGAATCGTCAAATATGCCGAAATCCGGCTGATCAAATTTCCTGCCAAGTACACCGGGCACCGCGACCGGCCGTATTTGCAGGAGATTCTGCAGGATTTAATTGAAGAAGAGAAAACAAAAAAATAATCAGAGGATGATTATCTTTTATATCCCGGCGAAAAAAGAAGCGCTGTTTCTCTCTATCTTGCTAAAAAATAATTGACATCTAATTTATTCTTTCCGGATACCGCTGAGCGGAGAAATTGTGTTTTATTGTAAATTGAATATTTCCGGAAAACTGAACGAAAAATCAAGGCAGCGGATATTGTTGCTTCCGTAAGAGACGAGTCGTGTGAAATGAAAAAAAATATACTGGTGACTTTAGCGGACCGCAATTACATCAAACAGGCCCAACAGCTTTTTTCCGGCGTGTACTGGAATGCCGGCTGGAAGGGCGACTACATGCTGCTGGCCTATGATATTCCGGAAAATGATCTGATGTGGTTCAGGGATAAAGGCATTCTGGTGAGGGTATGCGAACCGGTCTTAACGGAATCCGGAACCCGCATCGGTCATGCCCCCTTAACCACTCTTTCCAAATTCTATCTGTTTACCCATGAGTTTAAAAAATGGAAAAATATTGTTTTTTTGGATGGAGACATTGTTGTCCGGGGATCTCTGGCTACGCTTGCTGATGTCAAGGGATTCGGGGCGGTAAGAATTTTAAATGTTTTCCGTACGAAGCTCAAAGGACAGTTTTGTAATCCCGATGGTCGTAATAAGCACCTGTTTGAAAAACTGAAGACCAGATGCGACTTGAACAGGCCTGCGTTTAATTCCGGTGTAATGGCTTTCAGCACGGATATTATAACGGAAAATGATTTTGAGAATCTTAAAAATATTCTTTTTCAATTTCAAAAAATTATTATTATTTCTGAAGAAACCGTTCTTAATATTTATTTTTATGATAAGTGGCAGGAATTGTCTCAGATTTATAATATCTGCCCCGGTTATGAGATGTATCATGCGGAATGCGCTTCCGATGATTTGAATGGAATTATTTTACACACCTATTCCTGTTTTCCGGGAGGAAAGCCCTGGTACCCGGCAAGTCCTTTGAATGCTGAATGGAAATCGAATCTGGATAAGGCCGACAGGATGGATATCGCGAATCCGCAGATGCCTGAAAAAATATTGAGTAAACGGGAAGAGACGCAATACGATTTTTATTTAAAGAATTTACACAAAAATAATCTGTTTAAATTTTATCGTTATAAAATACGATATCATTATAAGTATAACAAATACAGAGTGCTGGCAGCTGCTTTTCTTAAGAACAAATATCCGAAAATTTATCAACTGCAAAGAAAATTAAGAAATGTATCATGAAAAAGAACCCG
>JAJFTS010000279.1 GCA_021372815.1 Deltaproteobacteria bacterium | reverse complement strand
CGACTACTTCTGTCCGCCTTGCAAGCGGATCGACAAAAAAGCCGAACCGTTGATGAAAGAACTGTTGGCGACGGGGAAGGTCAAAATTACATTTGTCGATGTGCCGTTTAACCGTTTGACGCCTCTTTACGCACGCTATTATCTTTACGCGGTGAATGCCGGCGCGAACAATAATAAGATATTCAGCATCCGCAATGCGCTTTTCAAGGCTGCTCAGGAAAATAAAATTTTAACGGAAGAAGCACTGGTCGTTTATCTGAAAGAGAATAAAATTGAATGGAGGCCGTTTGATGAAAAACCGGTTTTTGCCATGATGAGTGAGATCATCGGGCGAAACAAGATTGAGAGAACGCCGACCTGCGTGATCCGCAATCCTGTCACTGGTGAAAACAAATACATCGGCGATGAAGAAATCTGGAATGGATTGACGCAACTTAAAACAATTCTTGCGCCCGGAAAACAATAATCAACAGATTTTCAAGCAACGGTGAATCGTTATGTGTTTAATATAATGTTGTTATGTTTTGAAAATAATAGGTGGCTGAGAACATAGCCAATAACTAAATGGAATGATCGGCATAACAATATAACTATTATCTATTAGACATATATGCATGCATCATATATCCTCGCCGCCGTTAAATATAATATATCCTAAAAGGAGTGATATCATATGAAAGCGGATGTTGAGCCCTTAGTGAATGACGGATTTGCCGGAGAGGCAACCAAACGCACGCTGAATTATCTTCAAAACCAGAGAGAGAATGGAAAGAATATCGTTGGCATTTATTGCAGCTATGCCCCCCTGGAGCTGATTCGCGCAGCCAATGCCGCACCTGCGGTTTTGTGCGCTTTTGCCAATAAGACCATCGAAGCGGCGGAAACCGTGCTGCCTGCCAATCTATGTCCGCTCATTAAATCCAGTTACGGCTTTATCAAAACCGATACCTGTCCTTTTTTTGCCATCTCGGAAGCGGTCATTGGCGAGACGACCTGTGACGGCAAGAAAAAAATGTTTGAGCTGATTTCGGATATCAAGCCCATGCATGTGATGGATTTGCCTCAGTTGCCCGATCAAAAGGAAGCCCTGGATCATTGGACGGTCATGATCAAAAAGCTCAAAGGATTCTTGGAGGCAACCTTCAACCGTAAAATTGACGATTCGGACGTGGAAAAGGAAATTCAGGCGACGAATGAAAAAAACCGCCTCATGAATAAAATATTTGATTTCGCCGCTCTCACCCCTACACCGGTGAGCTGGCTTGAGCTCTATGATTTAACCTATCTGGGACAAGCTTCGACAACGCAAGACATGCTGGGCATTCTCAATGACTGCATTGCAAAACTGGAGAAGCGCGTTGCTGAAGGCATTTATCACGGTGAAAAGAATTCACCCCGCGTTCTTGTCACCGGTTGCCCGGTAGGCGGCGATGCGACAAAAGTGTTTAAAATTATCGAAGAAGCGGGCGGTGTGATTGTGGTTCTGGATTCCTGTACGGGAATGAAGCCGTATGCCAGTCTTATTGACGAAAACACCCCCGATCCTTTCGCGGCTCTCTCACGCCGGTATTTGGAACTACCCTGCTCTTGCATGACACCCAACAACCGCCGCTTGACTGAGCTGGATAAAATGATCGACCGATTTAAGCCGGATGTTGTGGTTGATGTGGTTCTGCATGCCTGCCATTCTTATAATATCGAATCGCACAAAATTAAAGAACATATCCAAGAGAAGCATAGAATGCCGTTTTTGAAAATCGAGACCGATTATTCACAAAGCGACATAGGGCAGATCCGCACTCGTGTGGAAGCATTGTTTGAGATGTTGCCGGCAAAGCAAAGGATTGAAAAATGGGTGAGGTAAAAATTGTTATCGCCACAGGGCTGGCATGTCCGCAACCGGTTGTGCTGGCAAAGCAGGCTATAGAGCTACACGATCGGATCAAGGTGATCGTCGATAATGATACGGCGCTGGAAAATATCAAGCGTCTTGGCGCAAAGCTGGCCTGTGAAGTAAAGGCTGAAAAGAAAGATAATGGCACCTTCGAAATCGATTTGATACGTAAGGCAGGCGTTGTTCCTGCAAAAGAAGAAGTCATCCTATCTCCGTCTGAGTTATCCTGTCCTTTTGTCATAGTCCTTTCTGAAAATAAAATGGGGCGGGGTAATGATGAGCTGGGCTATGTTCTGATTAGAGCATTTCTGCACACGATTGCCGAGCAATCACAAAAACCGGATGTGATGATTTTCTATAACACCGGTGTGAAGCTAACGGTTCAGGGTTCGGAAGTGCTGGATGACCTCAAAGCACTGGAAATGGCGGGCGTGGAAATTCTTGTTTGCGGCGCCTGCCTCAATTATTTTCAGGTCAAAGATAAATTGGAAGCAGGTGTGGTATCCAATATGTATGACATTGCCGCAACCATGAGCAGAGCGGGACGGCTGATATATCCATGAATGAACAGGTGTCTTATTTTGTAATGCTTTTCAAGACGATGAGTCATGCGCTGAAAGCTGAAAAGATTCTCCGGCTTGAACAACTTCCGCACAAACTGATTCCCATCCCCAAACAAATCAGCTCGGACTGCGGTATTTGCCTTCGTTTTGCCCCACAGTACCGCGATCCAATTGAAGCCAGTCTTTCCAACAAAGTGGAAATTGAACACATTCACTTGATAGTTGGTTAACAACGGTACAGGTTTACGAACGTAAAATTCTGAAGTCACTCCCTGGAATCACTCTTGACAAAAGAAATCTATGTGCTAATATATGATCAAATATTCATATATTGGAGTTTGAGCTATGAAAAAAGGAAAAAAGGACAAAGAGGGCGAATGCGAGGTTCTATGCATTAATGAGCGGAAAGTGGCTTCTGCAAGAAAAGCCATGAAATCCGATGCAACGCTTTTTAAACTTGCGGAGGTTTTTAAGGTATTGGGCGATCCCACAAGAATGAAGATTGTATCCGCTCTTTTACAGGAAGAGCTTTGCGTCTGTGACTTAACCGCTCTGATCGGCGCATCCCAGTCCGCCGTTTCGCATCAATTAAGAGTTTTAAGAAATATGGGTCTAGTTAAATACCGGAAGGACGGCAGAATTGCTTATTACAGTCTGGATGATGATCATATTAGTTCAATTCTCACTGCGGGCCTGAAACACGTAGAGGAGTAAAATTTTTTAATCGTA
>JAJFTS010000278.1 GCA_021372815.1 Deltaproteobacteria bacterium | reverse complement strand
TGAGATATTAAAGAGAATCGTGCAGGCGCAACCGGATAAGTCTTCTAAGATGAAAGGGACAGTAGAAGCAGAAAAGGTTCCTGAAGCGAAGCCAGGCACTGATGCGGCCTATATTGAAACTCCTGAGGGGCATCAGACCTTGCGCGATATGCAGGATCATCTTAAAGAGAACTCTGCCGGAGAAATAGTGGATTGGTCGGGCGATCTTCCGTCAATGACTGGTGAAAAATTCACAAGTTACGAACCGTGGGTTGGTAAAATTTCTAAAAAATATGGCGGAGTAAGCGCCGATAAAATACACTCTGTTATTGAGAAATATCTTAAGACTGGTGGAATAAAAGAGATTACGAAAAAAGGTGAGTTCAGCAAATCCAATAAGGAAATGACTGAAAAAGAATGGAATATCTTAAATGATGTAAGTAAAATCGCTAAACAGAAAGGGCAGGAATTTGAGGCAAGAATAGCAGACCATTTAGAAAAAGAACGTATAGCAAGGGAGGGTGAACATAATGAACTCAAGCAAGAAGGCATTGACGCCGAAGCAATCCGCGACAATAAAGAAAGTCTTAAAGCAGAGATTGTTGCGGAAGAAAAACTTTCCCCAGAGGAAGCCGCAGAGTTAGACAATAACCTTGATGAGTTGGCCAATTGGTTTGAAGAACAGGGAAGGATAACAGATGTAAAAGAAAAGATTGCCGATAAAGGCGAAGAGAACGC
Source organism: Deltaproteobacteria bacterium (assembly GCA_021372815.1). Taxonomy (GTDB): domain Bacteria; phylum Desulfobacterota; class Syntrophia; order Syntrophales; family Smithellaceae; genus Smithella. The sequence continues at coordinate 24,910 of JAJFTS010000278.1, read as the reverse complement.
TGCTATCCCCGGAACTGATTCTTTTAATCTGTCGAATCCTCCGGCAGCAAAAGGATTTGGTCAGGCACCAAAGGAAGTTATTCCTACGGAGAATTTATTTAAAGAACCTCTTACTCCTGAAAAACTTCAGGAACACCAGAAAGCGCTTAATGAAGGGTCGATGAAACCGGAAGATAAAATTAACACGGCAGAACATCTGGAAGTTGACAATAAACGTATTGCCGAAGAGGGTAAAGACGTAGCTGATTTTTGCTTGAAAGGATAACCTATGGAAGTAATTTGTCCTAATTTTGGCGATAAGAATACTGCTGATAAATTTAATTCCATTCTTGAACGTCTGGGCGGAGTTTCCCTGAGTGCGGAGAGTCTTAAAAATATTGATGCGTATAAGAAAAATCTTACGCCAGAACAGTTGGATGCCTTTCACCAAGCCTATGCGTATTGGAACAACTCTCAGGGAAATGCGGCAAAGGTGCTCGATTTCATTGATGCCAAAACAGATGTTAAAAAGGAAATTCCCACCGGAGTTATAAATTATTTAAAAAATAATAAGGCTTCAAACGACATTATAAAGAAAACAGTCGAGGCAATCGATGGACTAGTTAATCCTGATTTTCGTAAAGTTGGTGAACAGTACAAAAAGATGTTCACTGACGATATGGCGAAGAGAAAGGATATCGGAAATATAGAAAAATATTCTGAGTTGCCGCGCAATAAAGGGAAGTTCTGGCCGGAGTTTCAAAAGGCTTTTGATATTATGGGTAATGTCCGAACTGAGTCCCGGCAAAAAATGAATTATACTCTACAGGCTACGTCCGAAAAATTCTTAAAGGGACTTACGGATAAAGCGTCTATTCGACGTGTAGAACAGGTTCTTGTCGAAGGTGATAACACCCTCAGCAAAAGATATAAGGATTTAATAAAAGAATCAAAGCAGGCAAGAAATGCTGTTGATAAAGATATGATATTGAAAGCCGCCGAAGACTTAAAAACATTAAGTCGTTACAGCGATGGAGAATTGAAGGCCGGGATAAAAATGTCTGACGGCAAGGTTATCAAATTAAATGATAAAGAAATAGAGGCATACACTTCTGCCAGAGATGGACTTCGTAAAGCTCATAAAATATATTTTGACCTTCTCTCTGCTATGGAGTTGGCTCGATATAAAGAACAAAAATGGTATAAGATTCTTGAAGCTGCTTATGCGGCAGATTTTTCTAACAGTGACATTCAGTCCATCTCTGGTTCTTTAAAGAAAGCTGGTAGCGTTGCTGATAGAAAAATAAGTATTGATGTTGAACCTGTATTCAAGAAGTTATCTGAAGGAATAAAGTCTCTGACGCCGAAAGAAAAAGCAGACTTTAATCTCTCCTATGAAAAATTGTACAATGAGCTTTCTTCACAAATTGATATGCTGAAGAAAGCTGTCGGAGAGGTTACGGGAGAAAGCGATGATGCCATCCTGACAAAGACAACAAAAGATATGCTCGGTGCTTACATGAAGACAAATCCCGGGATGAAAGAAATAAGCGATATGCGGAACCAGGCCGGTAATATCATCGGATATTTTCCACGAGTAAGGGAAAAGGGGAAAATAAAACTCCGCGTCGTAGAGGATATTGTTAAAAAAGATAAAGAGGGGAATGAAACGACAATCCAGAAAGAACACTGGATGAAGATGTATTCTAATAAATCCGATTATGCAAAACTTATTAATGAGGTCATGGCTGATCCCCGATTATCAGAGAATGGGCAGTTAAAAACTAATCTTCGTTTTGCAGAGCCAGAGGCTTCTTTTATTACCCCTGAATTTGCTTATGGCGGAGTATCTGATGTTAATACAATGAAGGTGTTTAATGATGCCCTGGAGAAGTTAAAGATGCCCGGAGGAGAAGGATCTGCGGACCAGTGGGAAGCGTTAAAGAAACCTCTTGTCAAGGCCATGGCCGATGAACTCGCTGCCCGGGGATGGGGCTCTCATATGATACGCCGGCAGTCTGCAACGGTACGCGGGTATAAAGAAGAAGGTCTGCAACAGGTGTTAAAAGATTATTTCAGTGGATTCTCCGGGATGGCATCAAAACAGGTTGCGGCAAAAGACTATTTGGACTTCATGTCTAAAATGCGTGAGGGCGAAGACAGGCCGGAACTGTACGAGGATCTCGCTAAGTACGGAAAAGACCAATTAAGAAACGACGATGCTCGTGATCGGTTCGCAAGTAAGGCTAAGACGAGTGCTTTTTTATTCTTCCTCGGCGGAGTATTGAGACAACCTTTGATAAATATGACTCAGAATTTCACGGTAGGCGCGCCGATACTGGATCAGTACATGAGGAAGAATGGATTAAAAGGCAGCGCATCTCTTTTACTGTCAAAGGCAATGGCGGATGTTTTTTCTGATGTTGCATCAAAAGGACAAGGGAAAGCGTTCACTGATATTGAGAAGAGACTTCTTCAAGAACTTCATGTCGATGGGACGACAAGAGATCAATACACCAGAGAGGTTCTTGGACATTTAGAAGGAAAGTTCGGAAAGACATGGAATCAAATTACTCACTACCTCAGCGTTCCTATGACTGAAACGGAAATGCTAAACAGGAAAGCGGCCTCGGTAGCAATGTTTCGCATTGCCTATCCTGAAGCGTTAAAAACCGGAGTCTCTGTAGAGAATGCCTATGAGATGGCAAAAAATACTGCAAAAGAGTTTACTCTCGATGCCCATTTTTATTATGGAAAGGCAAATTATCCACGTTTAATGAGCGGTGGAGAGACTACTGATATCGCATTGAAAGCGGCTTATACGTTTAGAACCTTTACTCACAATTACGTAACGTGGATGGTCCGGCAGGCGGACTGGAGAGCAAGGGCGATGTCTCTTGGCTATCTGTCTGCTTTTGGCGGACTGGCAGCAGTTCCTTTTGTTAAAGACATTATGGACGAAATAGAAAAAAGAACGGGATTCAATATTAAAAAAAACGTAAGGAACAGTTTAAAGGGGATCGGCGGAGAACATCTTGCGGAACTTGGCATGTACGGCTTACCCTCCGTCTTTGGCGCAAATATATCCGGGTCTCTTTCAATTGGGATGCCGGGAATAGGGCAGGGGACTCCTGCTGATACAGTTTTCGGGGTGTGGGGAGGGCTCACACAAAAAGGTAAAAACGCAATACAATCTATCGGTGCTGGAGATTACTCTCGTGCTATGGAAGAAGTGTCTCCTGAGGTCCTGAGATCAGCCATTGCCGCTTATCGAATGGGTACTGCACCGGCAACGACAAGAACAGGTAAGCCTTTATTTGACAAAGAAGGGAAGCCTCTTCAGTTGAATACAAGAGAAGCTATTATCCGCGGGCTCGGAATTCAGCCAACGAGATATTCAGATGAAACATCTCAGGCCAGAAGCGTACAGGTTATTGAGAAATATTATCTGGATAAACATCAGGGTATAATTAACGAGTTCCGTATCTCTAAGGGCAAAAAAGATTCTAACGCCATGAAGGATTTAATGAAAAAAGTTGTTGAATACAATAAAGATATAAAGGACAAAGATGTGGTGGGTTTGATTAAACCGATGAAATTAAGCCAGGCAATAAATGCGTCAAGATCAACTCCATCGAAAAAACAAATAGCTGAGGAAAGGTATTTATCAAGGAGTGAATAATATGATTACGTTGATTGACATGAAGAAAAATCCGGTAGAAGTAAAAGAGACAAATAAATGTTGTCCAGAATCATGCGAAAGCGATATGTATCCTTACGGACTCCAAGGCGATCTGGAAGAAGAAGGCATCGCCAAATTAGGTGTTGACCTTGCAGATGTAACTGTTGGAGAAGAAATCATTATAAAGGCTATTGCGCAGATTACAGAGGTAAAAGAAGAACAAGTTATGCGTGATGGGAAGCCAAAGACTGAGCGGCGTCTCCGTTGGCATATTAAGAAGCTCGGGATTAAGTTTAAAGATGAAGAAGAAGATGCTGCGGAAGAAGCTTTCGGAAAAGATAAATAAAAAACTCCCAGGATAGCGTACCCGGGAGTTAAGTTCTAAGCAAAATATTTATTTTATTTTTCCTACAGTAGAAGCATACGCTCAATCCCTCCTTTCTTTGTTATGTTTGTTTTCCATTTAAAATAGTGATTAAATTATAACCGAATCGGCACCGATGTCAAATTATTTTTCTTCAAGCCAAGCGTGAAAGATTTTGGCTTCATCGAGAACATTTTCTGCTTCTAATTGGATTGTTCCTTCGTTTGTGCCTACGCATTTTGCTAAATCACTTGCAATTTCCAGGCAGGTAATTTTTAAACGAGCTTCGTGTGCCTTTTCGTCCAACTTGTATCTCCATGTTGCTGTTGCTTTCATCTTTAAATCCTCCTTTGAGTTAATTGTTTAATCCGGGGAATGTGCCTTTCACCGCCTGACACATTATATTTTCCCTGACGAAGCTACAGGGTGTATATCCATAGAAGCGGACGGGCGGTCCCCAAAAGATCAGAAAGGCACGTCGTCTTCCGGAGCGGCTTGATAACTTCCAGCACTCTGCGGTGCCGCACTCTGCTGCTGCCCTGCTCCATCCTTCTTATCGCCTCCCAGCATCTTCATTACCGATGCAATGATTTCTGACTTATATTTCTTCACCCCGTTTTTATCATCGTATGAACTGTTATCGATTTTTCCTTCGATTAATACCAGCGAACCTTTGTGAAGGTAATTACCGGCGATCTCTGCCAGCTTTCCCCAACAGACGATATTATGCCATGTTGTTTTTTGCTGTTTGCTACCACTTTTATCTTTCCATGATTCGTCTGTGGCAATAGAAAACGTAGTGACCATCGTGCCGTCCGGCGTGTAGCGAACTTCAGTTTCTTTGCCTAATCTTCCGATCAGTACCGCTTTGTTATACATTTATTCCTCCGTCTTTATTGCACTATTCAGTCTGTCAATGACTTTTGCCTTAATTAATTCATAGCGTCCTTCGTTAATTTTTTCATTAATGTGATTACGATTCGTTCTCATTGAATAAAGGGCTATAAATAATGCCAACAGTGGAGCGCCTTCCGTTTCGGATATTTTCTTTTTAAATTGTTCATCGGTCATTGTTGCAATCATTTATATAAACTCCTTATCGGTATATGAATTATTTTTACTTTTCCCATTAGATACCTGAGGGGATTAAATCTGGATCGAGTCTTTTGCTTTGTTACTCCCGTTCCATAACAATATGTGTCTCGGTAAGCTTTCTTAGAGTCTTTTAAAGAAAAATAATCTTTCATTTTACGCTACCTTTTTTAAATTTTATTTCTTTTTTTATTAAAGTTTTTAAATATTTATTCCAACTTTTTCTTGTATGGACCAAGACGATGGCTTTCCATGCTGCGGTTCCTGTTTGTCCGTATGGGTCTTCTGGCGTAGGATTTATAGTAATAATATTTACTGTTTTTATCAATTCATATCTGTGCGACGAACAAATCGATGTTATTTGATCAGCAAAGATAAACTTTATTTCTGATAATAAAGCGTTATCAATAATATAGACATAATCTCCGATTTGACTTTCGAATGGTTCTTTCCCAAAGAAGTAATGCCAGTATCTCTTTATTTTCCATTTCATGAGAGATATCATGAGAGATATTTTGTGTATATTCATTTTATTCCTCCTCAATAAATATTGGATATGTCGATTCAACGAGTTTCTTTTTCATTTTGTAAACGTCGGTGCGATGCCCTTTGACATCGACGTAGTGAACTGACCCGTCATTCCAGAATTCGATGAAATCAACTCGATAACGGATTCCCCCAGGCAATAGTAGTGGTATCTGTCTCAAAAAGTATTTTACTTCTCCTAGATGAACACGAGCTTTTAATTCACTGTAGTATTTCGCTTCTTTTTTGCTATCGAACTTCATGTCATCCATTTCGGTGATGACGTTATGGAATTTACTCTTCTTCTGTGTCTTAATGTAGTCATCAAGTCCCGGAGAAAACACCATCTTCCCCGTCATATGAGCGACTTCTTTTTCTGTGAATTTCATGCCGCGTTTAGACATTATTTCCCTTTCGGTGGTTTCCAGCCCATTGAAATAAGCGCCTCTCTGACCTGAGCTTCTCTGGTATCTATGACGACCCTCATGATATTCTCGACGACATCATTTCGTTCTTTCAGCAACACTTCCTGAATGATTTTACCGTCGTCGGTGATGTCCGTGTTGACCTGAAATTTCATGTTTTTATTCATCTTTACACCTGCAACTTCATTATCGGCATCTCAAACTGAACCCCCTTGAGATACGATTCAATGGTGATGTACGCCTGTCCATTCTTATGCTTCTTCGGCTCAGAGATAAAACCTACCGGTTCTATGGTGCTTGTATCAAGGATAAAATCGCCGTCAATGTCTTTTATTGCCTTCCCCTGAAGGACATACAGGCCGTTTGCAGCGCGAAGTTTTTCTTCAAATCTGTACTGAGTTAGAACGCCCTTTTCTTTAAGTTGTGTCTGAATCTCTTCGATGGGTACGGAGCAATCAATGCCGATTGTTTCGTAAATCTTATGCAGGCACGCTTCCATGCTTGCTGTCATGTATTCCAGAGGACCGACAACCTTCACCTGTTTCTGATACTCCTCGTATTCAATCTGATCCAGTGACATCGAAAATGCTTTTGCCATTATGATATTGCCTCCTTTATAAATCTGCTTTCTGGATTTACGTATTCTCTGCCGTTTGTCTCGGTCGTCTCAGGCCTAATTGTTAGCAAAAGATTGTCCCGCGCTCTCGTCATGGCGACGTACATGAGCCTTCTTTCTCCCTCGATGTCATCATTCCTGATTGCTTGTTTCGAGGGAATGATCTCTTCATTGCATCCGGCAATGATTACAGTCGGCCGCTCCAAACCTTTGGCGGCATGAATTGTCATTAGCGTCAATCCCTCGTATTCTTTCTTGATCTCATCCTGTATGTCGATTGTGGCCAACCAGTCAAGGTATTGAGAGACGGTGGCCTTTGGGCTTGTTTCGATGTACTTTTCGATGAAATCGACAATAGGATTGATATCAAAATACCATTTGCATAATGTGGGCATTTCTTTTAAGACATCGGCAAGCGACCTATCGGACGCTGGATATTCAATATCTTCTTTTGCAATCCATACTTGAAAATGACTTTGGCCTGTCTCTGCGGCATATCTGCGAATTTCGGAGTAATCAGCAACGGAGATACCCATGAGATCCTTAATCAAAAGGAAACTAAAATTATCGAATTCATTGACGCTTAATTTTAAATGAGCATGAAAACGCCTGAACTCCTCTGAATTCGTCAGTGCCGTTTCCTTGCCAATATAAACGTGTTCGATATGCGCTTCTTCGAGGAGCATGGAAAGCTTTTCAAGAAGGGCGTGGTTGCGAGAGAGGACGGTTACAGGCTTTGTATATATAGGACTTGTGATTGAATCTGAGCATAATCTCATCTCCACAAGTTTTTGACTATCAATATTTTTATATACTTCAACAGGACACAAAAGGTCATCTTCTCTAGTCGCAATCATCTCCATTGGGAGCCGGTCAATATTGTTGGCAATAAGCTTATTTGCCGCATTAACAATAGAAGCGCGGGAACGGTAGTTTGTCTGGAGCCGATAAATATCGAATTCATTCTGGTGTTCGAGCAGATACTCAGGGACGGCCCCTCTCCACGCATAGATGGACTGGTCTAAATCGCCCACTACATACAGACTTGCGCTGAACACCTCTTCCATTTCCCTGATTATCATCCACTGGAGCGTATCAATATCTTGAATTTCATCAACGAAAATATGTTTGATGTTGACATATTCTTTCATCGTCGGGATCAGCAGTTTAAGTCCTGTCAGCAATCCACCGTAGGTCATACTGTTATTTTCTTTGCATCGGGCAATGAACGCTTTGAATAAATCGTGAACAGGATCGAGACCGTCCGGTTCAACTCCGGTCTGGTAGTAGCTATTAAATACGGCGTCAACATCGCCTTTCTTCGGTTTCCATGACTTGCCGTTATAGACGCCCATAGCCAGAGCGCAATCTTTCAAAAGGAACTGTTCTTCAAAGTCGCCATAGACAGTTACGTGTTTGTTTTTCAGGCCGATGACTTCACCGAAGTTCTGAATCATCTCCAGGGCGAGGCTGTGCATTGTACCCATCTTAATCTTATACGCTTTATTCCCCAGACGTTCGACAAGGCGTGATTGAATTTCACCCGCGGCCTTTCTCGTAAATGTAAAAGCTGTTATCTCGTAACAAGAAACATTTTTCTCTTCTACGAGATATGCAATTCTTTCGATAAGCGTTCTCGTTTTTCCTGATCCTGCTGCGGCGAGAACTAAAACTCGTGCTGATTCGGTATGAACTGCGACCTGTTGCTGTTGGTCAAGGTTAATATCCATAGTTTTTCACCTTTATTTCCTTTATGTCAGAAGAAGGTATCGCTGTTTCGTTATAGAATTCATCAGTAGTAATTGCAAAATCACCATCATATCGTATCTTTTTGGTGTAGCTTCCTCCGGCGCGAGGAGAGTGCAAAAATTTCCTTGCTGTACCATCCTTCATTTCTAAGATTATGTCTGTTGCCATCTTTTACGTCCCCTGTAGTTTCGTCTGAAGTTCCTGTTTCGTCAGCTCGACTGTCCTGACGGTATCGTTCGTGTCCAGGCGAATAAGTTCTTTCATCTTCTTCGTGTAATTGAGGCGCCAGATACACTTGACCGTCCGGTACTCTTTTCCGGAAGAAACGACACGGGATAATACTCCGATGCTACCTTCAATTTTCTTTAACTGTGCGGCGAAATCAGCGACGACATCTTTCTTCTTGCTTTCCAGATCGGCAGAATCGTTATTTGCTTTTGCCAGTTTCTTACTTCTGTCAATCAGTTCAACTCCGGTTAAAATACATTCCAGATGTTCTTCACACTCTTTCTCTTCGATAAGGTCATTTCCCATTTTTCCCTCCAGGATAAATTTATTTGTTAAAATTTCTGAGTTATTTCCTCTTTTTGTTGGAAGGCTGTAGGATCTTCTTTTCCGCGAGAAGGGAGAAAAGTTAACGGCGCAGTTCCCTTATTTCTACGCCACCTACCGCTCTGCTGCTTACTTCTTAAATTTAAAAATAAGGTCTGTTTTATATTCAAACTTGTTCTCAATCATTTCTACTTGAAGATTATTCATAGTTTCTGCAATAACCTCACCCACAATACGCTCCGATTCTTTTTTGATGCGTCTTTCAATCTCTCTCCGGGCGAAATCAATTATTCCTTTGATAACTTCTTCACTCATAGTCTCACCACCGTAAATCCTTCCGGCACATTATTTGTGTCATGGCATGAACTGCATATCACCTGCACGTCTAGTCCTGCGAACTTCTGGAGCGTTAACGGCAATCTCTCATCGTCAAGTTCGGCAAATTCAGAAACGATGATGTTTGCCTTCAAAGCATTACAAAGTGCGGCGTCATATAAAATTTTTTCTCCGCCGCTGAGACCGGAATAAGCTACTGGCGCACTGGAGATATTACGCTTCCATCCAATAAAGCAATCACCATCTTCTGACACTGAAAGAATCGGATCGCCTTCAGGAAGAACGGCCTTCATTTGAGCCATCATCCCGACCAGGCTCTTAGATACTGCCGAATTCTTTTTCGCTATCAGGGCGGCGTTGGATTCTTTTAAGATACGGATATCTTCCCTCATTTTCTCTGCCTGTCCACGTAGGTTTTCTGATTCCGCAGCCATGCCCTGAGCACGATCAAATATTTCTTTGTTGGTACGAAGCGTCTTTAGCTTCGCCTTTAAGCCCTTGATGTTGTCTTCGAGTAGTTTAGTGTCCTGCATTTTCTTTCTCCAATCGTTGTTTAGTTCTCCAGTAATGACAACAGTTATTTTTTGCGTCACCTAATCTGCATAATTTACTATCTGTTAATAAAGACTTGCACTTTCCGTAGGGCTTGTCAAAAAAAGGACACTGCCATAAATTAAAAAAAATCCATCGAGGAGCTACAAAAATTAAAAAATAAATTATTAAAAATGGAAGGCATATATAGTAAAATAAATCCTTATAAAAATCATCATTATTAGATATTCCAAGTGTCATCTCATCCCCCTCAACTCCTTCTTGATTATCATTCGGGCTGCGCAAACTTCGCACCCTGCGGCGTCCATGGCGGTTAAGATATTATAGAGAAATAATTTTGATGATACATTTTCTGGGGGTGGAGTGAAAATAACCTTACCGGGTTTTAACTCCAATTCTGGGAAAACACCAGTTGTATGAATTACGGACGCACCTCCTGCGGGTAAGGGAGGGCGATCAAAAACTTCCTTCGGTATGCTGGCGGCTTCGTCAACGAACTGCTTACTAACTTTTTCTGTCACTTCTTTTGTGACTTTCTCAGTGACCGCGGCAGTAATTTCTTTTTTCTGATCTTCTTTTGCTTTCTGTAATTTCGCTTCGTTCAAATCCGCCTGCGCTGTCTCGATTTCCTTTTCTGTCTTTTCTATTTCGGCAATTGTCTCTGCCAGCGAACCTGCTGGCAACTGCATAGCTGCTCTGTTCGCTGTTAATACTGCCGCAGCTTTCTCCGTTGTTCTCGCCTTATCCTCCATCGTATTGATATTCTTTTTCTGTGTCTCAATCATTGTATCAAGACCGGAAAGGTCTTCGCCGCAGGGATAAAGAGACATGATGTAATTTATACACTTTTGTGATGATAATTCGAGGAACAGGCTCAGATCGAATATTTTCGGATTTCCTTTCGCCCCCAGAGTTGAGACAAAAGTTTCTTTGCTTATCTTCGTGCCGTCAACTTTAAAGGCCTCCTTGACGCTGCCGTTGGCCGTTCTTCCCCACGCTCTTTCAAACTTCGTTCCGTCCAGAGTAAATCCGACGACAACGACATCGGAACTACCGAATGAGGAAAGGATTTCATCGTTAGTTTTCCCGTTCCCTGGGATATAGCCGAGAAGAGCCAGTGTTAATGCCTGAGTCCTTGCGCTCTTGCCCACGCCGTTCTTTCCGAGGAAAATTGTTTTCTTTGTAACTGGTTGCGTGAAGTTGAGACCTTTGAAGTCTCGTGCTGTGAGTTCAGTAATCATATAGGTTCTTCCTTTATCTTACATTCTTTCAGACACTTTTTGTAAGATTTAATAATGATTTCTTTTTCCATTTTTCACCCCTTAAATTGTAAAAACCTTCGACGGTTAGCTTTTCACCGCTTAGATACTCCTCACGGGTCTATTCTGCGCCGCCGGACAGGGGGTGGTTAAATTCTTAAATGATCTATGAAATACTTAACCTCTTGCTTGTTGCTTGATTCCGAACCGTCATATCCGCCACAGCAAAAATAAAATTTGTCTGATTTTAAATAGTCAAGTGTGACTTTTTCCGGTTCAAATTGTCCTTCAAATCCATAACAAGAACAGTGTGAACCGGTTACGGTAAATAATGCTTTTGATTTTTTGTTCCGCAGTAAAAAGAACGAAGCAGAATCACAGCCCCAATTACCAACTGATTCGTAGGCAATAAGTATTTTGTATTTGTCAACAATTTCTTCAATCACTTCATACCTTGATACGATATGTTTTCTAACGTCCTGATCTGTCATTTCTTTTAAATCTTCTAAAAATAATTGCTTCATCTTTTCACCCCTAAATTTATATTGTAAAAACCGTTTCTTTATATTTTCTCTCTACCCCGTAAGCATACGGATCACCGTCAGGGCAGTTCTTCGTTGCGCTGTGCAGGTGCCGTGCTTGTCCACAAATAGAGCATTTATCTGAGTCGTAGTATTCCTCGACCATTTTATCTCTGGCGTAATTTGTGGTGAGATACGATAGGTTGTGGTTCATTGCTCTTTCCTTTTCGGCATACGGCTGATGTAATGCCCTGTGTGCCGTGCCATTGTGTAGATTATTTCTTTAACGTCTCTGTCCGCTTTGCCGTCGGGAATTGACGACAATAAACGTAAGGCGCAATCGTAATTCGATGTTGTGCTGTCAAATTTGACCGTTTTGCCGCCTACCATTCTGACGATCTTTGACGCTAATGCCAGTCCGATGTTTTTAACTTTCACGTTCATATGCGGTGCTATGAGATTAATTAGTCGTGTCATGGTCGGCTTCCTTTGCATATATAGTTATTGTGATTCATTCTGTAATCCACGTACTCAACAAAGCCCTGCACCATAAAGAACATGATTAAGCCGGTAATGCCTAGGGCAACAAGAGTTACGACCATTCTGTTTGCCATTCTCTGTATAGGCTGTTGGCACCAAGGGCAGGTCTTCATTTCACCACCAGATATTTGATCGCAAGGTTAAACGCCGCCAGAGTGAAGAACCCACACAGAAACCCGATAATTAACGGTGCAATGTGTCGTTGTATATACCTGTCCAGTCTGTCGACGTTGTATTTTTCTGCTTTGATTTGTGGCATTTTACTTTCCCTCCGCCTTTGTGATTGCTTGTTTGAGTGCCAGAATGTGCACAGGCACATCACTGTATTTTTCAATTATAGATAATGCCTCTTTACACGCCTCTAAAAGTTCCGGTGCGGCGGCGATAAGGCGGGCATTGGCTTCATCATCGGGGTGTTCAGTATAACTTACTGCCATTCCCCTTCTTGCCCCATGCTTTTTAGCATTAATGCGGCACACTTCTTGATGCCCAAGGCTCCCCCACCCCGGAGCCGGTGCGTTACCATATATTTCATAACCTCTTCCCATTTCATCTTTATGGATTATCCACGGCCCTTTTGTATGTCCCATTTTACCCCCAAATCCTTACTGCCGCCCATATAGCAAGGGCGAACCAGATTATTGTTATGATTAAATAACGGTTCATTTCCCTTCCGCCTTACGTACTTTTTCCGATTTGTCGGCAGGTGGCTCTCCCAAACTCGACATTTTCCCCAATATCGCGTTTAAGGTAACGGGAAATACCACCTGACCGTTTTTATTGACGGAGGGAGGATGATATCAGTCCTGCCCTCCGGTTCCGGTGCGCTACCGCTGCGCCAACAAGATTTCTCTTGTGCTGGATTCGAACCAGCCAACCTCCGGTTCTGGTTGCGGGGGATGGAATCGAACCATCGTAGATTGGGATATGATCCCAATGTGAATACCAATTCTCCGCCGCATGTTCCATTCCGGTAGCCCTAGCCGGTTTGTACAGATAATCCGGCTTTATATCTCAGGCTCTTCACCTGCCTAGGGCACATTCTTACGCCTCCAGAATCTTATTCATCTCTTTAATAATAGCCGGAGCGTCCTCAACGGTAATATCTCTCTCTCCGATTCCCGCATTAACACACGCCTGCGCGTATTCGTTCGGAAAAGTCCCCTTCATTACAGAAAGATTCTTCAGTACCTTCTGCTGATCTGCTGATACTACCGGTCCCGTTGCCGCAGACGTACGATTTTCTGCCGACTTCTCTTTCTTCGAAACGGCCTTCTCTTTTTTAGGTTGTTCCGGATCTGGTTTAACTTTCTCTTCCTGAACTTCCGTTTTTCCGACATCAATTGCGGCCGCTTTCTCTTCTTCGCTGATTACTTCAGTTTCTTGCTGTGTCGTTTCGTCAACTTCCGAGGCGGCAATGGCTAAATGATCTTCATGTTCCAGATTATCGGTTCCTGCATCAATTTCCACTTCCTTGAATTCTGATCTGTCACCGGAAATCAGGCCGCTGACCTTATTCTGAAGATTTTTGTATGTAGTCGGGTCCCACTTCACTATGCCGCCGCTGACAGGGCGCCAAGCGATAACAGGAATATCCCATACTCCGCTCTTGTCCGGAGCTTTCTGCAATCCGGAAAGGTGCTTCAGGGCGTTCCTGGCAGCATGGGTCTGCGCCAATTGCAATGAGTTCTTTATTCTCTGGCTTATCTCAGCATACCAGTCGATGGCTTCTTCATGGCTGGCATTTACCCACAGTGAAGAATAACGATCAAAAGGATACTCAATCCATTCTCCCTTTTCTTCGGGAGGAGTCGAGCCCTTTGCCTTGATTCTGAAAGCCTGTTTAAATTTCTTCGCTTTAGCCAGAAAATCAATGTTTTTCCACGTATCGATATCAAATATGACCGTTCGGTCTGATACCTGCGGAATTCCCATTGATGAGAACCTGAACGCAGCGGCGCGGACGGCCCACCCTGTCCAGTTGCCGTCTTTATCTGTTAATTGTGCAGGATTCTCCATTTTCTTCCCGTACACGATGACCTCTGTCGGAAATATAACGCTTGCAGCGGCTTTCTCTGCCCAGATTTCAAATCCCTGTGCCGACACGATGAATGTCCCGCCTCCGACCGGAAGGCTTACCAGACCACCATTATTCACGGATAAACGGCAATTCTGCTTGAATGCCCGGATATCTCCGTCCTTGTCTCTGAGGGCAAAGGCTTCATCAAGACCAAGCGCAATAATGTTGCTGTTCACCACAGCTTCGAGTGCCGCGGCCTCGGCCGGGAACTTCTCCCTGATATTCTCAATTGCTTTTTTTGGCAATACTGCTGGTAAGTTTGACATATTTCTCTCCTTTTAAGTTATTGGTTTATTATTTAATAATCTTGATCGTCCTCGTAATCATAATCGTATCTCTTCCAATATTCATGATCTTCTAACGCTTTAACCTTTGCCTTCTGGGTGGCCGTTCTTTCGCTTTCGGGAATTTTTAATATCCTCTCAACCTCTGTTTCAAGTTCTCTTCTTTCAAAATCATTGGCGGCTTTTTCTGACGCTTTATCTTTAGCAATTTGGTATTGCTTCACAGCTTTATCGGCTAGGCGCATACAATCCTTACGCATATCATCTATAGTCTTATTATCCACATCTTGATCTGTTGTTTTGCTGATTTCAAAATGACAGAAATTGTGGCTCAACATTACTTTAACGGATGATCCCATAATAATCTCCTTTTACTGTTTTGTCTTATTCATTTCCGACACAATCGGTGTCCCTTTTAACTCCTGAAGCTTCGCAAAAAGACGCTCTTTCATAACGTGATTAAGGATAGCCACGGCCTCTTCGAAAGATGGTGAATCGTACAGGGCCAGCGTCAAAAGAGTTCCCAGCGCGCCGGTCATCATATTGTTTGCATTTACTTTCTGATCAGTCTCAACCAGTTTCTTCAGCGCTTCATAAACGATGTTAATTCCCGCAGTCTTTGCGGAAACATCTTCAACTTTTAATAGTTTCTGGACGTTCTTGTTGAATCCCTCTACTGCATTGTCAATGAATTTCATAAAGGATTCGTTGGAATTCAGGTTTTTGATTTCTTTATCATCTGATTGCTTCAACATCTCTTTTCTCCCCTGCGCGATATTCTTTTATTTTGATGACTTCTTCCAGCAATTCAAACTTTTCTTTCTTTGCCGGAGAATACATGTCCTGAGCTCCCGCGATGCATTTGTTCCGGAAGCCGCAAAGATGGCACCGTAAATTCCCGCTTGGAGTAGCCAGCCGGTCAATTGCTCTATCGTTCACAGCCAGCCAGAATTCCCTCTCCTCAGTGATTACTTCTGCTGCAACAACTTCATCATAAGTGAAGTCGAACGTCAGCATACTCATTACATCGGGGCAGAATGCGGCCAGGGAAGCCCATCGGGAATCTTTAGCGATCATCTGGTGGTGAAGCTGATAATTATAATAGTTTCCCGGAAGCCCATCTCTGCGGATTGCATAAAATTCAGCACGGTTCAGCACCCTGATCTCCAGCGGGACATATTTGTCAGTGGAATGGTGCAGGTATTTGGTTATGTATTGGTCGCAATCCCCTAGAATATAAGGGTATTTTGAGTTGACGAAGAAAGGCTTGTTCATGCTGCGCACCCGTCTTTTTGTTGCATCCCTGTAGATATTTGCCACAAAATCAGAGTATATTTGAACGATATCCTTTTTATGGTGTTCATCGTTTATCGAGAGGGGATCAATCTCCGGTTCTTCGGTCTTCCTGAAGTAGCAGCGCCGAGCGCAGCCATAAGGCGGTAGGTTAAAAATATCTGGCACGTCTGCAACGGTGATTCCGGTATTGTTCATACATTAAAATCCTTTTATTCTATATTTTCGTACTCTCTTATCCAGTCAATTACTGCCTCACTGAATCCATCGATATGCTTCCATGCGCCATAACCTATGCCGTTACGAGCTGATGCGACATTGATTAGGTAATTATGCTTACCGATAATTTTTGCTTTTGAAGGTGAATCGTCAGAGCTTATTCCGCAATCCTGTTCATCGGTAATAACAATGACCCGATCAACATTACCTTGTTTACCATAAACGTAATCCATCACTTGTTTTAAAAATATACCACCGCCGCCGAGGGGTAGACAAAGAGTATAAATAGCATCTGATAAAGCAAACCCATGTCTGGAAGGAACTTCTTGCGTTTTATGTATACGTGTTGCATCGCTTCCGGCCGTCGCATAGATAATGGGATGTTCGCACAATTCTCTTACGATAATCGCCAAGGAACAAGCGGCGTTTGCTCTGTCAACTTCTGAATATTTTGATATTGATGAATCATACATACTTCCAGAGACATCAATAATCATAATTGTTGTGCCGATTAATTTAGGCATTTGAGACATTGCAGACATCATCGGAATTTCAATTGCTGATTCCGCCCACGGATTATGTTTTGCCGCCACAATAAACCGGAAAGGAAGAACCTTGTCTGTTTTAACTTTATTTAATGCCTCAAAAATAATTTTTTCATCGACACTTGCCTCTTTCATATTGCGAAGATTGCGCAGTAAGGCCAACGCTCCGAGTTTGCCTTCTGAAAGCAGCCTTTCCCATGTTGCCTTTTTGTTTTTACCGGAAGAAAGAGCAACCTCCCATGTATCGGGAGCTTCGAGTGTTCCGTCAATCAGTTTTTTCCAGACTTCTTTTTGTTCATCGTCTTTCGGTTTCGCATGGCAAAGAAAAAGGACGTCACGAAGTTTTATCTTTTCGTCACGATTATATTTTGCAAGCGCATAGGCGTTGAATTTGGGAAAAGCCAAAGCCAACCCTTTTTTGACTTGTGCGGATAAAGGGCAGCGTCCATCCTTCCAGTAGATAGAAAGAAATTCTGTCAGTTCATCGGGGCGTTGAATTGTTTTGCCGATTGTCTCTGCTGTCTTTTTATATCCCTGACGGGCCAGTTCTCGGAGAAGCAATAAAGGAACATGACGAAGTTTGAATTTCTCTCTGGCTTCAATAGCTAAATAAGCGACTTTTTCTGCCGGGACTTCTTTGACTAAAGAGGCGATCCGATCAGCGATGGTTTTTCCGTCCTCGTAAAACTCTGACTCCCAGAGCATACAGGAACATACTGATCGCCTTAATTGCTGATAAGCATTTATATGTTGTGCTTTTGCGCCTTCGTGAGTGTAAATAGATTCTTTCTTTGTTGCTGTGTTTAACTTCGCCATATTTCCCTCCAAATAGGTTATTTTTTATCTGGGGAATAAGCGATTTCAGAGTGCCTTACGGCTTTCTTTTCAAGAGAAGTATCTGAAATCTTCGCCACCAGATATTGAACCGAGGATTAATCAGATTTCAGTGTGCCTTTCGGCGCTTCTTAACAGGAAGTAACTGAATCTTTCGCCATCGGTATTCATGGAGATAGTGGCTGGACTCGAACCAGCGACCTCGTCATCCAAATGAAGTAACTCTTTCCTGCGCCACTTTTCAGGGAACAAGCAAAAAGAGAAATTTTCGCG
This sequence comes from Deltaproteobacteria bacterium, assembly GCA_021372815.1. Lineage (GTDB taxonomy): Bacteria > Desulfobacterota > Syntrophia > Syntrophales > Smithellaceae > Smithella. Next base: position 7,190 of record JAJFTS010000278.1, on the reverse strand, counting down.
CTCTAACCAACTGAGCTACACTATCCATGTTTTAAAAGAACTGTACTTTGTTTTGTCGATAACCTACATTATACTTTAAAATATGTCAAGCGTTTTCTCGTAAATTAATAGAGTCAACTTAACTACACGATATTACAGTATTATTTTTATCCAGTCATGATTTATTCGTTTATTTTTTGCAGGAACATAATAGTTTTTATCAATATGTTTCAGTATAATACCATTTGTGTTTTTGTTTGTACGGTTATCGGACAAAAGCTTATACTTATCAGTCGTTTGTTGTGATATTTGGATAAGTGGATATTCTCCATCCCAATAAAGACAGATTAATTTCGCATAGCGTTGAGAGAGGATTCCCTGATCGCTGGCAATATCAAAGACATAATAATTATCTTTTAGCTTCCCGTCGCCGATAAGAACGCCATCAAGTATCATCTGGTCTGTGGTCATAGAGAGAATTTGCCTCCTGAGTGCCTCCAGCGGTGCCGTAATGCGCATTCTATCCCTCGTCCATAGGTCGATTCGGTTATTATGCTTGTGCGCCAGGCAGCGGATTCCTCGCATTGAAGGTTCAGCTATCCAGAGCGGATCTTCAAGTATATTATTAATTCCAGAAAAAACAAATGGCATTACTATAGGAAAACATGGATAAAACATTATACGGCTCCTTCGATTAATTTTTCGTTGTCAGTTAATTCGATATACATGCAATCAAGATAAGAATCATTGCGCGTTTCAGGATCAGACATATCCCCGCGGTCACTGTGCAAAATATATAGTTGTCCATGGTACTCGACAAAGATATGTTTCCTCTTATCGTCTTTTGTCAGGCTTGTAATCCACGTCCCGGGACCAGCCGGTCGTAAGCTTCTCCTTATTTTCCCCTCTGGAGCGCCATCTCTACGCAATTCAATCATAAACTTGCGCATGAACCAGCCGCGCTTTTGTGTTTTTGGTTTCATAATTTTCCCTCCTTTTTTATACTGGATGAACCTCCGTCTTTGCAGAATCCCAAAGAGTCGGGTCTTGTTTATCTTTAAATCCCTTGACCAACGCGCCACGAACGAGGCCGCGCTCTTGTTCGAGCGTATGAATTGCCTGCAAAATAGCCTGATAATCCGAGGATGCGACTTTATAATAAACTTTCCCAGCGCCTGCAAGCTGAACTTGCCTTTTTATAGTTGGCATACTTTGGCCTCCTGCTTAAGATATCCTCAATTACCAACGACAATATTATCCATGCGAATAATAAGACGATAAAAATGTTGAACATGGCTTCCCATCCTTCTGTGCGTCTTTGAGCGCACTAACATCAATCTTAATCTTCCCAAACTCTTCTGCCGCCGCTTCGCCCATTAGTTAATCCCTCCCTATTTAAATATTATTTTTGCAATTTCGATTTCTTTTTCGTATTCGATTCTGTGCTGATTTGTTTTATCAGGATACTGATTTTTAACTTTTTCAATAAAAGAATTAAATGTTCCTTGAAAACATCCGCACACAACAAAAATCCCGTTTTCGTTTTGAAAAAATGTTGTAGAGGATTTACGGGAACCGATGTTTTTTGTTTTATAAATTTTTGGTTGAGTTTTGCAATCACTGCAATCACTGCAACCACGGCAACCACTGCAACCACGGAAATCACAGCAATCACTGCAATCACGGCAACCACAGCAATCACTGCAACCACGGCAATTTATCAGAGTTTCGCTTTTCTTTATTGCCTGTTCTTCCGTATTAAAAGTAGAACTCCATGAATTATTATTATTATCCACCCACCTATCATTAACTTTTTTCATTTTTTACCTCCCGATTTTAGTTTTTAAAACTTCATTTATTCTTGAAATTATACATCCTTCATCGTAATGAACGCCACGAATAAAGCCCTTGTATTTTATCCACTCTTTGATATCTTTTAAAAGCGCCCTCTCTTTGTTTTTTGCCGGGCGGACGCGCTTCTTCTGAAGCTGTTCAACATTGTGCCACATTTTGCGCTACCTCCCAGAGTTAAGTTATATCAATTTTTAAATCCGCCGCTGCTTTGCGCTCACATTCCCAAAGTTCCGACGCTCCGTTAATTGCGATCATATTGTGAATATGCGCCCGGACAAAGGCCAAGGCTTCCTGCTTTGTCATTGCTTTGACTTTCGAGGGCGTGAAGTTTTCTTCGTCCTCGTACTGGTCAAAAAATACTTCCCTGAAAATAACCGCGTGTTCTTTTGCTGATAATTTCTTACTCATTTTTGCTTTACCTCCCGAAAATAGTTAATTTAGTTTCTGCTGTATATCCAAATATCGCCGCCGAAGTTCTTAAGAATCTTTTCTTTCAATATTTCATCCAGCAATTTAAATGCCGCCTTTTCGTCTGCGTCATCATCTCCGTCTGCTTCAATATCCAATTCCTCGGCAATACTTTCGAGTTGCTCGGCAAATGAATCGGCGGAAATAATTATATTTCCCGAAGTGCTGACAGTTCCTTCCAATAATAAAGAAATTCTGTCAAACATTGTCGGACAATCAATGCAAATATAAATCACCGGATATTTGTTGATTTCATAATCCGGCTTTGCTACCGGCTGGTCTTTTTTCTTTGTCATGATAAATCCTTTCTCCGGAATTAAGCGTCCGGCTCGCTGGTTGAATTATTTTTCTTCCTGGTCAATCTCAAAATTATCAATCTCCGCTTCCTTCGCCTTAATTTCCGCTTTCTTGCTGTCAATTTTTTCCTGTGTGTTCATGGTGTTACCTCCCTTTTAAAAGATTTTAGTCTGCCCACTAATTGCTTAATGAGCAGGTAAAATGTTTTAAATTATTCTTCAAAGTAGAACTGCTGGCAGTAGGTCAATAAAGCCTCTTCTTCTTCATCGGTCAAAGAATATTCGGTCCATTCGGTTCCCCAGTCTTGATATTCAAGGCGCGGTTTTTCCGGCTGGGCATGTTCGTCAAGCTCTCCGATTATCCGGCAAGCTGGCCCTCCCCAGCATAGTAAAATGCAAAATTCTTCCGGTGGGCAAGTTGAACCTACTGAATGCCAACCTTGTCGAACCTCTACGCTTAACGGATCATTTTGGATTGTTTCTTGTGCGGAAAACTCTCCATTTTCATCCGCATAATCAGAGTTGTCAAGATTGTTTACCCTTTCAATAATGCTTGCAATTTGCGCCATTGCCTGTCTTTTCCCGCGATCTTCTTCTTTTTTAACTGTATTCATGGTCAATCCTCCTGTTAAATGTTAAATTGTTGAATAAATCAATTTGTTGTTAGATTATGCTTTTCCGTTTGCAATACAATCACGTTTCAATCCGTCCGTTGGTGGCCTCTTTTTAAAATAGTGATAGTGTTACGATCTGCGCCGCTTTTCTCACTGTCTGCGGCCTCCTGGTTCGTTGTTTCTTCTCCTGCCCGTTGGATATGCTAATATAATTGCGATAAGCGTCCAGCTCTTCGCGGCTCCCCTTGCCAAACATAAGCAAAGCCGCCTTCCAATTTTCCCGCGCTTTAAATTCTGCTGACATGGTTCACTCCTTTATTTAGAAAATCTTTTGCCGGTCATAAAATCAATGTATCTCTGCGCCTGTCCTTCTTTTTTGAAACGTGCAACAATTTTACCATTACAAAGCGCATTTTCTTTATAGTCCGGCTTGTCGCTTGTCAATGTCATCGTCCAGTTGCCGCAATTAAAAGAGGGATGACGATAAAGAATTGAACCCTTATTGATAATTTTTACAATGCAATGGTCAAGGATTCCGGCGCCGTTGGATGAACGTGAATTATTTAAAATAATGGGAATTTTGACCGGTCCCATTGAACGTCCTACGGTTCCAAGAACATCATTTTCTTCATTCCAACATTTTCCGCTTTGAATATCCCCGTAAAATAAGCGGATACGTTCGCCACAATTCCGGCTTCCTTCCAGTGCCATTATAACTCTTTCCGGCGTGTTCTTGTGATAATATGTTCCGCTCGTTGTCTTTTGATATTCTTTTCCGTTTTCTGTTATTCTTTCAATGTAATTCATGGTTTCAATCCTCCTGTTGTGTTTAGGTTAGTTAGTTATTTTCCTTTAGCAAATAACTTAATTGCGTCAGAAATATCAGCCAATTCTTGAAACGGAAAAATTTCAAGCAATTCTGCCAATTTTACCGCGTCTTGTTCGGGAATAATTTTTTTCAATATTTCTTTTTTTTCCTTCAAAGAATAATGATTTTTAAATCGATTAATTTTCATTTCATTTCTCCCTTACAAATAAATTGTTGTCGCAATTATTAACCCTATCGCAAGGCAGATAATTCCGAAGTAAAACATTTTGCCCAGTAACCGGCTTGCGCTTTCGTTTTCGATGTCAGTTTCCGTTATTGCAGGCCGGTACTGGCAAGTGCGGCAATCCTGTTTTGTCCAGCAGTTTTGACAAGTGATGATATTATTCATGTTTACACCTCTTCTCTTCAGCTAATTTTTTCATTTTACTTTACCTCCCGATTTTAGTTTTTAAAACTTCATTTTGTTAGTCATCTTCTATGATTCCCCAGATTGATCTGGGGAACGAACAAGAGGCTAAATCAATTTTAGTTCTGCGGCGGGCACTACCGCGTAATGTAAAAATATTTTATCCTGCATATCTTCCGATTTTTGGCCATATTCAATTTCTTTCACGCGCCCGGCGATACACTCATCTAATGTATCATAATATCGCATGCTGCGCGGGCCCGAACTCCAATTTCCGCCGCTTGAGTAATTTTTGCCGAAATTTCCACGGCTGTAACAGTTGCACCATTTACCGTCGGTGCCGCGCTGATAGCAGGGTCCAGCAACTTGGTGCCCGATCCACACCCAGGCCACGCGCCCATCATCGCAAACATTGTAAGTCATTTCCCACGGGCCAGCGACCTGATCATCATTATCAGATATGCGCGGGGATAAGATATACCTGCTATTCCCGCATTTTACCACGTCAGCCGCGCTGTTTTCCCCGGCGCGATGGATAAAAATCTCTTTATCCATAATATCCGCGATGGCCACTAACATTTCCGCGTTTTTCCCACCTTCAAAAATCATTTTTGCTGTTTCTTTTTTCATTTTTTTTGCCTCCATTTTTAATTTTGATATTATATAAAGCAAGGCTTATGCCATTTATAAAATTATTTAATTAAATCTTTATATGATAATTATATCATATAGTTATACTGATTATTATATCTTTAACAATTCGGAGATTTATTAATAATATGGCATATTCAACACGGTCTGATGTGTAATATTGATTATTATTTAATATTATCAATAGTTTATGCTGTGTTGATTTTCACCGTGAGAGTGGCAATTTTCACCACTCTAAAAATTGATGATTTTCCCCATTTTCCTAAATCTATTGCAAAGGTGAGGATTTTGCCATAATTCATCTTGTAGGGCATTGTAACGAGGCGATTTGCCTGTCTTAAGATTAACTTAGTTAAATTTAACTTAGTTCAGAGATGTTGGGGCAAGAGATTTTCCCCTTCGGCGCGCTCAGCGTTCAACCTGGCAAACTATCAGCCGGTTCATAATAGCAATGATCGCCTTTTACAGGGCGCTGATTCCCTCAACTTTGATGCGCTATGTCTGATAATATGTGTTATGTAAACTTTAAATTACTATATCTATGTGTAATTATTAATGTTTTTACTTTTGTGAGTTTCGACTGTGGCTTATGTTGATAATCACCAATATTTTTCTTTTTTTGGCGAAAAGAATGCTTTGTTTTTGGGGGTGGGGAGACCTATTTCCAGATCATAGGCTGGGTCTAGATACTATATATCCCAAATTCCCCTGCGTTCGATAAATTTTAAAAAAATATTAAAAAAATACTTGACATTAATAATTTTATAATTTATAAGAATTCATCTTTTTAATGGAGGAAAATCATGGCGCAAAATCTTAAATTAAAATCTAAAATTTGGAAACAGTTTGGCAATCAAAGAAAATTTTCTCAGGCCGTTGGTATCCACGAGGTTGTTATATCAAATATCATTTCAGGAGTTCATACTCCTAATGATTCACAAAAAGAATTAATAACAAAAGCACTCGGTATTGAATGGGATGAATTAATAAAAGAAGACTAAAAACGCCATTACATATGATGAAGATATGTTTACATATGTAAAAGATATGATAAACATATGATTAAGATATGTAGAAAGGAGAATTTATATGTCAAAAGATCCGGCGTTTTTATTTTATCCGGGTGATTACCTTAGAGATACCCAAAATTTCAATGAACATCAACAAGTTGCGTATGATCGTATCATGTGTGAACATATGAGGAACATATGTATAACACAATCACAACTAAATTTCTTCACAAAGCGTTTAAATGAACAGGAAAAAGAAGAGTTTCTTACTTACCTGACAAAAGTTGATGGTGGTTTTTGTATTGAGTGGGTAGCGGAAAGTATAGAGAAAAGAAGGGTTTACAGTGAAGGAAGACGAGTAAATCGTTCTAAAAAAGAAAATAACATATGTGAATCATATGATGAACATATGGAAATTGAAATTGAAAATGAAATAGAAGATATAAATAATAAAGAAAGTGGAAAAAAGAAAAAAACGGCAAAAGACTATACTCCAGAGTTTTTATCTTTCTGGGAATCATATCCAAATAAGAGCGGTTCAAAGAAAGCAGCTTTTGATGTATGGATAAAATTGGGAAAAGAATTACCCGGGATTGATATCATCCAGTCGGCAATATTAATTCAAAAGGCGTGGCGGAAGAATGCGAATGGAGAATTCCGTCCGGAATGGAAAGACGGGGAGCGCTGGTTAAAAAACAGGATGTGGGAGGCAGAGGTTTCTTCTGTAGGGGGAAATACCGTTGGATCACCAGATACACCGGTGGATGATTTCAGGAATTGCAAAGAATGCGGGAAGAGGTATTTTAAGGATGATTTAAATAAAAACGGGTTATGCGTTATTTGTGGTGGGAAGAAATGAACTATGACCGTGTTGATATTTATCGGGAAGAGTGCAAAGAAAAGTTACTGGCGGAAATGAAGCGGTTAGGGGTGAGGGGGTGAAGGAAGTGAATGAAAAAAAAGAGTCATGTTTTTGGATTAGCGATTGTGGGGAATATATAGCGCGCCACGTTGGAAATTGCCATTATGACGTAATGACTGTGGATGGACGCCAATGCTGGCTCGCTATGCGTTACCAACCCG
>JAJFTS010000275.1 GCA_021372815.1 Deltaproteobacteria bacterium | reverse complement strand
GTCATAAAGAACATTTCCCCTGATTTTCAGTTGTTCCTGATATTTTTTCAAACCCTCCACCAGCAAAGGAGCGGCTGTGTCCTGCGGGAAAGCCAGAATCGAGATGGCCCGGATTCTCTTCTCCTGCTCATTGAATAGAGTATCCGCCCCCTCATAAAAGGGTATGGCTTCGGCGACTTCATCAAGAGCGGCTGCCTGACCCAGGCGGTGCCTCGGGATGGTGGAAGTTTCCAGCATCGAATAGCGACGCTGATGCATGATCAGAATATCGGCGTTGAGCAAAGGCGGAAGATTGGCCTGGCTGTCATTGAGTCCGTTAAAAAAACCGATTTCCATGAACATGATGACCACGGCAAAGGCAATCCCCAGCAAGGAAAGCGCCAGACGCCCTTTTTTATGAAGCAGCATCTTCGAGGCCAGGGGGATTTTTTGACTGGAAAAAATTTTCATATTAAAACAAGTCCGCCGGATCTGCTTTTCTGACTTTTTGCAACGCCAGAATGCCGGAAATAATACTCATCAAAATCGCCAGAAAGAAAACGAACACAGCCAGCTCCCACGGTAAATACATCGGCAGACGGCTGGCCTTTTGTACCAGAAAGGAGACAAGATAACCCAATGGCAATGCCGGAATATAGCTCATCACCGTAAATAACAAGGCCTGCGTTGCGCCCACCTTGTAAATGTAAAAATTACTGAACCCGACCGCTTTGAGGGTGGCGAATTCCCGTAACTTGTTCGAAATCTCGGTGGAAAGCACCTGAAACAGGATGACCGCACCCACGACAAAGGCGACAAAAGCTCCGGCCTGGAACATGATCCCGATCGGCTTGACATTAATAAAATAATTCTGTTCCGCTTCTATGAACTTCTTCTTTTCAAAAACAAGCACATCGTCGGGAAGTGTTGCCTGCAGATTCTGCCTGACTTTTTCCACATCCTCGCCCGGCGCCACTTTAATCAAACCGAAAGTAACCTGCCGCGGATCTGAACGGGTAATGCTCTGATAGGTGTCCAGGTTGACGATGGCAGAGCCGTCACCGAGAAAGCTGATTCCCAGTTTGTACAGGGCATTAATGGTGATCGGCATATCATTGAGCGTGGCATCTGTCCGGCCGATACGCTTTTCGCCGTAATCGGGGTGCGAAGAGATATCCAGCATGACCATATCTTTTGGTAAAATCGCGGGAAGATTTTCCCTGGCCTCTTTATCCGGAACAAAATGAGGATTGAGATCAAACCCCATCAGCATGCATGATCTCATCTGCAGATCTGATTCGGGGACACGCCACCATACCCGGGTGAAATTGAGAGTGGATATTTCGGCAACGCCTTCGGCGACCTGGGCCTGCACGAGACGGGTTTTATCGAAACTGCCGGTGGTATCCATACTTTCGTAAGTGGCGGACGTCATAATCAGGTCATAATCAAAAAAGCCGTAAACAAGGCTGGAGGTAATACGGGCCGTCATCAGGAAGCCGAGTTGCATAAAAATAAGCAAGAGGGAAAAAGAGATGCCGCCAATAGCGGCCAGCGTTCTTTTTTTGTTCTGAAAAGTGTTGTACCAGGCAAGGGGTATTCTCAGAATCATTATAAATCCTTGTATGACGGAACGGATCAATATTGCTTCACATATAAATTAAATTGCTAATGAAGTCAATGGCGTTACTCTGACGGCAAAGATAGTTGCAAAAGCGCTTAAAAGATGACATCTTTCACGGGCAATTTCATTCTGCGGTGAATGAAATAGTTTTTGCCGTATCATCAGGATATTTCCGGATGCTTTAAGGATGCATCCGATTTGCCGCAGGGAGTATTTTTTCGTCTATGGACTACTATTATTTTCTTTTTAAGAAAAATTGGAAGCTCATGATAGCGGCCGCTGTGACCGGCGCCGTGGCGGGATCGGGCTGCTCTGCCCTGATCATCGCTTTGATCCATCGTCAGCTACGTCAGAATGCTCCGCCGGAACCATACCTGCCCCTGATATTCGGTCTTTTCATCATGGTTTACTATGTTCTCAGCTCCTATTCCGAATATATTCTTCTCTCTCTGTCGCAGGAGGAACTTTGCCGTATACGGCTCAGTTTCAGCCAGCGGGTCATGGAACTGCCACTCAAACGGATTGAGGAGATCGGCGGTCCGGATCTCATGGCCTCCCTGACCAACGATGTGGAGAAGATTGCCGCATCGTTGCGCCAGATTCCGACGATTTTTCTCAGTGGATCGATGATTCTGGGCGCGGGCCTCTATGTGGCATGGCTTTCTTGGCCTTTGTTTCTTATCACGCTTGCTCTTTTGTCTTGCGGCGTTTACCTGTACCGCCTGCCCCTTTATAAACTTTCGCTTTTGCAACGGTACTGGATACGTCTCCGGGATGGCTGGGATGATCTTTTTCGCCATCTCCACGCACTGACCCATGGGACAAAGGAGCTTCTCATCCACAGACAACGGCGGGAAATGTTCTTCGATATCTGCCTTCGCAAAACCTGCGTTCAGCTTCGGGACGACGCTGTTCGGGGAAAGACGATTCAAAATCTTTTTTTTCGTGTGGGCGATACGCTTTATCTGATCGTCCTCGGACTGATCCTTTTTATCATTGTGCCCTGGATGAACATTGGCCATGACATCCTGACGGGCTATGTCATGGCCGGCCTGTTCATTATGTCTCCCCTGGCATCCCTCCTGAACTTTGGCCCCAATTTCGGCGAAGCCGTGATTGCCCTGGAAAAGCTCAAAGCGCTGGGTGTCCCCCTGAAGGAAGAGGCCAGGAGGCCCGATCAGCTTCCGATACGTTTGGCCGCGGAAGCCAAAACGGAAGCCCTCATCCGCATGGACGACGTCACCTACCATTATCACCGGGAAATAGATGATGACATGTTCCGCCTGGGACCGATCAATCTGGAAATTCATGAAGGCGAGACGACTTTTATCGTGGGAGGCAACGGAAGCGGCAAGACCACGCTTCTGAAACTGCTGTGCGGTTTGTACATTCCCGAAGCAGGAAGCATCTCCTGGCGTGGACAGGAAATAACGGATGAAAACCGGGAGATCTACCGGCAGTTTTTTTCCGTCGTGTTTTCCGATTTCTACCTTTTTGACAACCTGTTCGGCCTCGAATCTTTTTCCCGGGATCATAAAGCGCTTGCGTACCTGCAGCGTCTTCACCTTGACAGGAAGGTAACCATAACGAATGGAGAATTCTCCACGGTTGATCTTTCTCACGGGCAGCGCAAGCGTCTGGCTCTTCTCACGGCTTATCTGGAAGACCGGCCGGTTTACATATTCGACGAATGGGCTGCCGACCAGGATCCGCTCTTTAAAAGCGTTTTTTACCGGGAACTGCTCCCGGAATTGAAGGCACAGGGTAAAACACTCCTCGTTATCACGCATGATGATACCTGGTACGGTATGGCAGACCGGATTGTCAAGCTGCGGGACGGACAGCTTGCCGATGGCGACGAAAAGGCGGATGCATGAATGGGACATCATTCTATCGCGAGCTTCTCAAAAGCGTTTATACCCGTTTCCCCGACTATCCGGAGGGACGCTACCGGGGCAGGGGAAT
>JAJFTS010000273.1 GCA_021372815.1 Deltaproteobacteria bacterium | reverse complement strand
GAAGGATTCAGGGAAGTACTGCCGGGAATAAGCATTAAGACGCTTGTTTTCGGAGAAAAGACACTTTTTACAGAGTTCAGAATGAATGCCGGTGCGGTGTTGCCCAAACATGCCCACGTTCATGAGCAGACGGGTTATTTGACGAAGGGAAAAATCCGGTTGACCATCGGTGATCAGGCATTCGACGTTGAAGAAGGCGACTGCTGGTGCATCCCCGGCAGCACAGAGCACAGCGCTGAAATATTGAAAGACTCCGTCGCCATTGAGGTCTTTTCGCCCGTTCGTGAAGACTATCTGCCGCAAAATCAATCAACATGAACGCCAACGAAATCAGTAAGCGCCTGCTGGAAATGGGAAACAAGGAAGACGCCCGGTTTCTGCAGGGATTTTTCAAGACAGGTCCGGGACAATACGGCGAAGGAGATATTTTTTTGGGCATTCGTGTTCCGGTTGTGAGAAAACTGGCTAAGGAATATCAAGACATCCCGCTTAAAGAAACAGCAATCTTGCTAAAATCTCCTTATCACGAAATCCGGCTGTTCGCGCTTATCTCACTCGTTACCACCTTTGCCAACGGAGATGAAATAATTCAAAAGAAAATCTATGACCTGTATCTGGCCAATACCGCATACATCAATAACTGGGATCTGGTGGATATCTCCGCGCCCAATATTGCCGGAGCATATCTGTTTACGCGAAACAGAAGACTTCTTTATCAAATGGCCAAATCTAAAAGCCTCTGGGAACGGCGCATTGCAGTCCTCGCCACATTTTACTTCATAAAGAATAAACAATTCACTGATTTGCTTAAAATCGCTGAAATCCTTTTGAATGATCAAGAAGACCTGATTCACAAAGCCACCGGCTGGATGCTGCGCGAAGTTGGCAAACGCGATACCGACTGTCTTGAAGAATTTCTGCAAAAACATTGCCGGACAATGCCCCGCACCATGCTGCGTTATGCAATAGAAAAATTTTCGCCCTCCGAAAAAAAATGTATCTCGCCGGCAAAGTCTGATTATTCATACAAACATCTTGATATAATTACAAAATAATTATTCTTCACCGGTCAGCACCGGCTTTCTTTTCATTATTTTGATACAATTTTGATTCATAAAATTTTTAAAAAAACAATTTTGTGTTTGACAATATTGTTTTTTCCCTGTAGGAATACGGCAAACGATTGCCGATAGCCTTATGAAACTACTGTTCAACCCGGAAGACATAGAAAGAAAAGTTATCTTGATCCTGAAGATTCTCCATGAAAATTCCGAATCACAGGGTGCGCGCGTTATCGCCAGAAAGATGCAGGAACGCGGAGTTCATCTCAGCGAAAGAACTGTCCGCTATCACCTCAAGCTGATGGATGAAAGAGGACTGACGAAACTTGTCGGCCGCCGCGACGGCAGAATCATCACCACCATGGGAATGGATGAAATTAACAACGCCCGCGTCCGGGACAAAATAAGCCTTTCCATTTCCCGCATCGACACGCTGTCTTTCAAAACAACTTTTGACGTTAAAAAGCGCCGAGGTCTTGTTCCGGTGAACATTTCTTTTTTCCCGCAGGAACAATTCAAAAAAGCGCTGGTGATCATGAAACCCGTTTTTAAAAAGAAAATCTCCGTTTCCGACCGCATTGCCGTGGCCGCCGCGGGGACAAAACTGGGCGATATTGTCGTCCCCGAAGGGAAAATCGGATTAGCCACGGTTTGCAGCATTTTGATTAACGGAGCTTTTCTGAAAAACGGCATTCCCATTGATTCCAAATTCGGCGGCATACTCCAGGTAAAAAACGGCGAACCGTTGCGATTCGTCGAGCTGATCAATTATTCCGGTTCGTCGCTTGATCCGTCGGAGATTTTTATTCGCGGCAAGATGACTTCTGTCCGGGAAGTTGCCAGGAGAGGCGAGGGAAAAATTCTGGCCAACTTCCGCGAAATACCGTCGCTCAGCCGCTCTCTCGCGGAAGAAATAATCGCCGATTTTAACAAGGCCGGCATCAACGGAGCCCTTTCCATCGGCGGTGTTGGAACTCCCGTCTGCCAGGCTGACGTGGATATGCACAAAGTCGGCCTGATTCTTACGGGAGGACTCAATCCCGTTGCCGCGGCTTATGAAGAAGGTTTCGATATTGACAACAAAGCAATGTCCACCGTGATGGAATACGAAGAATTAAGAAGTATCGAAGACATACAATAACTCATGTGTTGGAAACTGCATGAAACAAATAATAATATTTTTAGGAGGAATAAACTATGTCAGTAATCAAAGATGTTATTGCTAAAATCAAGCAAACAGACCCGAACCAGCCGGAATTTCATCAGGCTGTTGAAGAAGTCATGGAAACACTGGAACCCACTGTTAAAAAGCATCCGGAGTTCGTCAAAGCCAATATCTACGAAAGAATCGTGGAACCGGAAAGAGCAATGCAGTTCAGAGTTCCGTGGGTTGATGATAAAGGCAATGTTCGGGTCAATCGCGGTTTCCGCGTGCAGTTCAACAACGCTATCGGCCCTTTCAAAGGCGGCCTGCGTTTCCATCCTTCCGTTAATCTGGGCATCATCAAATTTCTGGGTTTTGAACAGATTTTCAAGAACGCCCTGACCACTCTGCCCATGGGCGGCGGCAAAGGCGGCTCCGATTTCGATCCCAAGGGAAAATCCGACGGCGAAGTCATGCGTTTCTGCCAGGCTTTCATGCGTGAATTGTATCGCCATATCGGCGCGGATGTTGACGTTCCCGCGGGCGACATCGGTGTCGGCGGCCGTGAAATAGGCTATATGTACGGTTATTACAAAAAAATCCGCAATGAGCATACCGGCGTTCTCACCGGCAAAGGCATGTCCTACGGCGGAAGTTTGATCCGTCCCGAAGCAACCGGTTACGGCACAACCTATTTTGCCGCGGAAATGCTCGCCACCCGCAAACTGGATTTCAAAGGCAAGACAGTCGCTATCAGCGGCGCGGGCAATGTTGCGCAGTACGCGGTAGAGAAAGTAAACCAGTTGGGCGGCAAGGTTATTTCTCTTTGCGATTCGTCGGCAACCATCATTGATGAAGCCGGTATCGACAATAAAAAATGCAATTACGTGCTGGAATTGAAAAATGTCAAGCGCGGTCGTATTGCCGAATATGCAGATAAGTATAAAGCCACTTGCATCGAAGGCAAGAATGTCTGGGATGTCATTCGTGAACAGGGTATTAAAGTCGATGTCGCCCTGCCCTGCGCGACTCAAAACGAAATCAACGGCAAGAACGCCGCCGCTTTAGTGAAAAACGGTTGTATCTGTGTGGCTGAAGGAGCCAATATGCCCTCCACACCCGAAGCCAACAAGATCTTCCAGGAGAAGAAAATCCTCTACGGTCCCGGCAAGGCGGCCAATGCCGGCGGCGTTGCCACGTCCGGCCTGGAAATGAGCCAGAACAGTCTGAGACTTTTGTGGACGCGCGAAGAAGTGGACAACCGTCTTCATATCATTATGAAGACCATTCACCAAAATTGCTATGACACGGCGGAAGCTTACGGCAAGAAGGGCGACTACGTAACCGGCGCAAACATTGCCGGATTCACCAAAGTTGCCAACGCGATGCTGGCTTACGGCATTGTATAAAAGTAAAATAATCTAAGTCCGGCAAAAGCCGCGGCCGTTTATCAGCCGCGGCTTTTTTATTTAGCAAAAAAACATATCATCTTCTGCGTCACGATATCCGACAGCAGGCGCAAATCTTTATCCCTTACATCATAGACATACACCACATCGGCAAAAGCGGAATCCTCGGGCATTAAATCCGGCAAAACGTTCGGTTGTTTTTTCATCCAGGCGCTGTTAAAAACAACGTCTTTCTTTTCCGGATAAATGGCCATGTAGAAAATATCCATCTCCACCATATCCTGGAAGAAATGAGTGCCGAAGGAAAGGTCGGGGATTAAGCTGCCGTCGCTGTATGCGATTTCTCCTATCGCCGTGATATTGTTTATTTCGGAAAATCTTACCGGCACCCCCATGGCAGGCGTCGTGGTTCCCCAGCGCCCGGGCCCCAGAAGAATAGTCGGCATTTTCTCGCGTTTGCCGATTTGCCTGTTGAGCTTGCCCACCAGCCGGGCAACTTCATGTTTCTTCGACAAATCCAGTTTTGCGTAGCCCTGAGGATCGACGCAAATTATCCGTGAAATTCCCTGATAAACACTGCCGCCCATGAAATTTGCATCCTGTTGGATTAATATTTTACTCTTGTTTATTTTTTCCGGAATCTCCACCCGGCTGTAATGCCCTTTCGTCTGGAAGGGGCGGCACTGCAGAAGATTAATTTTCAGTTTGCCTTCCATATTGAAATTAGCCGTAAACTCAATATCCACGGGATAACGGTAAACCTGTTCCAGGGCTTTAAGCATTTTGGACATGATCGCGGCAAAGGGTGATGAGGAAAGCAGTTCATCAAAAGTAATCAGCCAGACATCATCCGTTTTTCCTTTGCTTCTCATGTAATCCGAAGCTTCAACATCGCGGACAGCAAGCAAGTCTGCATGCTTTTCCATGTTTTTATTGAGAACATCCGCGACGGCCACCGATTCAAAAACATTATCATTCAAGTTCAGCAAATCAATCTCATGCTGGGAAAAACGTCTCATGTCGTCCTGATTCGCGTACGGCTTCACCAGAGGCGCGTCCAGCGCAACAATGCGGGGATAATCGTTTTCCACACGGTTGACGGCGCGAGTGCCGAGGCCGAAAACGATTCTCAACATTCCGGCGCGTGGATCCATTCCCTTCTGCCAGACAAAAGTATTATAGGACAATCCGACACCGGCCAGATCGGGAAAGAAATAATTTTTGCGATGCGCGCCGGAAACCCTCTGAACCAGCAGCGCCATTTGTTCGTCCTGTTGTGCCAGACCTCGCTGCAAACGATAAGTCAGTGCATCCACATTCATCGTGCTGGCAAATATTCTGCGGACGGCTTCCTCGAAATTGACGTAGCGTTTCTCCGGCGTCCCCTGATTGGGGCAGAAATAACTTTCATATTTGCCGGCAAAGGCGTTGCCGAAAGCGTCTTCCAGAAGGGAACTGGAACGCACAATGATCGGCGATTGGCCGAAATATTCCAGCATCAGCTGAAATTGCTCTTTAACTTCTTCCGGAAAGACACCATGCAGCATCTTATCTTTCAGTTCTTTAGCTATTTCGAAATAGCCTTCCTCGGTTTTCTGCTCCATCAACAACTTCCACCAGCCGTTTTGCACCATGTAAGAATAAAAGACATCGGACCCGATATAGAAAGAATCATGAAGTTCCAGCTGTTCCGACCAGTCG
>JAJFTS010000271.1 GCA_021372815.1 Deltaproteobacteria bacterium | reverse complement strand
GATCGAATTCCGAAAGGGGCGAAAGCCAGGTAAGTTTCCAAAATACGTTCGAATTTAATGAAGGGTTTATCATAAAAGGCAACATAGTCCAGGGATTCGCTGCTTATTTTTCCCGCTTCCAGACAATAATTTATTGCCTTTTCCGGAAAGGAAAAATCATGCTTTTTTCTGGTAAAACGCTCTTCCTGAGCTGCCGCGATGATATCGCCGTCACGCACGAGACAGGCAGCGCTGTCATGATAAAATGCCGATATGCCTAAAATGTTCATTCCCGAATTTCTTTATGCTCCTTTTCAGAGTCCTTTTTGATAACATATTCGGGAAACTATTTAAATATAATTTTAGGGAACCTTCTTGAAACCCGGAATTCGTTTAATACCATTTACGACAAAAGGTGTTGAACCGGTTTTACGGCTTATAATTCATTACTTTATCCGGATCACGTCGATGACGATCTCTGCTCTGCGGTTTTTTTGGCGCCCCTCTTTTGTCGCATTGCTGGCTATCGGTTTGCGCAGACTGTGACCGACTGTCGTAATACGCGACCCGTCTATGCCGAAAAATTTTATAAGATATCGACGGACGCTTTCAGCGCGGGCTCTGGAAAGCTGCTCATTTGTTTCCGGCTCGTGATAAATATCGACATCATCGGTGTGACCGTTGATGACAATTTTGATTTCCGGATGTTCTTTCATATAATCGGCGATCTTTTTAATTTCATCATGATACTTTTTTCTGATGACGACTTTTTTGGTATCGAATTCCACATGAAGAGCTATAGAAAAATTTTCCCGTTTTTTTTCATCAGCAGTTGAAACCGTATTCTTCGGAGCAGGCAACGGCACTCCGGCAGGCGGAATCTTCCGGACAGATAACGTCGGAGCCGGAACGGACGGCGTGGATATGTCCGTATCTTCTTCATGATAAAATTTGCCGCTCAATAATGAAGACGCCGGAACAGGCGGGGATGCGGGAACGGCATCCTTCAGGGCAGGCGACGGCGTCCCGGCAGGCAGCGACATAGAAGATTGAGCAATAACACAATGAATTTCTCCGAGATCAGTGATGGTGTCCTTCGTCTCCGGGAATGTGAACATGAACGCGCATTTTCCTTCTTTTAATTCCACGGAGGCGGGATACGTACCCGGCCTGATAACCTTGCCACCGGATTTTCTTTGTTCCGCAACTGCCCGACAGCTCATGTTGTCGGTGAGATTTTCTTCCCTTTCTTCGGGCAGGGAGTTTTCCACATAAAATTCTCCTCCTTTACCCGTGGGATAAGCCAGAATCTTTTCGCCGACTTTCATGGATATTTCCACATATTCCAGCGGCATGGTCTTGCCTTCTTGCTGCATAACCAGATTTCCCGTAAGCGCCCGCACCTGATGGGCGTCGAAAGCTATACAAGACCCGCTCCACAGTGATGGAGAAAGAATCTTGTTCACTTCCGAGATGCTGTAATCCATCGGAATGTCTTTTGTATCGAGTGTGATTTGATTCCGACCGTAGGAAGAAAGCGTCGGCACGATCAAATTGCCGGAAGAGTCCGTCTTTCCCATATTCTGACCGTTGTTGAGTACGGTCGCGCCGGGTACTTCATTGACCATTACCATGCCGAAACTGTCGCTGACCGGCCGTGAGAGACCGTAAAATCCGCCTGCGTAGACCAGAGAGCCGGCTGCCGATAAATTATATATTTCTGAACCGGTTCCCTCGGAATCTTTCAAACTGACATCAAGGGAATAGATGCCATGCCGGGCATTATATTGTACATAGGGATTTAAGACGGTTGTTGTATTTGATGCCGTTTCGGTGCGGTTTAGAGAAGCCCGATAGCCCAAACCTTCACCGACCGGGATATCCTTCTGCAATTGTAATGTTTCCGAATTGGTGTTGCCGCTGCTACTGCTGACTTGCGCTGAGCCGCGCAGATCCTTGCCTAATTCAAAATTCAAGCCGACAAAACCGCTGTAATTTGTATCAGAACCCGTTGTACTGGTAACAGAGCCGGTCGCGAACATGCTGATTGATTTATAAAGCACCCGCGAATAGTTTGACGAAAAAACACGCGTAACATTATTATTGAAATTATTTCTTTCGGAATAAGAAAGGGCAAAGCTGCCCAGAGGGTTCAATAAAAAACCCAAACCGAAATTAACTTCATACTGCGTCATATCTTCGGAATAAGGCGTGGCGACAGTCGCGTAATCCCGGGAATATGCGCGCAGCAGCAGATTTGTACTGAGACTGCCAATCTGATAGGAGTGCTGCAAGGAGACCGCGCCTCCCGTTGCATTGTCTTTTGCGGAACTTCCGGCAAGTGTCATCGTAAAACTGCCTGCTTTCGGCACCAGAAAAGCAATGGAAGCCCCGCCGTTATAGACGCCGTCCGAACCTTCGGCCCTTGTCCCGATATTAAGGGAATTCGTCACACCATAGCGATGGAAGACGGAGAATGCCGGTTCTCCGTAATCATTGCTTTCCATGCCGTACTGGTCACGCAGGAAACCGGCATTATAACTGTACTCATGCAGACCTTTCCGCAGCAACTGAGTGCTGAAATACGCCAGATAAGAAATCTTCTGCACGTTTCCGAAGGGGTCTTTGAGCAAGACTTCGACATTATGAGAGCCGGTGTAGGAGTATAAATTTTTTAAATCGAACGATCCCGGAGCAATGAATTGTTTCCCTATCAGAACGCCATCCAGGTATATTTCCGCCTGGGTGGGGAAAATGACGGAGCCTTTGAGGTCCATGACCGGCTGGGTGATGAAATAGGGATCCAGTCTGTAGACTTTCGAGAATCCTATGCCGCCTATATTGACGGTGCTGCCCAGATCGCCGGAATTTGCGTACTGGTCTCCAAACACAAGCCACTGGAGATCACCCCGGCGCTCATAGGTGGCGCTGCTCTGGAGCCGCACGAATTTGTCGCTGTTTTCTGTTCTGGTATAGAGCGAATCGGAGGTAAAAAAAACATCCCCCGTTCTCAATCCCAGTTTGTTGGTGAGGCCAAAGGATTGAAAACCGTCGTCGCCTGTGTAAGCATAACTGAGCCCGTAATTCAGAAAAGCGCTTGTTTCCCGCGGGTAATAGATGTTCCGGGCGGTGTTTTGAAGCGAAAAAAGATCGGCCGCTGTTTTCCCGGATTCAGTGGTCTTGCCGATAATCGAGAGGGTCAGCTTTTTCTCATCAAAGGTGCAGGTGACGTCGAGAAGAGCGTTCAGCGGGACAAACTGCTCATCTCCTCTTATGATAACGATCTTGTTTTCAGCATACTGCAGTTTCAGTGCTTTGGCATCTTCAACCGTAATAAATAAATTTCCCCTGTCGTCCAGTTCGGCAAAGAAATCTCCCTTTTTCTCCGTATTGACAATGATGTTGACAACGATCTGAGTTGTGGCTTTGGGGAAGGAAGGAGCAACCATGCCGTTTTTCGGGGAGGAGTTGGATGCAGCGACTGCCGCCAATGCCGGAACGGTAAAAAGAGGAACGAACAGAATCAAGGCAAAGATTAAAAATAATATTCTTTCGCACAGCGTATTTTTTTCGGAATGGTTCCCGGGCAACGCAGGGAGGTCATTGCGCGCACATGTTTTTCTCAACATTCATTTTCCCGTCTATTTTCCCGGTCTCCGTTTGGGCGCTGACTTCCATGGTTGCCAGTTGTCCGCAGATATCTTTCGGGACGGCTGCTTCGTAGGGAACCGACAGACCGTTGAGAATATACCAGCCGGCAACTTCCTTGGAGTAAAGCTCCCTGCCGTCAGCCGCCTTGCCGCTGAACTTTACGGCGCGCAGTTTAATGTGCACATTGCCGGTATTTTTGACAATTGTCCTTGCCGTTCCCTGAGACATGTTAATTTTGTCAAGTACATATATTTCATGAGGTTTAGCCGGTTTTACAAATATCGGCATCGCGAAGCGAAAAGCTATGGTAACACCTGCTTTGATGTTCTTTTTTACCTCCGCGTCCTGTATCTTTTTGGGTGTGGGGATTTCTTCGACGAAAAGGCGATAAGTTTTTTCCTTTAAACCCAGCGGCGCTTTGAAGCCGATTCTGATTGCCCGCTGCGAATTGGCGTCGACACTCATGACCTTCGGAAAAAATACGATGTCGTTTGTGTCCGTGTAAACGTCCTTGCCTTTTTCATCCTGGGTCCATTCTTTGACGGATACCTGAAAATCAATCTTTTCTTTTCCGTTATTAATTACCGAAAAGGCGCCGCTTTTAACATTGCCGCCCAGGTCCATGGTCATAGGTTGTACTTGAAAATCAGCCGCAATGGCCCGGGAAATGAAAACCGCCAGGAATAACATTGCAACCGCGATTCTTTTCAATGACTCAACCATTTTACAGAAAATGTTTTTCATGTCTTTTCTCCGTCTCTTAATAGGTTTTTATCTTTCCAGCCTTTCAGCTTTTATCCCCAAAGGATTAATAGCTGATTGTTAAGGTAATAATGTCACTATACATACCGGCCGGAGCGGCGTCAAGAGCTCCGGAGGGAATTGTTGCGCTTAGAGATAAACGACCGGCGCCGCTTCCGCCGATATCTATGGAGGCGCCCGCACCCGATAAGGGACTTGTAAAACCGGGGATATAATTTATATAATTGTTTGATGAATCCTTAAGTCGTGGTGTGCTTAAATAGTTTAATCCGCCATTGTGTGTTACCGTAACCGCCGCTCCCGTAGTGCAAACAAGTACAGGCGGCGTTACGGTTGCCGTTGCCCCTGCAGCATTGACAACCGCGTCAATAACGCCGAAATTCAACGCAGGACTGCCGGTAAACGAACAAGTATTGATTACTGTGCCGCTGGCGTTCACCGTCGCGTATATCGGACTTCCTGTATTCCCCGTCCAGTTGATGGTTACGTTTGATACCGTTACACTGTCTGTTTCCGCATATGCGTTTCGATAATCAGCCGCGTATATGGCGGAGTTTGTTGTCAGCAAGGGGATGTCCGTTGTGCTCGAAGAGCTTGTTCCGCCGGAAGCCAGGACCAGCGTAAAGGGAATGGAATTATTTGTTCCGGACAAAACCTGCGCGGATGTGTAAGAAACAGTATAAGTTGTTCCTGCAACGCACCTGAAATTCACTGGTGTAATAATGGAATTGTTGATGGGTCCGGCCGATAATGGATCAATATCGAAGAGTATGCTTCCTGTGCTGGTGCCGGTAAAAGAGCATCCCGCCGCATTGATTACAATCGTACAAAAACATATCGGATCCATACCCGGCTCTCTATGGCTGATTGCAAACATGTAAGTTCCGGATGAGGTCGGAGTTCCTGTCAGGTTGACGGAATTCAAGGACTGGCCGGTCAGACTCAATCCCGGAGGAAGGGAGCCGAAAACTATTCTCCACCAAGGAGTGCCTCCGTTTCCTGCGCTTCCTGTGAAGGTGTAAGTATAGGATAGTCCCTGAGCACCCGACGGCAGGGCTCCGGGACAATTAATTGCCGCCTGAGCAGTGCTGTCCACCCCTGCCAGCAATAATAATACTAAAATGCCATATAATATTTTTTGTGTTTGCCGCCGCATGGCTCAAATCCTTGCATTGATTATAACGTGACTTTTATAATAGAAACCGCAGCTTTTTTCCAGTTTTCAATATCCTGCTTAAGGCAAGATCTGATAAAATGCTGCGCCAATCGGACAATAGAGATTATTTTCTTCTACATTAATAAGTGATGGTCAGTGTTACGGTGTCCGAATAGTCGGCATGTGCGATAGCTACCTGAGCGTCTGCCGCAGCAACCCTAATCCCAATGCCCAAAGCCTTGCTGGCGTTATATCCCGCACCGATAAAAAGGCCGTTGCCATCGGTGTCGCCTGAACAATAAAAGGTGTAATTGATTACATCACCG
>JAJFTS010000095.1 GCA_021372815.1 Deltaproteobacteria bacterium | reverse complement strand
AATTCCATGGTCGTCAATGCGCTCAGAATATCGGCGGACGATAAACCCGTAGTGGAAATCAAATCGTCAATGTGAACGCGACCTCTGGAAGCGGCATGGAATATCTTTTGATCGACTTCATTTAATGGTTCGAGATGCGCTGCGGCAATTTTTGCGGCAGTGGAAGTACAGGGCGCTTTCAAGACGGTGGTCCGTTCTATCTGAGGCAGGATTTCTTCCAGAATGTCCTCCGTATTTTCAATCAGTTTTGCTCCCTGCTTAATCAGCTTGTTTGTGCCACGCGAACCGGCGGAATCAATGCTCCCGGGTACGGCAAAAACCTCCCGTCCCTGTTCCAGCGCCAGCTTGGCAGTAATCAGGGAACCGCTTTTTTCCCCGGCTTCCACAATGACAACACCGTATGACATGCCGCTGATTATACGGTTGCGCGCCGGAAAATTTGTTGAGCGGGGCGGAGTGCCTAACGGATATTCCGAAATGACGGCGCCGCTTTCAAGAATATCGGCAAATAACTTTTTATTCTCCGGAGGATAAATCACATCCAGGCCGCTGCCCAAAATTGCGATGGTTCGGCCATGTGCGCTTATGGCGCCGCGATGCGCGGCGGAATCAATGCCCCGGGCCATGCCGCTGACCACAGTTACGCCCTGGAGGGCGAGTTCCCGGCTGATTCTTTCGGTGGTGTACCTGCCGTAAGTACTGGCTGCTCTTGAGCCGACTACGGCAATATTTATATCATCTTTACAGAGATTTCCCTGCACATATATATAAGGAGGGCGGTCGTAAACATTCAATAAATGATGAGGATAAAGCTCATCCCGGTAAGTGATTATATTAACATTGCTTTTTCTGAGAAGTTCAAGCTCTCCTTTAATCTTATTCCAATCTTTGAAATTGGCGATTGCTGCGGATGTTTCCTTGGAAATTCCCGGTGTTTCCTTTAGCTCGGGGATTGATGCGCTGAAAACGGCGGGAACAGAACCAAATTTATCCACCAGGACCGGGAAATTAACATTTCCGATGCCCGCGACGGATTTTAAAGCTATCCAATATTGTAAAATATCATCATCCATAAATACCCGATAAGTAAATGGTGGTAATATGTTTGCCAATTATTTTTGGGGAAATTTACCGCAAATTACATCTTGTTTGACGAGCGTGTCAAGTGTTTTAATGCTGCTGATTTTTGTTTAAAAAAAAGCGGAGAATATAAAAAATGAAAACAGTTGCTTAATTTTAAGCTTTGAGTTACTAACTCAACAACGTTTTTATTGAGGCATTTATGTTCAAGATAAAGAATTATTTTATCTTTGTTATTATAGCGTTATTTTTTATTTCTCCATCTAACTGTCCGGCTCAAAGCGTTGCCAACCCCGAGAAAAATAAAACCGTCATTAAACAAAATGTTTCCCATCCGGCAAAAAAAGAAGTGAAACTGTCAACGCCGACACTGTCCCTCACTCCGGAGGAAATTAATTTGGGCGTTGTTTCTTTTGACAAACCGGTTGAAGGAACTTTTACGCTGAAAAACGCGGGAATAGGTATTATTGACTGGTCAACGGAAGGTCCGGTCGGCTGGAGCAGGACGGAAAAACAAAAACTATCCGGATCTCTTACAGATAATTCGGCGTCTTTGCATGTGACAATCAGGCTATTACATAAAGAGTCATCGTCTCAGGAAGCCGGCTCCAGGAAGGGGCCGGCTTTGGTCGAAATGAAACTGGAATCTGCGGGCGGAAAGATTATTTGTACGAAAGAATTTTCCGCCGGTACGCATAAGGAAGCGATCAACGTCAGCCACACCAAAGGTCAGAAGGTAATACTTGTTACTTTTATAATAGCTTTCACACAAAAAACTCCTTTGATTAATTTAACTCCATTGAGACTGGATATGGGAAGTGTTTTGCCGGAGAAGATTATTTCCAAAAAAATACTGTTAACCAACAGCGGCAGAGACATGCTGATGTGGTCGGTTGCCGCGCAAAAGCACGAAAAAGAAGATCTGCCCGATGATTTTCAGCAGGGCAGGTATCTGTCATTTGTTAATGAAGAAACAAGAGGCACCGGCTTCTATGCCCTTCCCGCGCATTTGAAAGATAAGGTTGAGTTAACGGGCAGATGGACTGAAAGCAACGGCTATCCTTTGGGAGCGCCGGGTGAAAATATTATTAAGATTAATTTCAACGGGACGGGGATAATTTTATATTTGTTAAATTACGTTAAAGAGGGAAATGTGGCCGTCTTCCTGGATAAAAAACTGATTGATACAAACGATCTGTTTGAAGAACTCGAAGAAAACGAGGGAGAATTACTGATTGCCGATAATTTGATCGATGGTCCTCATGTTCTCACGATAACGGGCAAGGACAATCTTCTCATATTTGAAGGATTTAAAATATTGGGAATAAAAACAGCATATTTACCGCCGGACAGCATAAAAATATTTCCTAATTCCGGTGCGACGACCAGACAAACCCATTATCTGACAGTCTCAATGAAAACGGGTCAAATGCTTCCCGGGGTTTATCAGGAAGATCTTGTATTCCGCACCAACGGCGGTGAAGCCATTGTGGAAGTATATGCGGAGGTGTTGTCCGATAATATATCAAAGACGGTGGATATTTACAGATATTACAACGGAATGGATTATCTTTTTACGGCTGATCCTCAGGCGGAAGCGCTGAGATTGGCCCAGAATAATTATGTCAAGGAAGGAATTGCTTTCCGGTTGTTCAAGCCGGAAACCCCGGGGACGGTGGCCTTCTATCGCTGGTATAATCCGCAGCGGCAAAGTCATTTCTATCATTATAGTTATAATGGCGGAGGAAAAGATCTGAGAGGTTATGTATTTGAAGGTTCTATAGGCAACATCGCGACATCGAAACTGACCAACACACGGGAGCTTTACCGCTGGTATAACTCCCGGACCGGCCGTTATTTTTACTCAACGGACATGATGGGCGGCAAAATCAGCAAGAAATTTTACCGGTTTGACGGGATTGCCGGCTATGTTAGATGACCTATAAGTTTCCCGGGACGAAAATCAGCCCGGAAAAATAACTTTTGAAAGCATTTCATCTTGACAAAAGAAGGAAGAGGGGATATTAGGCTATCTCTTTTTAGGCACAGGTTTAAAAATGCGCCTGTAGCTCAGCTGGATAGAGCAACGGACTTCTAATCCGTGGGCCGAGAGTTCGAATCCCTCCAGGCGCACCAAGGCGATAAATGGTGGGTGTAGCTCAGCTGGTCAGAGTGCCGGGTTGTGGCCCCGGAGGTCGAGGGTTCGAACCCCTTCACTCACCCCATTTTTTGGGATTTGAAACTACGCGCCCGTAGCTCAGCTGGATAGAGTCGCAGACTTCGAATCTGTTGGTCGTAGGTTCGAATCCTACCGGGCGCGCCAGAATAGAGAAAAACAACGTTCTTTTGAAAATAAGAGCTGTTCAAAAACGGCCAGAGGCAAGGCATCCGAAACATGCGGCGTGAGGCGTACTTGAAGTATGCTGCATAGCCTGCGCCGGCGAAAGCCGGGGAATGGCGAAGGTAATCCCGATTTTATCGGGACATATGGGCGTTTTTCAAAAGTTCTTTAGGGCCCTTAGCTCAACTGGCAGAGCAAATGACTCTTAATCATTAGGTTGTCGGTTCGATTCCGACAGGGCTCACCAAATATCAAGGCGTTTCGCTTAATTAGCGAGACGCCTTTTTTCTTGAAATTGACAGAACCTTCAAAACATTGACCACGTACTTTTTTATTGTACTCATCCGGACTCTCACAAACAAATAAAATTGAAGATTACTGATTGAAAGATTCTAATATCAGGATCATCGATATTCAATCGGGTTTGAAGATGTTGACTTTGTCTTTGGAAACGACTGTACCCTTAATACCGCAAAAGTCGTCCTTGATCATTGCTGAAAATAAAGATTGGTCGGGTGGCGTGTATGCGGCGAAACGCTTTCCATCATCTTTTTTCCCGATGACAACGCCTTTGCCCGGCAAATTATTCCGGTCGTAAATCACAGTATATGTTTCTACCGTTGCGCGTCCTTTTGGCAGCGGATCAATCTCGTGTCTGGGCTTTTGGTCAACTGCCTTCTGGCAAGGACTGATATCGGCTGTTGCCGCTGAATTGTCTTTTGGAGGACTGGTGCTGCACACCGCTGCCGAGTGCTTGGTCATATAAAAAGAATTGCCGGTGACAAGGCCGGTCTTTTCGGGATGTTGACGCAGAACCTCAACCATTTGCGCCATGGAGTGCATGACATAGTTGTTTCCCGGTCCGCCGAAATAAGGAAGTCCTCCGGTAACTGTAAGCAGCCGGTTATCGTTTTCGGCAATACCCAGCATATCACGGGTCACCTGCACAGCAACCGGAAAGCAGCTGTACAGATCGAGGAAATCAATGTCTTCAATGGTCACGCCGGCCTGCATTAAAGCGGTTCGGCCCACGATCTCAATGGCCGGGGAAAAACCGTAGCCCTCTCTTTCCAGTACGTTCCAGTGATCATTGGCTTCGGCATAGCCGTGTACATACACCCATTTTGACCGGTCGATACTCATCTTCCGGGCTCGCGTTTCCGATGTGACAATGAGGGCGGCGGCCTGGTTTACCAGGAGCATGGCGTTCATCCGTTTGGTATAAGGGAAAGCGGTGCTGCGGTTGGCTTCAGAAACTGTAATTATTTCCTCAGGTGTAAACGGTTTCTGAAACCAGGCATGAGGGTTTTTCGCCGCCACCTGGGAAAGGCGGCTCATCAGCCTGCCAATTTTCTGCGTATGATCCGTAACCGTGCGTCCATACCGCCGGCGAAGGGCGTTTTCAAACATGGGATAGACAGTGGCGGGAAGCGAAAGACCGTGAACATGTTCTGTTTCGCAGGCTCCATCAAACAGTCCTACAGGGGAAAGCGGCGCAAGACAGAGTCGTCCGGATGCTATATTCCAGCCGGCAAATGTTTTGGAGTATTTTGCCTGCTGCATGGTGTGCTGAGCCTCCGCTCCGGTTAGAATAACCAGGTCGGCTTTTTTTTCGGCGATTGCCTTCATGGCATGGCGCAGCATGGCGTGCGGCATGATGCCGCCAAACCCGGAAACCATGCATCGCGCATCGGAAAGATTAAGTTTATCGGCCACGCAATCCGGCGGATTAATAATGCCGTCGTCGGAAAAAAGCGATGTGGTGATCAGCAGGTCAGCCTTTTTCAGGCACTCTCTCGTCAGTCCGCCGTCTTCTGCCGCAACCTTCACAGCCTCAGCCATCAGGTCCACCGGCGAGCCACCGGTCACGGCAGACGCCTCTCTTTTTGTCACCTGGCCTGCACCGATAATCACCGGGATATTTTCAGAAACCATTTTTTATTTCCTTTGATTCATTCTGTTCGGTCTTTTCCGTTGACAGAGAGCGGATTAAGCGAAGAACCTCCGCCCACACATGCTCCCAGGCGCCCATGAAAAAATGGTTTTGTGCTTCCGCCAGCGTTTCAATGGGAATACCGTACTTATCGGCCAGGCCCCTAACGGTTGCGGCCGGATACCAGGTGTCGTTTTCGGTCATGAAGATGCGGGTGCGCCCGGCAAATCTTTCCAGCTCCGCAAAGGCATTGTGTCCGGGAAGAAAGAGATTTTCCAGGAATGTGCCCAAATGAATGCGCGCGGGAACATCATCCAGCATTTGCCTGTAGCCGCGCGATTTCCATACATCGGCATTAAGCCATTTTTCATCGGCAAGCACCCGTCGCACAATGGCGTCGTCATGCGCATAGGTGCACACAATATCGATGAATTCAGCGATGGTCTTTCTTTGATACATCAAAAACAGCGATTCACGCGAATCCAGTACCGGCGCGATCAGGACGAATTGTTCCGGCGGGCGGTATCGTGCCGCGAATTGCAGGCAGGCGTTTGCTCCTGCGCTATGGGCGACGATGACCAGAGGTGCTTTTGAAGGAACATACATCCGGATAATTTCATCCAGATCTCTCGACATAGCCTGAATTTCCATCTCGCCTTCGGAACGGCCGTGACCGCGCGGATTATAGAGGATACAGGCGCAACCCCGGGAAGTGAAGGTCTCCACCGGCACCCGGTACATCTGTACCGCACCGCCCATGCAGGGCCAGACGATCAAACAGGCTCCGGCGTTTTCCGGAACGGCGCCCAGGATCTCCAACCGAACGCCATCCCCGGTGAGAAATTTCTGTAGAGTATTTGCGGCCATAACAACAAAAATCTTATCAGAAATTCTTTATTCCGTCGATGAGAATCGCCAAATGGAATATCCGGAAATACCCCTTATAAAAGCAGAAAGAACTTTTTATTGATTATAGCTTGAAAGGTTTAATAAATATCAAAGCTGATAAGGCATGGCAGGAGAAAAAAAATAACAAATTAATTATCAAAATAACAAAAGCAGTGGCGGCATCCATTTATATCTTAACGGTTGGCCTTACACCGTGAATTTCCGGTTCCTTTGCGGACGGCTTCTTCTTTAAAAACTTTTTTATCAATAATAATTAATTCATACATAAAATCATTATATCCGCAGTTGTAGTACCATTTTTCACAAAACCTTTTTTTACCATCTATCTTGGTCCAGGAATGTATCTTTTTAAAAGGTCTGCCGCATTTTTTTTCAACATCGGCCGCATAATCCCCACGGCCTGCAGTTTCAGCTCCGCAATAAAAGGCGTGGACGTTTGTAATCGTTAAAGAAATAAAGCAAAATGCAAGTAGTGCAGATAAAGCATATTTCATAATTCACTCCTTTTATGGCAATGTATTGGAATACTCTTTTAATTATTTTGTCATGTGCTCAGGATTGACCCGTGTATAAATCTGCATTGTCAGGTTTGAAGTGAATATCATTTTTCTCGACATTGCAAGCCTCAAATTTTCTTAAGACGGCATGCCACAGACAAAGAAACAAAATTTTTCATGTGTCAGGATTATGCCGTTAATAATCGCATTTGAAACTTGCATAAAAAAAGGCAGGGCAATGAATTGCTCTGCCTTTGCTGTTTCTTTAAATTGAACCCGGGCTCCGCTTTTCTTTTCATTTTTATCAGAACGTTTTATCGATAAGTTTCACTGTGCCCCAGCCGGGATTCGATTTACAACCCTGGCTGTTGAGCTTAATTAGTCAGGGGGAGCCGGCACGTTGATTTTTTAACCTAATCCGATCAATTTAAGAGCTTCCTTTATTTCAAGCCATGGCTGGACAGAATAGGTAAATCCGGGAACTCCGAAATATTTTGCGTAACGGTTCAGAACAACTTCTTCCGCTTCTTTTAATTTGGACTGGTCAAACTCATATAAGGCGATGATCTTGATCCCCCCTCCTAAGTCGCTGTACACATAGGGTCCTTTCAGGGTCATGTAGGAAGGGATTGCGGAGGATTCCAAAAAACGCTTGCCCATCTCATTGGCGCTTTCCGGCGGATACGACATCATACCTATGATAACCATTTTCTTACCTCCTTATCAACAGGCAGGTGAATGCCTGAATTTATTTTTATGAAAATAGATGCTCTGAGTGTCGTAAAATATAGGCTTCCACGGAGGTATGGCAGTCCCCGTGGAAGCCTATAATCGGTAACTTCTGATAAATCCTTTTCATGATGGACTCCAGAAGTTTGTGGATCAGGTTAACGGATTAACAGGACAGTAACTGGTTTTCCAATACTCCTCAAAAAATAAACTGTCAACAGGGAATATTTGATAATTAAGTTGGCCAAATTATACTATAATTTGGCTTTTCTAAAAGTTACATCAATATCGAAAAATTTGTGGACCATAGGACGTAGTGAATAAGAAATTAATTATCAGAATCGTCAAAAAGCGACCACATCACTTGTCTCATTGTCGGAAAGGAAAACAAAAAACCCGTGCCGAAAGACACGGGCTTATTGATATAACCTTACCGGCCTTTAGCACATTTTTAGAGCGGAGCAAGTAACTTGTATAAATCGCCGCTTAAGAAGATTTCGCCGTTTTTATTTTGCTATGTTTGTCGTTATCCTTTTTGCTGTTGCTAGTCTGTATCAAACTATCAGAAAAAATCAAGCTATATTTTAAAAAATAGTCATATTTTACAAAATATATAAGGAAAACATGGCATTATCAACTAAAAAAGAATACGAAAATCAAACTTGCCGGATGTAACTGTAATTTATTAATTTTGTGCTTGACAAGTTTTTAAAAAAGCGTATTTTTGCTACGAATATAAAGACTTCTTATGTAAATCAAGTGTCATGAAATCTTTGAAAGGAGGTTTGCGATAATGAAGAAAATATTTGCTATTTTTGTAGCCATGCTGTTTGTTGCTGCTTTATCTTTTTCAGTCGTAGGATGCAAAAAAGCTGAAGAGACTGCACCTGCAGAAGCTCCTAAAGTTGAAGCACCGGCTCCGGCACCCGCAGATAATGCTGCTGTTCCTGCACCTGCACCCGCTGTGCCTGCTGCACCTGCAAAATAATTGCTTAAAATATTATGCAGATAAATTAATCAGGTGTTCACTTTTTGTGAATACCTGATTTTTTTATGAAGTCTGATAAAACCCTTCCTGTCTTTAAAATCAAGAATTGATATTACAAATTGAAGAAGGAAATTAAGGTTTCTCTTAAATGAATCCTAGTTTTTAATCTGTTTCATTTGAGCCGGTACCGGCGGTTCGGGTTGCGGGTTTAACCAGGTCAGACCATTCCTTGTTGTTACCTTTACCTTGTCGCCGATTTTAAGACCCGGCCTATTGCTTTCGATGATTCTTTCTTTCCCTTTATCGTCTCTGACGGTGATCTTGGTGCCGATGATCTTTATGATCGTCCCCGTGCAGGTCTCGTTGGTGACGATGTCGGGTTTCGTCTTAGGCGGTTCAGGCTGGGGATTAATCGCGTAGCTGCGGCAGGGAGCAAAAAGAACTATTGAAACCAGAAAAAACAGAATGCCTGCCATCGCAATGATTTTTTTCATTTTTATCCATTCTCCTTATATTTGATTTTGATGAAAGATTGCTTCCTCTGTACAAATTATAACATAAAATTATATTTGAATATCTATTATCTTGATCAAGGTTGACGTTTTAAAAAATACAGGCAAAAATAAATTTCAATTATTTTGGATAAAAGTTTTTTCCAGCCATTTGATGCCCGTTTGCACAACATGGTCGAAAACATCGGACTTGGCCAGGTTCATGGACTTGGGAACATAAAAAGAATGATCGCCGCCTTCAATGATTTCCAGTTGCCACGGTGCGGAAATTTTATTCAGGACATTTTGTAGCTTGGTCAGATTGCACAGGGTATCGCGGGTGCCGGCGAAAAAGAGCATCGGCAGGGCTATCCTGGATAAGTGGGCATCCCTGAGTTTTGTCTGATCATCCGCCGGATGCAGGGGATAACCCAGAAAGATCAGACCCTCCACCGGCAGTCTTTTTTCGGCGGCCATCTGCGAAGCTACCCGTCCGCCCATGGATTTGCCGGCGGCAATGATGCGATTAATCCTGATCTCTGCGTTTTCCTGAAAATACCGGCAAACCGCCGCCCAGGTATCCTCCAGTTTATTCTGCCTGTCCGGCGCTTTCAGACCCTTTTCTTTGTAAGGAAAATTGAACCGCAGCGTCGGATAGCCGGCTCC
Source organism: Deltaproteobacteria bacterium (assembly GCA_021372815.1). Classification (GTDB taxonomy): domain Bacteria; phylum Desulfobacterota; class Syntrophia; order Syntrophales; family Smithellaceae; genus Smithella. The sequence continues at coordinate 11,425 of JAJFTS010000095.1, read as the reverse complement.
GGCCACGCCGTCCGTAAAGGCGACGACGAGATCGTTTTCCATGTCATTGCCGGCGCCGTGGGCGGTGATGACGCCCGTGCTCAACGTCTTTTTCTTATCCGGCGGCAGGGTGAGAATTGCCGATACGGATTCATCCCCTCCGACGGGGATGGTTAATTTTTTCCGGTCCATAGCAAAACTCCTTAGGATCAACAGGGACTGATCAATGATAAACCCATTTTACGTTTTGAGAAAGCAGTATCTGATCAAGCTATTTTTTGCAGAGCATTATGGATGTCGGTTTTTAAAAAGCCGGCGATCTTTTGTTCCACCACCTTGACCTGTTCCCAGTTGCGGAGGATCTGAGTGCGTATTTCTTCCGTGACGCCGTAGCGCTTGAGTAAATCCCGCGCCCTTTCCTCGAGGGACACAATCGTGTTGTGCATCACCCTCTTGTCGGCGTAATAGACGATTTCCTTCTCCTCGATGGCTCCTTCCGGATCAAGATTCTGAATGACGACATGCTGCTCTATAATTTCGGCAATACTCGGGAAGCCCAGCTCGCGCAGCAGGGCGCCGCCGGAAGCAGCGTGCTTTTCTTTTGTTTTCAGCGACCGGGTTTTGGTAATGTCGTGGAGCAGTGCGGCCGCCATTACCAGATCCCGGTTCACGGATACGCCGTCTTTGAGATGATCGGCAACCGCCAGCGAAACACGCATCACCTGCCGGGAATGTTCCACGATATTCGGCAGCATGGCATATCTGGCCATGAGTTCTTCGCATTCGTCTCTGGTGGGAATTCTTTCAGTGCTGTTTTCCTTCATAAAACTTTTTACGTCCAACCGCCTTTCATCGCGAGTAATCTTTCAATCCTCTCTTCCACCGGCGGGTGAGTGCTGAATAATCCCATGATCGTGCCGCCGGAGAGCGGACTGACGATAAACATGTGGGCGGTGGCGGGATTGGCATGCATCGGCGCCTGTTTTGCCGTGTCGGATAGTTTCATCAAAGCTCCGGCCAGCGCTTCGGGTTTGCCGGTTATTTTAGCGCTGCCGGTATCGGCATCGTATTCCCGGGAGCGCGATATGGCCATCTGCACGAGTGTTGCCGCAACCGGTGCAATAACCGCCACGGCAATGGCGCTGACGACGCTGCCGTCGTCACTGCTGAAGAAAAGACTCCAGCGCGACAACAGGACAACGGCGCTGGCAATCGTTGCCGCCATGGTGCTGATCAGAATATCCTTGTGTTTGATGTGCGAAAGCTCATGCGCGATGACGCCCTGGAGTTCATCGGGGTTCATCAGATTCAAAAGACCGGAGGTTACGGCAACCGCCGCATGATTTTCGTTGCGGCCGGTGGCAAACGCGTTGGGTGCGTCGGAGGGAATGATATAGAGCTTCGGCATGGGTATCGCGGCCCGGATGGCGAGATCTTCCACTGCATCGTAGAGAAGAGGCGCCTCCTCCTGCGTGACCGGCCGGGCGTCATACATTTTCAGGACAATGGAGTCGGAAAACCAGTAACTCCCGAAGTTCATCACGGCTGAGAGAATCAGAGCGATAACGATGCCTTTTCCCCTGCCCACCAGATATCCGACAATCATCAAAAGACCCGACAGCGCGCTGATCAATATGATTACTTTCAGTGTGCTCATGATGCTCTCTCCTTTAGTAAAGTTTCTCCAAGCAGACGAAACGCTGCCTTGTATATCTTCGGATCTTTGCTGGCTTTAGGACCGGCTACATTCAGAACTTTGATTTCTCTCTCCTTCAACCACGAAGAAAGCTTTTCTGCCGCTTCCGGCAGGGACAATTCATTCATGTCGATATGAATCCAGTGCTTTTTATGCATGACGGCAAATTCCCTGGTTAATGCCGATCCGCCGGTGAGAAATCCATGGGAAACGATTAATGTCCCGTCGGAATCGAGCACGTTCTGCAGCGTTCGTTTGGAATAATCGCCTGTGGGCATTTCCTGAAGATGGTATTTTTCGGGAAGCCTGCCGTCCTCAGTTTTTCTGCCTTTGGGAAGCCATCCGCCATAAAGAAAATCATTATCGATGGCGAAATCAAGCGCCGCTCTGTCCGCTCCTGTTTGTCCACCTGATATGATTTTTTGAATCTTAAACATTATTGCTGTCCCCGGCTCATTTTAGCCGTTTTTATCATATGTCGGTTTATACTTCAGCTTTTTATTGCATGAATGCAGGGGAAAAATTTGAAATAAAAAAAGAGAGAAATGACTGTTGATTTTATTCGCAATTTGCAAAGACAGGCAATCGTCTGTTCCGACGATTGCCTGTTGAACGCGGTAAAACATATCCTGACGGATATCCTTGAACAATATTCCGGACTTGATTGACGTACTGTGTCAGCCTCTATTTTTTAATAATAGATTGATAGTCCGGTATGTAAACAATCATTGCGGCATCAGCCGTCATCCGTATTTCGCTCTTGCTCAGCTGCAACAGATATTTATTCAGATAAAAATCCATGTCATCTGCCGGCTTGGTGTCGATCAACTGCAATTTCCCGTTTGACGAAAGCAGCTTCCCGAATATCAAAGAGCCGTCAAATATATAAATATAGTTTTTTGCTTCCGGGACCAGCAGTGAGTACTTGACTTCCGCAGCATTTTCCTCGCCGATCTTCAGATCGATGCAGTTGGTTTTTACGTTAGACCGGGCATCAAGGAGTTTGCCGGATAATTTCGGCGGCGGGGTTATGTTCATGGCATCGACATACATGGTATTTTTTACAATCGATAAGCCTCTGCCCGGCTTGATGGTTAAAAGATTTGCGAGTTCTATTCCGGACGCATCCATAAGATTTTTGACAAAGGGCATACCCAGCGACTTGATATTATAGGCGTCAATCGTCATGCTGTTAGTCTTTTTATCCACCCCGACCTTGCCCAGCATTTCAAAGGGAAGCCATACGCCCAGCTTCATCATGCCGTTTATTTTAAGCATAGGCACTTTTTGGCCGTTCACGTCGACGGCCACCGCCGTCATTCTTAGGTTTGCTAAAGGCGAGCCTTCATAATTTAAAACTTGTTTGTTGAAAAGATTTTCCCTTACTGAAGGTTCGAGAGAACATTGAGCGTTGATGATCTTGAGACTAAAAGATCTTGCGTCGTTCATATCGACATATTTGTAGGGTTTTACCGGCTCTGTTATAGCCAGCATGCGATGAACGCTTATAAACACGTCGTCGGTATATCTGAATTTGACATTATTCAACAGCATGTAGGTATTACCGGTTGACAGCGTCCACGATTTCGCATTCTCCGCGGCTTGTGCGGCATTATCGGCCGGAATTGAGGATGATTTTAAATTACTGATGCCCAGAAAGGCCAAAACAAGAACGACAATCACAACAACTGCTATAACAACTTTTTTCATAAACACTACCCCCTTTTCATAAACAGAACTAATGAAAATCCAAATCAAAAAGTTGTGCGGATTTGATTGATTGGTTTTGCACCCTAGCATAAAATTAAAAATTTCAAAACAGGGAATTCAGTCAATCCGAAGCGATATTCGGTTCATTTTGACGGAATATTTGTTGCTTTAAACGAATTATTTTGATGATCGGGTCATTCAAATCGTCTATCTTTACGGATGCGATGCTTGCGCCTTGCCCGGCAGCGGCAGTTCCTTCCGGAAAATACTTGTCAATATATTTTCTTTAAGTCATCGATGATTTGCTGTTAGTCTGTAAAATGTAATTGACAAGAGAATTTTTCAAATGCTACTAAATAAAAGTTTTTGACCGGCAATTTAAGGGAATCTTCGTAAGTTGCAGAGCGGATCGGCAAAAGTCGCTTTTGAAAAATACCCGTTTTTTTAAAAGCTAAATTATTATGAAGGAGTTGTTAATGAAGAGATTTTGGTTAGTTTTGTTGTCACTGGGGCTGGTCATGGCCTTCAGTGCGTCGGCCCTTGCGGTTGACGTAAAAGTAGGCGCCGAATATTATGCCGGCGGATTGTATTTAAATAGAATGGACGTATCGGGCGGTCACTATGGTAGTGATGATTATTATAGTCCCAGCACAGCATTCTTTTTCCAGAGACTGCGCGTGGGTACGGATTTTATCGTATCTCCAAGCCTGAAACTGGTCACCCGTTTTGACGCCATGGAAAGAATCTGGGGTGGAGCAAGAAGCGACGAGGATTCAAATTGGGTTGAAGATTCAGCCGGAACAAGAATGGAAAATGAAAATATAGCCATCGACCTGGCTTATGTTCAATATACTTCCCCGATGGGTACCTTTACCGCCGGTTATCAGAATGACGGAACATGGGGAACGGTTTTTGGCGACAGTTCGGTACCTCAGGGTGTAATCGGTTGGTCGTTGAAGCAGGGCGCATGGACATATCTGGCGCAAATTGTCAAAATGGAAGACAACAGCCGCTCAGCCAGTAATGATAGCGAAACGACGGACCTTGATTATGACAAATATATTGCCGGTGTAATTTATAACTGGAAAGACGGCGAGGCCGGAGCCCGTTATATTTTTGTTCGCAATGCCAGTTATAAAGATGATGGCTATCCATACGGCTCTCTGATTCAGATGAACAGTTTGCAGCCTTATGTCAAAACCAAGATCGGTTCCGTAGCGATTCAGGCGGAATTGGATTACTACTGGGGAAAAGAAGATAACGAAGACGGAAGTACTTACTATTACTATAATCAAAGAATGGAAGGCATTAATTTCTTTGTTGATGCCGTTGCCGACTTCAAGATGTTTTATGTCGGCGGTACTTTTGCATATCTTTCCGGCGATAAAGTGGACACCGATAAAAAAGAAGGCGGCAGCTATCTACATTATGGCGGTGCAACCGGCGGCGGAATTGACTGGAATCCCTGCCTGATTCTGTTCAACACTGAAATTATCGATCACTGGACCGGCGGTGTTGAGAGCGATCATGATGACGATGCCGTCAGCGGCACGATGAATAATGCCTGGTTTTTCCAGGGCAGAGTGGGTGTAAAACCCACCTCTCAATCGGATGTTATGTTGTCACTGGCTTATGCACGAGCCGATGAAAAACCGGACAGCGATTATGTGGACAAAGCCTACGGCTGGGAAGTTGACCTTACCGGAACTTACAAAATCACCAATAACCTGTCCTATATGCTGGGCTTCGGTTATCTCTTTACCGGTGATTTCTTCAAGGGTTCTTGTGAAAATGGCATTGTCGAAAATGACTATCTACTCATCAACAAACTTACGCTCAGTTTCTAAGCGCATAGTTATTTAATCTTTAAACGAAACCCCGGGAGGGCGGGTAACCTCCCGGGGTTTTTTTTATGAGATGAGATGGAAAAAGAATTGATCAAACTGATAGAAATTGATAATAATAACCATTCCCAGAACAATTTGAAACAAAACAGAACTGTAAGAAAGGAGACGGAAAATGCCTGATGTAATTTTCATAACGCATAAAGGAGTAAAAATACTGTATGAGAATTTCGAAAACGGAAAACCGGGTGAAATAATTCCGGCTATTGCAAAAGCCCAGGCGGTCATTCACACTCAACCTCCCAAATCGATACTTGCTCTGGTCAATGTCAGAGGCGCCGGCTTTGACATGTCGGTAACCGCCGCCTTGAAAGATTTCGTAAAGGGAAACGAACCGTACATCAAATGCGCGGCTGTTTACGGTGTGGAAGGTTTGAAAGAAGTTATCTTTAAGAGCATTCTGACCTTTACCGGAAGAAAAAATCTTATCCTTTGCAAGACGCTGGAGGAGGGGAAAGATTTTCTCATCTCACAGGCGTAGCCAAATTCGAATGCTGATTGAGCTATCCGGGTAATGAAGCGACACACGTTAGTGCGTGAAAGTCCTCCCGGTTTTTCATAGGACGGGGCTAATTTTCGAATCGCTTCCGGTGATTATGCGGGATTCTCACTCCCCGACAACCTGCACTACAATTTCCCTGTGCCTGCTGCGGTTATCGAAATCGATAAAGACGATCTGCTGCCATGTTCCCAGCGTCAGCCTGCCGCTGACCAGAGGAACCGTGAGCCCCGGCTTCATCAAGGCGGCACGGACATGGGAAAAACCGTTGCCGTCTTCCCATCGTCTGTCGTGCTGATAGGAAATATCCGAAGGGGCGATTCTTTCCAGGGCGTCCTTTAAGTCCTGCAACACGCCGGATTCATATTCAATTGTCGTTATCGCTCCCGTCGAACCGGGACAGAAAACCACGACCAATCCATCGGCAACCGATGACTGTTTTACACAAGAAAGCACGGCGGGAGTGATATTGATAATATCGCAGAAGCCTTTTGTATTCAGTGAAATTGTTTCTGTATGAACCATAGTGACACCCGATGAAAATAAGTTCCAATTTATTCATCCTTCAAAATCACGGCCACCAGCCGGTTGATTCCCAGAATTCCCGCGATAAAAATAGCGCCGACGACCAGTTCGGTGCCCATCCAGACATAAGGAGAAACTTTTGCCGCGGGCATGGCCAGCGCGGCCACAAGAAAAAACATAAAGGCGAAGCTGTTGAAGACATAGGGAATGGCATGCTGCAAAAGAACAATGGAATAGACAAACAGGCCGACAAACAGAAGCTTGGCCGCTTCATGTCCCAACGCAGGCTGAAGAGTTTCAACAAAACAGCCGCACAGTACAGTGCAGAAGATTCCCGCGAGCCCGCCGATCAGAATATGAGGAGCCTGCTTGGTGTCTTCATGAACGACGAAAAAGAAAATCATCACCATAAAAGCCGGCCAGGCAGGAAGAGACAAACGGGGCAGGATAATTTCAAAAGCGATAACCAACGCCACCAGCAGAAACCCGAAGAGAATACTTCTTTTATTAAAGATTTTTTCCATGCATCACCTCAATACAGCCTAAAAATTATCAGAATGAAGAATAGGAAATTAGTCAATGACTGTCAAGAAAAACTACGGAAGCAGGATAATGCCTTTCGAAATTGCCACGGGAAATATCAGCATCTTTTTGCTATAATGACACTCAAATTTCACAAACGAAGTGAAGTGAAATTTGCAAGTGGAATTATCCCGGGAGCGTAGCGACATAGGATAATGAAAAATCGGCAGGAGAAATTGTATGATGAGGACGGACTTCCCCTGGTTAAAAGAATACAGAGTTTTCGGAATACCTGAAACCTTTAAACCCTATCCCAATCAACCGGCATACGACATCCTGTACAACACGGCGGAGAAATACAAAAATCAGGGTCTGATTCAGATGGATTACATGATGACCTATCCGCAAGTGAAGGATCATGTCGATCGTCTGGCCACGGCTTTGCACAACATGGGTCTGAAAAAAGGTGACAGGATCGCCACGCTTTTGCCGACGTCCATCCAGTTTGTGATTGCCGATTATGCTATTTCCCGGGCCGGACTGGTGCATATTCCCAGCAGTTCTCTGGAACCGGCCGAGCACCTTCAACACAAGTTCAAAGAAGGCTCGCCGCATGCCCTGATCTGTCTGGATGAGTATCTGGACGTTGTAAAAGATATCCTGGAGAAAATTCCGATAAAAAATATCATCGTTTCCAAATTAGCCGATTACTCGCTCCACAAACCGTCATGCTATGAACCGCTTCCTATAAAAGACGCGGTCTGGATGGCCGAACTTATCGCCGCGACGCCGCCACATCCTCCCGACGTTGTGTTCGATGTCGAAAAGGATCTGGAATTGATTCTTTTCACCGGCGGCACAACGGGGCTGCCCAAGGGCTGCATGCTGACGCACAGAAATGTGTATGCCAACGCCATACAAAACGCGAATTCATTCGGCGCCGCGCACCTGCTGGTCAGGGGTGTGCTTACCGTTTTGATGGGATTGCCTTTCTTCCATTCATACGGACACAGCACCATGCATTGCATGACCATGGAAGGTTTTAATCAAATCCTCATTCCCGATGCCCGGGATACGGCGGGCATGGTCAGAATGATCAGGGAATATCATCCTTTTATACAGATCGGCGTGCCCACGCAATTCCTGAAATTGACGCGGGAAAAATTAAAGGACATTAATATTCTGGGCATCTCCGGTTCCGCTCCGCTGTCACGAACCGTTCAGGAGGAATTTGAAAAGATGGGCGGCGGAGGCGGTATCATGGAGGGATACGGTCTTTCCGAAATGTCGCCCGTTACACATCTGAATCCTTCTTTTATTCTCCGTATCCTGCGCGGCAAAACGGTTGTTACCCTGAATAACAAATTTATTCTGTTGCCCGGTGTTGCCTCCGTGATCCGCGCTTTATTCAGCGCCATCGGCAGTAAAAAGATCGGATGTCTGTTGAGCAAGAGCATGGGCATGCTTTCCCGGTCGAGCGCCAAAAAGAAGGCAAGGGCAAAGATTGAAAAAAGAGGAACCATCGGCATTCCCATGCCCGACACCGACATAAAAATTGTCGATGTCGATATGGGAGCGGTTCTTTCCTGGGACGAAATAGTCGGCGGCAGGACAGGCGAAATGTGCCTGCGCGGGCCTCAGAGAATGCTGGGGTACTGGCCCCGGGCGGGAAGCGGCCTGGATGATGAAGGCTATATTCGCACCGGCGACGTCGTCAGGATTGACGAAAACGGTTATTTCTACATTGTCGATAGAACCAAGGACATGATCATTGTTTCGGGATTCAAAGTATATTCCAGAGAAATTGATGAGCTCCTGCTCGCTTATCCCGGTGTGGAAAGAGCCGCGACGATCGGAATTCCCGATCCCGAGAGGAAAGGCAGTGAGCGTGTCTGCGTATTTATCCAGCCCCAAAAGGGATACGAACAAACCATTACCGAAGAAAAAATTATTGATTACCTGAAATCCACGGTGGCAAAATACGCCGTACCGAAGATCGTTCGGATAGTTGATGTCATACCCCTTACCGGAATGCAGAAGGTAAACAAAAATCTCCTGCGTCAGATGATTGACGAAGAAATTAATTCTTCAGTTTCTTCTTCCCGCCCTTGAGGAGAGGGGGAAACTTTTTTATCATTTCGGCGCAGATCGGCCATGGTGCCCGCCAGGGTAAATCCATCACCCCTCTGTCATTCTCCGGTCCTTAATAATTTTTGGGGGATTTTAAGATGCGCATAAAACCCGATCCCGGGCATCATGATCTCCGGACTCCGGTGTAAAAACGACCACCATGTTTCTGCCTGTTTGTTTTGCCTCATAGAGGGCTTTGTCGGCGCAGGAGACAATGTAATCGGAACTTGTGTTATAGTCGGGGACACAACACATAATCCCGGCGCTGACGGTTGTTGTAATCTTCTTGCCCTGATAACGAACGATCAAAGATTCGATATTTTTTCTGACCTGCTCAGCCAGCTGCCGGCTGTTTTCGGCGGAAATGCCCGGCAGCAGCACAATAAACTCTTCTCCGCCGTAACGGGCGACAATATCATAATCTCTTTTGAAAACGGCATCCAGCGCCGGCGCCATTTTTCTTAAATATTTATCCCCGGCCTGATGGCCGAACGTGTCATTGATATTTTTAAAATGATCGATGTCGAAAATGATGACGGAAAGAATGGACTTGTTGCGGCCCGACCGTTTCCATTCCAGCTCCAGCGCCTGATCGAAATACCGCCGGTTATATAGACCGGTCATAACATCCGTATTACTCAGACGCGCCAGTTCATCGGATTTTACCTCCAGCAGATGCTCGTTTTCGAGAGCGTCCCAGTACTCCCGGTTGCCTCTGAAGGCGATAATCATCAGATAAACGGAAAAGAAAGCAATCAATGTGGCAAGATGTACATTGGACTTGTATATAAACATGGGAACGGCGGACGGCATCAGCATGCATAAATTGAAATAAATGGAAAGCCACCGGTTGGGAATGAAAGCCACCACGCCGCCCGCGCACAGGCCGCATATTAAAACGGCCGTAATCATCTGCACAGTATACTCTTCCGGCTGAAACATAATCAGTGCGAATGTTATTCCCCAGATCACGGCGGAGACAATCACGCTGGCATAGAAAATATTTCTATTCACTATTTCGTAACGGTCGCCCATTTGCTTGGAAATCGGCAGGTGAACAAGCCGGAACGTACAAATCCCCAGCATCGCGAGAAGAAAAATCACGGAAAACAGAGGATGTCTTTCATAATATTTATCGGCGAAGACGACAGTGAAAGCCAGCGTAATATAGAAGAAAATACCGAACGTGGAACGCTTCTTCAGGTCCTGCAAAACCCGTCTATTCACTTTGTGACGTTCAAATGTCATAAATTGTTCTGCTTGTATCTTTTATGATAGAGATTATTATCCGGTGTCTTTACACGAAAAATCTCGATCTGCCAATATTTTTTAACCGGTATTTCTATCCCCCCTCTAGGGGGGTAAAGGAGGGGGTATTCCTGAATATTTAACTTTGAACATTGAACATTTTGTTCCTTTTTCTCCTCTTGACACACAAAGCCTTGTTCTCTATGATGCGATCGTTAAAGCATTTCTTACAAAAAAAGATCCACACCAACAAGATATCGATGTTTAAAGAAAGGGGTACGTTTATGGACGGACAACAGGAAGTGTCTCCAGCAGTAAAAGTAACCGATCAAATGATGGATCATCTGCGTTCCACAAAAATGTGGACCAAGTTCTTATCCATTATGGGTTTTATCGGCGCCGGGTTCATAGTGCTGATGGGAATATTGATAACACTCGCAGGCAATTTATTTCCACAATCACAAAACGCTAAAATACCGGCTTTTGTGGGAATAATTTATATACTTTTTTCGATCTTTTACATTATTCCGTCCATATACCTTTTTAAGTATTCCTCGGCGCTTAATCGTTTTGTGAACAATAAAATAGACTCCGAAATGGAATCCGCATTTTCCTATCAGAAATCATTTTGGAAATTTCTGGGAATAGTCTGCGTGGCTGGAATCATTCTATCGATGGTCGGCATCATTGCGGCAATTGTCATTCCCTTGATGCTAAGGCATTAAGGGATTTTTACTTTTGATCAGGAAGGTGTTTTATTATGAAATATATCGGAAGCGATCCTAAAGAGAAAATCATCTCAAGATTTTCAAAACATGTTTCCTCGGGGAAAGCCGAATTTTTCAAAAGTGTGGACATTGATTTTGTCTTCGGAAAGAGAGAAGGGCCCTATGTCTGGGATGCTGCCGGCGAAAAGAGGCTGATCAACTGCCATTGCAACGGCGGTGTTTTCAATCTGGGGCACAGAAACCCCCAAATCATTCAGGCGCTGATCGAATCGCTGGGCGAGCTCGACATCGGCAATCATCATTTTATCAGCGAGCAGCGGGCAAGGCTGGCTGAGTATTTGGCGAAGCTCTCACCGGGAGGTTTGAACTATAGCGTTTTCGGCGTGGGCGGCGGCGAGGCCATCGATCTGGCCATCAAACTGGCCAAAGGCTATACCGGACGGACGAAGATCATATCCGCGACCGGCGGATATCACGGCCATAC
>JAJFTS010000320.1 GCA_021372815.1 Deltaproteobacteria bacterium | reverse complement strand
TTAAACTTAATTGATACGCTTTCGCCTTAATCTGGTTAAGAAGCACATTCCTTGACCAACCCATTGTCAGGCGAAAGCTAATCGGCGACACAGACAAAGCTAATCGGCGACAACGAAACTCAATCGGTGACAAAATATTCCACCTGTACGCAGGGCGCACGAATCCTGCCCGATTTTGAATATTTTTTAAAAATTCAATATCGGCCAGGTCGCATTCCGGATCCATAATCTTAAAAAGGATCCTTATATATTACAGCCCCAAATCAGTCAGGCTGATAATTCATAATCAAAAGCTCATTAACTTTCTTCTTCTTGTCTGCTCCGCCTGCAGAGTAACTTGTCGCAACAACTTCCATGCGGAACCCTTTATATATTTTCCGGATCTCCGGAGTATCATTAATAGATAAAATGAATTTACCCTTGATGCCGAGCAGCAGATCCCGAAGTTTCTGAAAATCCTCACGGTTGAATATTCCCTTACCGTAATAATTCTCGCATCCATAATAAGGCGGATCGCAATAAAAGAATGTGTTCGGCTTATCGAATCTATTAATAATGGAATCGAAGGGCCGATTCTCAACATATACACGCGAAAGGCGCAGATGCACCGCCGATAACTCTTCTTCGATCCGCAGGAGATTAAATCTGGGCCGTGACGTCGTCGCTATATTAAAGGAAGGATTCTCCAGTCTGGCCGCGAATCCGGACTTCAATATGAAGTAGAATCGAACTGCCTTCTGGATATCCGTCAGTGTCTCCGGATTTTCCCGCTTAAAGCGCTCAAATTCATCGCGCGCGCAGAGGAGCCATTTGAGATAACGGACAAACTCTTCCAGGTGAAGCTTGATCACTCTATATAATGTAACCAGATCGGTATTGATGTCGTTGATAATTTCCACTTGCGATTCTTCCTTCCTGAATAACAACCAGGCCGCTCCTGCAAATACTTCACAATAGCAATTATGCTCAGGTATCTTTGTAATAATTTTTTTCGTTAAAAGCGACTTTCCGCCCATATATGCCAGAAAACTGTTCATCGACTGCCTCCGTTTGCTTTTTGAGGCTAACCCTGCTATTTTGCGCCTGCTTTTAATGTGCGAATGGTAGCGGGTTATCCCGTCGGGCGTTCAGTCGCTCGGTCTGGGGAGTTGGCGCTCCCTGGACTACTGTCCGTTCCGGCGCGCCTTCATCGCGCGCCCTTCTTTTTGTCTCCGTTTACATTATCCCCGCTCCGCTACGCTTCGGGGGATAATTCGCCCAGCGCTTCGAGCTTCGCAAAGCTCGCTCTTAGCGGGGCTCATTACGTCGCGTTTTCCACGCCCGTTATTTCCAGCCAGTCGTTCTGGCTCTTGCTTCCGATGTGATGGACAATCTTTGCGACCTCAACGACAAACCCGCTCATGGAGTCGAGCGTGTGCGTGATGTCGATAATATCTCCGGATTCTATTTCCATATTATCAAGGAAGACGCCGAAATTAGGCATATTCCGCGCCCGGCAGTGATAGGCCAGGAGAAAATTCCCCACGTGGGTCGCCATCGTTTCAGAAAGGATAGCCCAAAAACAAAACATATCCGTCTGCCCGTTCCAGGTCCGCGTGCCGTAGCGGGACACTGACGTGGCATCCGTAAATTTAACATTATTGTCGTAATTCACCGGATCGTTTTTACTGAGCCGTAGATCGAGTTTATAGTTAATATAAAAGAGGTTAATAATTTCGTCGGTCGGGCTGCGCCGGATCAGCATAGAATCGCGTTTGATTTCATTTTTGGCGATCGCGTGCCCGGACGTCTGATCCAACTGGCGCACGATCAGTTTGGCCTTGCCGTCTCCGGACACGATAAACCTGCTGCGGCACTGCAGCGCCAGGCTCATCAACAGATCTGCCGCCTGGATCGGGTCATTGATCAGCATTGCAAATTTATAGCTATTGGTTGCGTAGAAGGATCCCGAATCCGTAAAAGATGTCGAGTCGATATCCGCGGCCGGAGCGGCCATCAGGACCGCCCAAATGTGCTTAAAAACGTGATCGGGCCGTTCAATCAGGGTATTGGCCGTGCCGGTATAAGTTCCGGAGGCATCGTCCTGGTAGCCATCGACATCGACGGTGATTAGGCTGCCCACGCGGACATCGGCAATGGAATTTCCGCTGAGCGTGATAGCGCCTTCGCGCGTTACCGTTCCGGATTTTGCCGCCGCGCCGGATTTGCTGACCGTTCCGGATTTACTGACCGTTCCGGATTTTGCCACGCCGTCGGCAGCGCTGGCCGTGGTGGATGCTGGCGTATATTGAATTTCAGCCCTAACTTCGTACACTTTTCCGCCGGTTCCGGTAAAACTAACACTGCCCGTTGCCGCCAGTATTTCAGCCCATGTATTATAAGAGTCACCTAATGCCGTCCAATCACTCCATACTATGCCCGGTTCGCTGTCGCTGTGATGGACTTGTTTACTTATACCGCAAAAAGTAAATGTTATTGATACGCCCGCACCAGGATTGGCTTTAATTCCCACGCGCATACTATTTGGTGTACCATTATATGATTGTGCACTATATTTGCTAACCGTTATTGAACTCGACGATGTTGTCGCATACGTTGTGAAATCGCCGTCCACACAGTACGGAATATTAGTACCAGCCGATGCGGTAGCCTCATCGAATAACCAATCTACAATATTATCACCACTCGCGGAATGGCTGTGGCTTCCCGTACTGACCGCGATGGTGTCGGACAGGGAAATGCCGTCGCTCACCTCAATGCTGTCCACCACCTCAATAGCGTCATTGATTGTTATGCCGTCGCTCACCAGCAGATCGATGGCCATTTGCCGGGTGAGGCGAGACGGAACTGTAAATACGGCCTTGCCCTCCCAGCCGGTCAATTCGTCGCCGGTCTGGCCGGTGTAGCAGGTGCAGACGGACGTAATCCGGACGCCGTCGCAGTAAATATTATTAATTGCCTTCACCGGATGTGCCGCAATCTGATAGACAAACGTCGATAATTCTTCCCACGCCGCCGCGCCTTTCGTGTGGGTGGTTGCTGTCGTGCTGTTATAGCCGCGCGTGCAGCCGGTCAGCGTATTGCCGCTCACTCCGGTATAAGATACCTGCTCCGCATCGATGCCGATCACGCCGCTTGATGGAAAATAGGAGGCGTCGGATAGCTCAATGCTGGTCTGGGTGGCCGTAATATCATCAGCCAGGCTGTTGACGTCGCCCGACACGATCGCATGGCAGGGCACGTTTTTACAAGAGCCGTAAATGATGTTGCCCATGCGCCCGTACTCATCCGGATCCGCGTCGGGATAACCGTCCGCCCATATTATTTTATCTTCGCCGATCTTGACATTATATTTCTGGAAAATGCCGCGAATGGTGAGCGTGCAGGTATATTCATCATATTGCGGCTGGCCGTAAATGACGCCTCTAAAAATCAATTCCTTTGCGGTGTCGGCCAGAGGCGCAAACCACTGATATAAAGAAACGGTGACATTTTCCGGCGGATCGGCCGCCGTGAAATTATCGGAAAAGCGCGGTGAGGTAGAATTGATGATGGTCACCTGCAGGTCGGCAATTTCAATTGAACCGAGGATGCCGCTGCCGGGCGTCTGCGCAAGGGCCGAATCCAGAAATCCCCAGGTTTTTATTAAACCGAGATGCGCCGGGCCGCCCGATGGCGTGAAATCCCGATCGGACAGATACACCGGCGTCGCAAAGCCGAACGTCATCAGATTAATCGGAGTCGGCCCGTCGGCGCGCTTGTTTTTCTCCGTAATAAAATTCGCATTAAAACTGCGCATTATTCCTCAAACAAATTCGTTGCTGTTTTTTTGATTATTTCCTGAGCCTTAGTCTTGGCGGTTGCTTCATCGATCGTGCCTTCGTACAAACCGACGACGATTTTGTTCATTTCGCCCGTATGCTGCTGCAGCAGGCGGTATAATTGTATTGCGTTCATTATATTTCCTCCCTGAGTTGGATTGTCCCGGAATAGAGAAAACCGGTGGCGTCCTCACCGTCGGCCTGCAGCGGGTTTTTGGTGTTCAGCAGGCGGACGGTGTGCGTAGTTCCGTTTTCATCCGTAAACGTAAATGTGCTGGCCGGGCCGACGACTGTTGTTTTCAGCCAAGTATCAAAATTGCTGTAATCGGTAGCCGACAACTTTTTGAAGGTCAGATTAAAAAACTGCTCGGCGATTCCCTTATTGTAGGCGTACAGTTGACCGCCCTCGGAATAATCCACCGGGACATTAACCTGGCCCGGATCATACACGGGAAACTCGCGGCCCTTGCTGAACGTAAATGAGTTTGCGCCTTTGGTAAAAATAATGTTGGACATTTATTATATAATCTCCTGGATTCCCGTGACGGGAATGACAAGTTATGAACTGAGTTTTTTAATTTCCGGCATTATCTGATTGCGGACAATACTCCGCCAATCCACATTATTAAAGTTGCCGCCGCGGACGGCTGATTCCGGGACATTAATATTAATCGCGCCGACGGTAATGCCCCGGCTGCCAGGCTTATTTTCGGCGGCGGGAATAACCGCTTCGCCCTGGTGGAGAAGAGCCGGACCGGTTTTGGGCACATAGTCCGTTCCCTCGGCATAGGGCGTCAGCGACCAGCCCGCGGCCAAATTGAGCGACGATAAATTCAGACTCGAACTGGTGTTCATTGATGATAAATAGGTGTCGCTATACCCGATGGCGTTGCTGTATTGGACGGATAACGTAATAGGTTGATTGGCCAGAGCGTGAAGTCTTTCAATATCGGCGATGATGCCGTCCACCACTCCGCTTACCCGATCCACGCCGGTCAGGGTAATGGTTGTCTGCATGTTCGCGATCTGCGCAGACAGATCGGATATCAGGTAATTGAGCTTTTCAATCTCGTTTTGCGCGGTTTGTGCCTCGCTCTGCAGCACCATACCCCACTGCTGATCAGCCGCGATCTGACTTTCCGTAGCCGTTGTCAATTCTCCCAATGCCAGTTTTTGGCTCTGCGTGGCGCGTTCGATGTCGGAAATAGCGTCGGAGGCTACTTTTGCCGCCGACACCAGTCCATTCCCGGCTCCGCTGGAAAACTGCGACTGCAGAGAAGCGACGGCTTGTTTGTATTCTTCCAGCGCCTTAATTTTATCTTGTCCAACTAAATTCAGGGCGCTGCCATATTGCAGGCTGAGATTCCACCGTGACGTCGCATAATCAGAGGAGCTTGATGTGCCTTTAATCCCGGAAATCAGCGCATCGGTGGATTTGTCCAGGTCAACCTGCTGTTGGCGAATGGCTTTGAGCTGTTCAAAATGTGCTTTTTCCTGCTCCGTGTTTTTATCCATCAGCGCCTTGAGCTTGTCATAATAGCTCTGATAATCGCTGATCTTTGATGTCAGATTTTTAACATCATTTTGCGCCGCCTGAATTGCCGCCAGGGTTTTCTGCTGCAGAAGCTGTTTGGCGCGGTTGGCCACTTCCGCATCCAATGCCATTAATTTCTGCGCGGTGTACGTGGCATCGGAAACCTTGTTCCGATCGGCCTTAGCGCGCACGGCGGCTTCCGCTTCGATTTCCTTTTTTGTCCGTCCATAATATTCGGTATTAAGTTCTGCCTGTCTGCGGATGGTTTCCTGCGTTATTTTGTAATCATCGGCGCCGGCAGCCTGCTGAATTGCTTCCCAGGCCTTCAGGCTTTCTTCCTGGGACGCGAAATACTCTTTATTCATGGCTTTCAGCGTTTCCAGCTCCGTTTTTTTCTGGGCGAGCAACTGCTGGGATGCCTTTATTTCCTCATCGACCTTATTCCGGGCCGCTTCCGCCTCGGCGGCGGCCAGAGCCTTTTTTTGGTTGGTAATAGCAACGGACTCATCATAGTCTTCCCGTTGCAAGCCCATCATCTTTTCGAAGTAGGCCACCATCGGTTCATTATCAAACGCCAGAGCGGAATCTTTGACGGCGGCGATAAAGCTGCCGAAACTTTCCTTTGCATCTTCGATCGCGGCTTTATTTTGTTGCAGTTTTTCCGCGCTATTGACAGCCAGGTCGCCCATTTTGGCCTGCTGAACGTTCAAATTGGACATGGCAATATTATAAAGATTAACGCCCTCGACGCCCTCATTCATAGCCTTCTCAATCAGGGACATCTGATCTTTGGTAATCAGGCCGTACTGCTTGAGCGCGCGCGGCATGCCGGTGGAAATGGCATTGGAAATATTATCAAAGGCGGCGCCGACATCCTCGCCCGTCGTCCTGGCGGCAATGCGGGCCATCTCGGCCATTTTAGTGATTTGCGTGCCGTCGAAGCCCATCATCATCGCTTTGGCGGCTTTCTGCATAAGTTCGGAATCATCAACCGTCTCCGCGGTCGCCCGGCGCATCGATTCAATTATGTCATCGGCGCATTCTCCGGACGTTGCGGCCAGGGAACGGAATGACGCCTCGGCCTGCTCGGCCTTGACGCCTTTATCCATCTTATCCATCGCCTGGGTGATCAGCAAATAACCGGCGGCGGCTTTCGCGGATAAATCCAAGAAAGACCCCTTGAGCACATTCATGGAGGATGCGGTATTTTTGGCCGAAGCGGAAACCTTGCCCAGCGTCTCTTCGGTCGTTTTGCCGAACTGTTTTACAACGACTGTGCCGTCGTCTTTGACCGATAATTGTATTGTCACCGTGTTCATAGTCGCGTCCCGCTCATTGCTTAATTTTTACCAGGTACACCGGAATGGGCTGTTTTTGCGCATCCATAACCTCTCTCAGTTTGTACAGGTCTTCCCATTCCTCCAGCGTCAAATCGTTTTTGCCAAACGGATATCCGGCCAGCATCAGACTCCGGATCCGCATCATTTTAAGTGTGTAGGGGCTTAAGTCCTGCTCTCTTTTCTGATCGCATCTGGAGCATTGCCGGTCCAAAAAATGCTGAAATTCATTCTCACATTTGGCCTGCTGAAAATCATCGCACAGCCCCTCGCGTATCGCCTCCAGATCGTCTAGGTAGGGTCCTCCTCATCATCACTCATATCGATGGTCAACGGGTTGTCAAAGACGTGCAGGCAAAGCATCGCAATGACATCCGGCGCGTATTTTTTAACAAGATTTTTCCACTGTGGATCATAAGCGGGCGACTCCGGATTCGACGACAAAGGAGTCTTGTCTTCTTTCTGCCATTCGCCGTCGCTGATGCCTGTCAGTATTTTTTCACCGAATTTCTGGCGCGCCTCGCCGATGGTCGATTTGATTTTTCTTCCATTCCGGGAAACATATGAATTGGCGTATTCTATGCGCTCTTCCGATGTCGGCAATCTGTGAAAAAGCGTCAACTTGCCGCCGCCGATATTGTCCGTAAAGGTTACCTTGCATGGTTTATCTGATAATATCCTTGCCATAATTTTTCCTCCTAATGAGCCTGTGGTCCCGATTTATCGGGACCCAAAGCGAATTATCCCGCCCCGATTTATCGGGGCTAGGGATGTGTACCTTATTATTCCTAAGCCGCGTATGTATCGACCAGGTTCTGCACTGTGACGATGATGCTGCCGTAGGTGGCGTGCTCAAAAACAACAATTTCCACCTTTTCGCCCAGCTTCTTGCCGTCCACGGAAATCGGGGCCTGCAGGACGCCGACGGACGGATAAATAATTTCCACCTGATATTTATAGGTGGAGTCATAAAGCTCCCCTTCCGCCTTCATGTAGATACCGAACGTTGAGTTGTCGGCGATTAATTGCTGAAAAATATTTTCATAAAATTCACGTTCGAGCGTAACCTTCTGCGAGCGGGCTTCGCGGCTGTGCTTACCCGCATAGTCCCCGGACGTACCCGGAACAAACGAGCATTCGCCGTTGTCGTTGATTTCGCCCTCAATAGACTTCAGGACGTCGCCAAAAGATTTGCCGCCCGAAAAAGCTGCGCCGTCCCAGGTGCCGCCGATGTTCAGTGTTAATTGTGAAACCTTGAGCGCGTCTTCCACAACTTGGGCCGGAAAAGAGCCCCAGGCCGCTTCCGTCGGACGATACAGAATCTTATAGTTAACCGTGGCGCTGCCGGCGCCGCCCGCTGATGTTATTGTAATGACGGCCGGCGTTGCGGAGGATACCGCCGAAAAGACTACATCCGTCCAGACGCCGGTGGCTAATTCTACTTTAATCGCCTGCACATTGGCCAGGCGCTCATCGGCTGAGGAACCGGCGACGGCTTTGGCGGCCAGCGTCAGAGACGTAACATTATCCAGGGCGGAGACTGTTTCCTCTTCGTAATCGTTGGTTACCTTCCCCGTGCCTTTGGCTGTGCCGGACAGCGTAACCCAAGCATCTTTGGCGAATTTATACTTCAGCGAATCAATGAACATCGACGCAAATCGCCTCTTGTTGATTGTTTTGCCGAGGCGCTGCGCCGCTGTGAAGGAAGGATTGTCGCGCGAGCTGTCGAGACCGCCTTCAATCGGCGTAATCGTGTGCTTGTAACCGTCGCCCAGCGCCGCGGTGGTTACTGAGCCGAGGCAGTACGCCATGAGGAACGCGAAATGCTGCGGCTGAGCCTTCTCGACATTGAATGCCCATTCGGCCAGAGCGCCTCGGTCGTAAATGCGGGAGGCCTCTTCGCGCCCGTTGGCTTCGTTGGTATCGTCTTCCCGGCGAGGCGCCAGGTTGATAATATCGTTTAAGGAAAACGGCATCAACGTATCCAGCGTCTGTTCAGTGTTAATCGCGGTCTCCCTATGTTTTGCGGAGACGGCGATCTGGTTATGTGTTGCTCTTGTGCTTCTCATTTTGTAGACCTCCTCTATTTGATGGTCGGGTTATCCCGCCGCCTGCAGGCGATGGGGTTTGTGCATTTATCAATCATCTGAACAAACACAGATCCTCATTTCCGAGTAATGACACAGCACCCCGCCGAACATGCGCGGCTCGGATATCTCCAGCTGCGCGCCGACGGCCCCCGCCATCGGGCCCCAATCCGGCGCGGTGGTATCATCGCCTTCATTCAATGTTTCCGGCGCTTCCAGCGCGTCGAGTATATCATCGATATTTTTATCGAACATAATTGCGGTGTCATCATCGTCTTTTACGCCCATAACGCGGCGGATGACAAACACATGCGCTTTTTCAACGCTGCCCTGGGTGCGCTGCTGACGCGCAAATTTTTCGCGTGTAAATATACAGCCGTTGATGCGGCCGCTGCTTTCTTCTTTGAACAGCGAGAGAAATTTGGCGGCGTCATTTGAGTACCGTTCGCGATCATGAACGATTCCTGTGCCGGCCACAGCGGACAAAATCACTTTTAATTTTTCTCTGATCTCAGGTAAATTCATTCGCTTCACTCACTCGTTTAATAGTTTTAAGTTTTAAGTTTTAAGATTTAAGGGTTAAGGAACTTAAATCTTAATTACTTAATCCTGTGACTACGTCGCCGGGGATCATCTCCAGGATCCGGAGGACCGCCTGCTCGTTTTCCGCAAAACCTTTGCCGAACATCGCCTGGCCTTTGGTCCCGCGTCTGGAGATCGCCCTGGCGATCAAATACGCCACGGAGCCTGCTTCCTTGCCGGTAATTCCCAGTTTTTTCTCGACCCAATGCTGTATTGGCGCAACCGGCGGGAAGTGCGGCTGTGTGCCGTATTCCACGGACTCGCCATATATTGCAGGCGTGCCGAGATTGCCGACAACCGCCTGGACACCATAAGAGACTTTTTGAAATATCGTGTCGCGCAAATGGATCGGACCCGCGCCGACCGGCGTTTTGCCTTTGACCGCTCGCTCCAGGAGCAGCAGAGCTTCGGTTATCCGGCTTACGCGCGCTTTTTTCGACGCCTCCGGATACTTCTTCGTCAGCTCTTTCAGTCCGTCCAGTTTTACCGTTGTTTTTATTTCCACTTGCTTAACCCTTAAAACTTAATACTTAAAACTCGCAAATTGCGTCAGCGCCACTTCCGCGGATGCGTCACATGATCCAGTCCGTGGCTCGTCTTCGCATCTTGATCCCTGGTTACACTGGCCGCGCCGACCGTTTGGCCGTCTTTGATGCCCATGTGGTCGAAATATTCTTTGCGATAAGCGCGGGCGCGGGCCGCGTATTCCGCCGCCTTGCTCTTATGATCCACGCTGTCGGCCATGATTGTGCTGTCGGAAGTCTGTGCGTAATAAGTGGCCAGCATATCGCAGAAGCCAGCCGCTGCCAGCATCTGCACCGCATCTTCGTCGGACGCGGGAATCGTGCATTGCGTATCGTTGCAGATATGCAGCGCGGTATATGTGATCCGGATGGTTTCGGTTGACGCGGGTTGATCCTCCAAAAAGCGCAGATAATTTCCGGCCGGTTTGTGATAAATCATCCAGGCGTCATCTTGTAGGACATCAGCCGTTTCGTCGGCATCGTCGACCGGGTATTCCACTTTTTTGATGCTTGAGAAACCGTCCGTAAAATACGAAAGCAGTGTCAGTGCATAATCAAAACTGCCATTACCGGTTTCATCTTCAGCGACAATCAATGGTTTGTCGATCGAATATCGCCGAACGGCCTTCGTGATCGCCATAATGATTTCAGCTTCGCCCAGTGGCAATTCGCCGCCGACCAGCTTGCTGACTGCCGTAATATAATCCTGCCTGGTCAGCGCGCTCAAGGCAATCACCAGCGTGCCGTATGTGCCGACCAGCGCCGCTGCCGGGCCGAAGGCAACTCCGGTCTGCACCTGCGCAGCAGTTGGCAGGACACAGGTCCCGGCAACGCCGTTGACCGTGTCAGTGGTCAGAACATTTGCGGCATCCGGATAATCCGGCGTGCCCGCGCCCGCCGCTTCCGGAGGAAAATATCCAACAGGAAAATACGGATAATTCATTTTATGCTCCGTCTAACGTAATGGCGCTGCGGTTTCCGTCGCCGTCCGCGGTGGCCGTGATTCTCGCTTTGGCGTCGGCGACATCGCGGAATGTAATCGTGGCCGTCCCGCCGCCGGTCGATTTGCCTGCCGCAAACGCGAGCAGGATCCGTATTATCTGGCGGAAGGTTAATGAGCCTTCCACCACTTCATCGTGGATCGCATCAGCGGTCGGAATCGCCGCCTCAATCGCTGCAATAGCCGCTGTGATCGCCGCTTCGACCGCGCTCTGATCCGCCGGGTCGGCAGGCAGATTGTCTGTCTTTGCCTTAATCGCCGCCACTTCTTCGTCGATGTATCCGGCAATAGCCTCCAGCAGAGTTTTGAGTGCTGACAGGCCATAGGTGGCATTATTGACAATTGCGTATGCATCGCCGGTCTGGTTGACCGATGCCGCCGTCAATACCGGTGTTTCAATATCAAACAGCTTTTTAAACGCCGCCGCCAGATATCCGGCACTGGTTTCAGTTAGAGAGGTTCCGAGAATCTTTTTCAGGTCAATTTCTGGCGCTGTCGTCCCGTATTTCCAGTCGAAGAATGCCGCGCTGACAACCTGGATATCGATCCAGTGCACCAGGAATCCATCCACATCGTAGAAGCAGATCCGCCCGTTGCCCAGGAAATTGAGCTGCGCGGCAGTGAGTTCCAGATCGTACATGCCGTCCGTGGATGATGTCACCAGCGCCATATCGTTGTTTCCGCCGCTGGCCGTGGGCGCGAACTGCGTCCTGACGACCGCCGAGCCGTCGTTTTTGATTTGATATAATTGGACGGATAAATCAGTCACCGTCAACGCGGTTTCGGCGGTTTTGCCGTCCGTAGGATCCACCAGCGGACCGACGGCAATGCGTGCTGCTGTATTGGTTTTGAGTTCGTACATAATTCAACCTCTCATATTATTTCGATGATATTGCGCAATGGCTATTGGTAGTCCGGACGCGGTACTGCCTGAACCATACACAGCAAATTTGACATCGCCAAAACCTCCGGTAACGGTATCACCAGCGTTAGTTTTATCGGCGCCCGCATAATAACCAGCAAGCGACGCAGTGGCGTAATATATTCCAGCACCACCAGCGTACAGGCCGATAAAATCCCCGCTTGTTATCTCCATTGCCAAACCGGTGATTGCTTGATAGCTACCACCAGTAATGTTGCCGATTGATACTGCACCACCCCGGCAGGTTAATGTTCCGCCGTTATTATAAAATGGAGCTACCTTACATCCAGTGCCATTGCCTAATAACTTAACGTGTACAGTGTCAATAACACCAGTTCCCGTGGCTGCAGAATTCTTGTCAACAACCATTTTAGCGCCATCTGTGTTAGTTGCAGCTCCGTTATATCCAACTGTGATATCCGCCATTTATTTCACCGAATATATATTTGCGTTATTAACTGTGCTAAAATCTGTATCAAGGATTTCAGAAATTTTTAAGGCAGATAAATCACTTTTATCGGGCGACCAGGAAAAGGCTAAGTTTTTTATCGGCAACCCTTTTTTAAACCAATCCAGCGCCAACTCAAAACAGAAGAGAATTTCCTCATCTTTGATGTCATAGTCAAAATAGATAAAGTGTATGTGGAATGGTAAATTCCGCAATTCTATCGACAAGGAATCAAACCATGCCTGATAATCATTTTTAGTGACAGGATGTCCATTTTCATCAACTTCTCCAGGATAACCTCCGTCAGGAATTATTTTGACTGGAGTCAGGGCATATCCTTCATCTTCTTCGTCACGATAAAAATCAGCCCGAACTTGAACTTTCCCGCGAAATACATTGCATCCTGATTTTTCGATTTTGAAATACATTTTTTAACCCTTAAATCTTAATTACTTAAAACTGTCGCTTTTTTGATCTCAGTTCTTAAACACACCCGTCACGCTGAACGTGAAACTTGTGCCGCCGACGGTGTAATAAATCCGTATATAATTCCCGAAGTTGGTGATTGCCTGGCGCACCTGGCCGGTCGCCGTGATCTGGCTCATGGTGGTGTGCGTGTACCAGGTGACATTATCCGGAGAGGTCTGGATGATTATGTCCAAAGTCGAGACGCTGCCCTCGGCGGTCACGTCCACAAATATCTGCCCCTCGCTGTAGGCCGACACATCATAAGCGGAAGTCTGCGAAGTTGCGGCGGTTTTCAGTCCGGACGACGACAAAGTAATCACCCTGGTCTTATGGTCCTGTGCCCAAACCGGAGAAATCAGGGTCGCGGTGGCGATTAAAACGGCCAGAAAAATCGCAAAACCACGCCTTCCTGCCATTTTACCCCCCCGGTCTGCCCGATTGGACGTTCCGACACAAAAAAGTGCCTTAAAAGCCATTTTAAACCGTTTTTGCATTTTTATGTTACCTCCTGGACCTGTTTTTCAGTTTCCGCGAACGGCAATTTGGTTTATTGCCGTCCCTGGAAACCGGCGGAGGAGGTCTTCCTCCGCCCGGTTTGTTCAAGGTTCAACCTTGAACGTTGAACCTGGAACATTGAACTTTGTTTTTATGTCTGTACCGCCGTCCTTGATACCTCGTACCAATGGCTTCCGTTGGAGATAAACTTCACCACATAAAACTTCCCGGCGTCTGTCCCGAGTGTCAGGGTCCCGGTGGAGGACACCAGCGTCGCGTGGAAGGTGATAACCTCATCCGCCGTGCCCGCCGTGGTGATGACCAGCGTAAGTTCATCGCCTGCCGTGCCCGCTCCGGAGAACGTGATGGTGGCATCCGTGTTGTCGGTCTGGGTCAGGGTGTAGAGATTAGACAGGCCGACGGTCAGCGTAATGGATGCGCTGGGCGTCAGGGCGCTGGCCGCTGAGGCCAATTTCACCTCGCCGGTTTTGTTTGGCAGCGTGATTGTCCTGTCCGCCGTCGGGTCGGTCACGGAGATGGTGGTCTCGTAGGCATCCGCCGTCGCGCCCTCCAGAACAATCGGCGATGCGCCCGAAAGGGTACCCAGCGCCGTCAATGCCGATGTATCCAGGTACCGGTTGCAGTTGATCAGGTATTCGGTCCCGCTGATGGCGATGCCGATCTGCTGGCTGTATGTCGGAGACGATTGTGTTATCGCTCCAGGGGTTTCCGATAGGTAGCCGGGGCCACTTTCGGACAATGTGGTCTGCCCGGCCAGAATGCCAAACACGACCACTTCCACGGTAGCGCCTGCAGCGCCGCCCTTGCCGATGACACCCACAGCGGGATACAGATTGGAGCCATTGGCGTCGGCCTTCCAGGCATAGCCGTCGGCGTCCTTGATGATGACCGCGTCGCCGGTGGCCAGGGTTTCGCCAGCCGTCGCGGAGAAGCGGACGAATTTGTTTGTCCAGTATGATGCCGCCTGCGCGGGCATGGCAAACATGACCGCCATAAACATCGCGACAAGCAGTATATTTAAAATTCTGAATTGCTTTTTCATCTTTTGGGATCCTCCTCGTCCAAAAATTATATTCTAAGTTCTACGTTCTACGTTCTATGCTCAAAGCCCAACGTTGAACCTTGAACATAGAACATTGAACAATGCTTTATTAAGTCACAATCGCGCCGTAGCCGCCGCGGTAATCGATGTTCGCACCCGCATATTCGTGACGGATCTTGTAACGGATCTTATCCGCGACAAAGACCTGCTCGGCCTGGACACCATCGGCCACCAGCAGTTCCGGCTCTTCCTTGCCGTTGAGATAACCCATCTCGATGAGGTCAATGACTTCCGGCGGCAGGAGCATGACCCAGTTATTGACATCAGTGAACAGCGAATTGACAACGCCGTTGACTTTGCCCTTCAGGCCATTGCGGGTTTTAGTGGTCAGATCGTTGCTCGTAAAATAATCATCATCATTCGCGATCTGGTCGATGGTCGTCATCAAATCGATGGGACCGATCAGGTTCGGCTTGATACTCGGATCGGAAAGCAGACCGATGCGTTCGCCGGAATCCTTCTCGGTCATTTTGCCCAGGGCAATGTATGCGGCCAGCGCCGTGGTATGAGACAATGCCGTGGAGCCGAGATTGCCGTGGCCGCCGGTGAACATTGCCGTCCCGTCGGAGCAATTCGCGTTGCCGGTAATCAGAGCCCACACATACTTGGCGTGTGTTCTGCGCGCCGCTCTGCCCAGGCCGTCAATCAATCTTTGGATGATGGTTACATCATCATTGATGATCATCTTACGGGTAATCGAAAGGATGTTTCCTTTCCCCGCAACGGCGTAGGTCGATTCTTCGTCCGTCACGCCCGCGATTTCCTTGTAATCGCCGGATTCAGGATCAGCCGTTTCCAGATCCGGGAAGCCGCCGACCAGCACCGCTTCCTGAGCGCGGAAATCTTTGACCGGCTTTTTGATGGAAATGAGCTTTTCTTCCAGGAAAGCCATCGCCTTATAAATGCCAACCAGTCTGCGGCCCAGTGTATTGCCTATGACGTAGGTGAAGGTCGCGGATGTGATATCCATCGAACTTCTCAGTTCAGGAGCAAGCGCTTTGCGGTTGAATTTACCGGATACTTCCGCGTCGCCGGTGAAATACTGATACATCTCACGGAGGCTGGAGAATGCCGGCACGTCATCGAAACCGTCATAATCCTGGACGCTGCGGACATCCGCAAAGAAGGCTTTGCCGTCCAGCCGTCTCAACTTGGCCATGTCGATCATGTCCTGCTTTTTCAGGCCGAACATATGGTCCGCGGCCATGCAGGCGCGCTCGAATGAACCGAGACCGCCGCTGATGCTGCCCGCGCCCACAACGATGACGCCGGGGTTTTGGGTGTTAATCTTGGCCAGATATTCTTTCTCAGCCGTGATGGCTTTGTCCAGATCTTCGGACGCGAATGCGCGCCCCTCAAACTGACCTCTGATGCGCTCCACGGATACCTGCGGCAAGCCGAGATCGGCATCCGCCAGTTTCTTGTCCAGCGCCATGCCGCAGCGCATGATGGCCAGCTCGTCTTTGGTCGCAAGATTTTTCGTGTCCGTCTGATCGCCGGGCGCATCCATCGCCATGCGGGCAATCACTTCTACTTCCTGATCCGAGAGTGCAGCTTCGTCCTTGCCTTCCAGGAGGGCAGGATTGATCTTTTTGATCAGGGCCAACAATTTCTTTTTCATAATATCCTCCTCGTTTGGGGCAGGCATACCTGCGACTGCCCGAATAAATTTTCCGCCAGCGGCGGGTCTGCTTACAACATCGAGCGAATCTGCCCGATTGAAGCCATCGATCCTGATAACCTTTTTGCCTTCTATAACGTCCATAGCGCCGCGTATCTTGGCGTCCCAGGACAATCCGTAAATGCTTCTGCCCTGGCTCATTGCCGCCAGCATGTTTTGGCCCAGCCACTTGGCCGATTCCAGGAAGTGAACAATGCCTTTGAGTCCAACGCCCGCGACGTGCTGCACGTTATCCAGCCAGCCGATTTTATTTTTAACGAGCAGCGACTTGATATCGAAAAGCGGGCCCGGCACATGCGTCGCGCCGTTGGGCATCTCATAGAGATTAACGTCGAGGCCTTCAAAGGCAGCGGCGGTATCTGCACGGGAGAGCATACTGTCCGGCTGGAAATATCCGTTCTTTGTGAAACCTGGTTCAGTTATAAGAACGTCCC
This sequence comes from Deltaproteobacteria bacterium, assembly GCA_021372815.1. Lineage (GTDB taxonomy): Bacteria > Desulfobacterota > Syntrophia > Syntrophales > Smithellaceae > Smithella. Next base: position 14,704 of record JAJFTS010000320.1, on the reverse strand, counting down.
ATTCCGTTCCTTCCGGATTCTTCGCCTGATCCATCTTGGCGATCAGGAAAAATTCATCTTCGGTGATCTGATTCTCCGCACCTAATCCCATTGCCGCCGTGCGCGCTTCAACCCAGGTGTTCTGAACCTCGATCGGCGTCTCGCCGAGCGTAACTTTCCCGTCCATGATCGACCAGGCGATCTTGTAGAATTTGCTCTCCAGGGAATAAATCAGGAAGGACGGATAGACCTCTTCCAGGAAAGCGGACTGATCTACGATCATTCCTCCGTCAGTCTGTTTTCGGCCCACATCGAACCGCTCATGGATTGCCTGCCGCACCAGATCCCGGATATCGTCAAGACTCAGCTCCGCCGCCATGCGCGCCAGCGTTTCAATTTCCTGATCGGATAATTTATCCGGATCCTTGCCTTCCAGGAGCGCCGGTTTTTTCGTTCTGATCATTTCCAACTTTGCTTTTTTGTTCATAATAAACCTCGCGGTTTCGTTATATTGTAGGGCGGGCACCCCGTGCACGCCGCATACCGGCGCGTTCGGCGAACGCGCCCTACTTTTCTACTTTGCCTTCCCCGCAATAACCTTGCGAGGCTTCGGAATGCCGGTGATCGAGATCTCATCCAGTTTTTCCACCTTGTCGCCATCTTTGAAACTCACGCGGGTGCCGCCGTTGGTCAGGATGATTGCCGTTTCCGTGGCTTCATCGTAGCGAGAAGCCATTACAAATTTCCGGCTAATACCAAATGCCGCCAGTGCCATCGCAATCAACTTGTCACCGATTGCGTTTTTGTCTTTTTCTTCGCCTGCCATAAATCATTCCTCCTAAAGTTTTTATTGTTATCGCTTGTCATCCCGGCGCAGGCCGGGATCCAGTTTTCTATTCACTATTCACCATTCACTTTTCACGGCACTACGCCGCTTTCTTTTGCTTTCCCTCAGTTTCCGACCACCCATCCATGTACGGCACGGTGTAGCAGGAGCAGTTGATCGTGTTTCCCGGAGATCCCGCCGGATCGCGCGGATACATCAGCGCTTCGCCGCCGACCATAAAAGGCTCGTTGACATCGCGGATCTGGCCGACCGCCGCGATATGCGACATCCGGGGAACGCGGGAAACGCCATGCTGCCATTGCTTTTTCAATCCCGGCACAACTTCCGCCGCCGCCTCCATGCGCGCCTGGCTGGCCGCTTCCAGAATGCGTCCGCATTCCTGCCGCGTGATCGTCTCGGCCCGCGCCGCGATGGAAGAAAAGATGCCTTTGTCAGTCAGGTTGTTCCCCACCGCCTGCATAACTTCGAAGGGCGTTTTCTGGCCCATCAGTCCCATCGCCATTTCATTGTAAATTTTAGAGGCCGCGTCCGCGCCCAGGGAATTAACCAGAGAGCGGGAATAATTCTGCATCGCCACCAGCATCGCCGTATCGATAGCGGGAAGAACCGCCGAAATACCGACAACATTCAACGACTGATCAACCATCTCCTGGCCGAATGCCCAGAAATCCTTCTGGCCGGTTTTTAAATCCTTGCCGTATTGAGTGGCGAAGTCCGCCATCGCGCCATCAATAGCCGCCTTCAATTTCGGCAGTTGATAAAGCTGCCAGTCCGTTTTTCCGACAGTCGCGGCAACCTTTTTGCGGGCGGCATTCAATTGCGCGATCGCTTTAGCAACCTGATCGTCGCCCATGCTTTCCGCTTTCGCGATAAGAGCCTTAACTTTGTTGTCGTACTTCGTCGCCATTAACTATTCCTCTGTGGTCCCGGCGTTTGCCGCGTTTTGCTTCGCCTCTTCGATTTTCTTTAAAAGCCCCTCATAATCCTGCGCGTTATCTTCGAGCATCTTTGCCGCCGCGTCGATTTCCGCCTGCGCGTCCACCTGGTAGCCGAGATAACCGGCCACAAATGAGAATATCTGGATTGCCGTATTGCGCTGGATGAACTTATTGCTGACGGCCAGCACAAGCGCCGTGGTCAGTTGCGGAATAACGTTTGCAAACTTGGCCAGATCCTTCTTCGATACTTCCGGCATAGTCACGGTGAAACCGGCCTCGGCTTGCTTAGGAGTCAGTACTTTGGCAATGACCGCCTGATCGATGACGAACTGGATAACCTGCATTAATATTTCTTTCAGATCTTCCTGGCGATCTTCCAGATCCACAACAGGAGCCTGCCCGGACTGATCGGCCTCGGTCTGATACTGCTTGCCGCCGGACCCGAACCAGCTTTCCGGCCTGCCCGCCGCGCCCATAATAAAACTCTTGCCCATATCAAAGCCCGATTTAAAGTCAGTGGCTTTCAGATCGGGAGCGACGGCATCCCATTCAACCTGTTCATTGTGCGCCCGCACCGATCCGGGTTCCGGAGTCGGATTATCCCGCTGCCAGTCACGTATCTGTTCAAGATTCATTCCTTTGAGCGTAACGTCCCAAACGAAATTAAGCATCAGTTCGGCGCGTTCCAGATAGTTGTATCCGTATCGTTCCAGGGAATCTATCCAGTCAACCAGCGGAAAGAAATCACTTACACCGCGAGAGGCATTCGGCGCGTTATTGATTGTCCAGAAAAAACAATCGCCGACCAGCCGGTCGTATGTTTTGGAACTGATGTTATAGTCCCTGCGGATAATGGCGTATTTGCGTCCTACGCGTCCGTTGTTTCCCATCATTTCAACCTGCATACGCTGTTCTACATTCAGAGGATTGACCCATACTTCCTTGATCTGTGCCGGATCCTCATAGAGAAGCCGCACCGCGCCGTTGTATTGATTGACTTCAACCGGCCAGCATTGTTCGCCCAGGATGGAAAGCCACATCGAACGATCGGCGAATTTTCGCGCCATGCGGTTTTCGGGATCCTTCCAGAAACGGTCGATTATCTTTTGCACATCCGTATCGGTGGAAATAACCTTGACAGGACCGGAAAAAATAAATCCTTTATCCATTTTGGCCAGCCGCTTGAACATCGCCGAGGCTTTGAACATGTAATAACAAATTTCAAACATCCGGGATTGTTCGACCGGCTGTAGATTGCGCGTGCCGACGCCGCTTGACATACTGCGATAACCTTCGCCTTTAGGATCGGCGTTCACAGATATCGGCATATCCATGCGGGCTTTGGTAATCGCTTCGGCGACAGTCGCTTTAATTTCGTCGGCCATCGAAGCGCGCAAACTTTCTTCAGCAACACGAATATCCGTTTCAGTCTTAAAACCTAGTTTCTTTGCTATCGTTTCCCGTATGTTCATATTTCTTTTCCCCGTTTTGTAGGGCGGGCACCCCGTGCACGCCGCCATCCGGCGCGTTCGGCGAACGCGCCCTACGCCGCCATTGTCACTTTATTTCCGAACCGTCCGAAGAATCCGCCCTTGTGCTGAGGCATTCCGCTACGGCCCATCGGCGACTCATGCTTTGCCGGATTTTGCCCAACGCAAACGGCGACAACATTACTGGATGCCGCCTGCACCGAAAGAGCCTTCGCCCAGAAGTGATCCGCGTGGCCGGTTGCTTCCGTCCGTTCCGCGTCAAAGCGGAAATGCTTTGTTGTCGTGGCGTATTTTTTAACGCTGTGCAGGGAGTTTCGCACCGTGCTGGATGCGGGAAGAACGCTTCCGCGATCTTCCAGGTTCTGTTTTAATCCGACCGCGATTGCTTCTTTGTTTTCTGCTGTAAAAGTTATGCCTTCCACACGTGAAGATCCGTAAACGTCCTGGGCGCTTTCAACTAACTGCCCGCCGAGACCTGTTTCGTCAACGCACATCCGGCGCAGTTGCGGGAGCGCCAGCAGAGTATGCATGACCTGCATCTGGACGAAATAGGGTTGACGCTTCAATTCAAATATGGCGATCGGATGCAAAACGTTCTGAATTTTCTGGTCCAGCCAGATCACGGAAAGATCGTGCCTTCGCCCGATATCCATTCCCGCGTACAGATCGCCCAGGAACGTGACGTTTTTCAAAACATCAGTCGGCAATGGCAGCGCTATCTTGGTGATTCTATATTCCGCGTAATTCGCCTCCGCCGCTTTAATCAACATGAACATCCATTCCGGCGCGGCATTGGCCTTTACATCCTCCACGGCCGAAATCATGTCATGCGTAAGAAACGCCGATACTTCATCAGACGGGACACACATATATTCCTCTTCCCAGGCGTCATCATCGTTAAGCGCCAGGCGGAGATCTTCAGGCTCACAGGGTTTGCCCTGTTCATCAACCAGTTTCAGTCCCATCTCGACGGCCTGAGCGATGCTGACAAAATGCTTCGACCAGCCGCCCTTATCGCCGACAAATTCATAATCCTTGCCGTTGAATCTCTGCAGAGTCGGAGCGCCGAAGAACAGTTCGTAAAACTTATTCGTCTTACCCTTGAAGGTGGAGATGACGCGGATCTTATAGCCGCGCGTTACCGTCGGGAAAAGAGCCTTCCAGATTTCGCGGCTGTCTTTATGAAGAGCGAATTCATCCAGGATGATATTTGCCGACCAGCCGCGCGCCGTGTCCGGATTGGCGGGCAGGCCGATGATCCGGGTGCCGTTGGGCAGGACAATCTCAAGTTGTTTGTATTTGGTGTCCTTATCGACAATGAAATCAGATTCCAGTTCCTGCACGGCCATTCCGTAGGCGCGGGCATGCATGGCGCATTTGTTGATGACTTCCTTCGATTGACGTTCGCCTGCAGAGAGGATCACCCACATGGTTTTATGTTCCATGCCGTCATCGACAGTCTCCAGCGCGGCTTCAAAAGACTTGCCGCCCTGCCGGGTAAGGACGCCGATCTTAAATCGGCTCTTATCGTTGACCCAGTTGATCTGATATTCAGTTAGCGGGACTGCTGGCCGGGACGATGCCATATATTTCCTCTCGGATAATTCTTAAGGTTTCCGGATCCAGCGACTTTTTGCCGCCGGTCGCGGTCTTCTCTTCGATATTCTTCAAAGCCGCAGCGGCCTTCTTCCTTGTTTCCGCCATCCACTTCTTCTGGTCTACGCTGGCCTTGCTCAGTTTGGCGATCATGACGCCCATCTTCGGCAGGCTCTCTGCGCTCTCTGCATCGATCAGAGCGTCAAAGGCTTTGGTTTGCACCAGCCGAATCAGGGCTTCGTTCATATTTCCTTCATCGTCTCTGGCCGCATCCGCGACGGCGCGGGCTTGCTCCGTGGCCACTGTGATTGCCGCCAGGCGCTCTTCAAAGTTTTGGCCGTAACGATGGAGCGATGACCGCGAAATATCGAATCCCTGGGATTGAAGCCATTCCGCCAGCGCGGTGTAATCGCAGAATTTCCCGGCCACCAGCCTCTGATTGAGATCAGCCAGGATATCTTCGGGCAGGGTTATGATCTTTGATCTTTGCGGCATTTTATTCCTCACCACTTCGCCGGACGGGCGATCCCCGGTCTGGCCGGAACGGTGTATTCAACAAAATCGATTCCGTGGTTATTGAGCTTTGCAAACCACGCCGGGCGGTCTCGTTCCAGATCAATCAATTCCCGCGATTGAAGATAATCCAGCTCGCGGCGGATCTCGTGATAGGTTACACCCGGAACAACAGGATCAATGGCGCGCTGGACAATGATCTCGCTTGTCCCAACAGGACGCGCCGCATTGAGCGCCATTAAAATCACCCAGCGAAGCTCCTCTACTCGTGCTTTTTCGATATCAACGGCATTCATTTTATTTTTTCTCCCTGTTGTCTAATTTTTCTAAAAAGAGTTCGCGGAGCTTATCCAGCTTGTAATTGATTCCGACCTCAAACCTTATAAAATCTTCACGCCGAACATATTCCAGCGGCAGCTGCGCTTTAAGTTCCAGCAATTCGCGCTGCAGATCATAGCAAGCTTTTTCCGTGGAGCCGAAGGAAGCGAGACGCTTATCAATCATCGCGCTGAACTCGGCCAGTTTCTTATCTACCGTCCCGACGAACGTTGTTATCCGGACATCAACATTGTCAAACGACCGGCTGAACATTACCCGCAGCGCAAGAATAATAATGCCGCTCCAGCAAACAAGAATCACTATAACCACAGATAATAACTCCCACTCCTGTTTCATCAATCCGCTCCGCCGAATTTATTTTTATTTTCGAATGCCGTTTGACACTTGATGCATCGCGTTGCTTCCGGATTTACCGTTAGTCTCATTTCCGGGATCCTCTCGCCGCAGTCTTCGCAATCGAGCGCGATTGTTTTGCCCGGCGCTGGCCGGGTTTTAGCAAGTTGCTTAGCCAGGGATTTGTCCCTGAAAAATTCCTCCTGCTGCTGTGCCCGGTCAAAAACGTCCATTCACTATCCCCGCGACTTGACCACGCCGGAAACTTTTTCATATGTTCTGTAGCCGCCCATGCCCAGGAGTCCGAAAAGCAAAGTCATCAATTCGCTCGTATCCAATCCGGGAAGAGGCGGAACGGTCGTCTCAAAAAACTGTATGATGTAATGAAACAGCGGCATGCCGATATAGTTATAAAAAAGAGCCATAACGCACACCCAGCCAACTGCCGGACGCCATCCGGACGTAAAAAGGGAAGGGCTTTTCGCTTCTTCCACATTGACGGCCATTTGGGCCTGCATGGATTTTTCTTCCATCATCAGGAGTTGCATTTGAAGATCGGCTTTTTTTTCGGGAGATAATTCTCCGGTAAGAGCCTGGCGTATATCTTTAGCGACGGCACCTATTCCATTAAGAACAGACCCTACATCAATGTTTATTCCTGCTATCCCGCTCATAATGTTGTCTCCGTTTGTATTTTTATTACCTGTGTGGCGCCGGGCGGTTACCCGTGGCGGAAGGAGAACAACGCCCCGCCCGGCGCCTATCATCACAGGAGTTAATGAGATCCGCGCTTCAGAAGCGAAGCGCCCTGAAATTCGCCGATCGAATTATTCCACCCCGACTTGTCGGGGTTAGGGATTGGTACCTTTACGTCTGTCGGGTCCTTAAACATACCTGTCTTCCCTTTTTTGTCATTCCTGCGCAGGCGGGAATCCAGTTTCTAAACATTTGCCGCAACCTCCGGCTGTCCATTCCTTACCGTAATGAACACCTTTTCTTTTTTACATGCTGCCTGCAGAATCGGGAAAAAGTCACCGAATGCGTTTTTGCTTTTGCCAATGAAGTTTACCCCTTTGGAATATCCGATCAGAGGGCACCCCTCCGTCTGCTCTGCCGTATTGCCATTGTGTATCCGCACACCTTCATAACCAGGCACATTCAGGAGCAAAGGCATCTGCCTCTTGAATCGGTTTGATTTATTGACAACAACTTCGTACGTCCCTTCGGGAATCGCGGTTTTGCCGGGAATCTTCACATCGCGGACAGCATCTTCGAGCGTGTAAGAAAAAAACTTACCGTCGATCAGTAAGTCGCCTATCGTTGATTTATCCGTGAATTCTTTTCTGACGATTTCAAGATTCATCTTCAATCCCTATCCCCCGCGTCGTCGCAGATGCCCTTCAGGGTGCTTCGCTCCTGGGATTGTTCCACTTGCACATCGAGTTTCGATTCTCTCGCTCTCTGTGAGTGTCACAAAAAAAGCCCGACGCCGGAATTTAATCCGGTGCCGGGCTTCTGGAGCCTCTTCCTTCACTGAAGGTTCTCATGGAACTCTTTCCTGATCGGAATCAGCGAAGGTCAAATCTTTGCGGTCTAGCCGCTACTCAATAAAAAAGAACATTTAATTTATGGCTACATTTTATCCAAAAAAAATGCTTTGTCAAGAAAAATTTGCAATTACTTTAAAAAAAATCTATATTAAAAAATTTGCCTGAATTTGCGTAACAAAATTCAGACAAAAAAAGAGGGCGATTTCTCGCCCTCTTTAGAGGTTAATCTGATAATGCTGACGCGGATTTCGGCGGAGGATCCTTCCCGGATGACGCCAGTTTTGACACCCGCCCGCACTTCGGACACTTTATTTCGATCTTGCCCTTATCGAGTTCACCGCGGAAGAGCAATTTTTTGCATTTAGGATTGAAGCATCGGAAGTCCATTCTATCGATGCCTCCATAGCCCGCGTATATGGCTCACAGTAAACCAAAGGCTGACAAGGAATATTCCCCACTGGCCCGACATAAACGAGGCGTAAATCCAAAACGGCTGGCCGCACAGGCCGCAGATAAAGCCGATCCGGTACCGCTTGCTGGACAACGCCCAGATCGATAGGCAGGGAAATAAAACAATGGCGAATTGAATAATCATTAAATCCTTTCCGTATTAACTCTGACGTTCACTTCAACATTGAGCCGCAGCGTAACCGGGATAACCTGGCCGGACGATTCCAGGAAGGGTTTAATAGGTCCATCATCCGCTTTTTTTAATGGAATGTTTTTTTCAGGAGCTGATCCTATCTGTTTTCGTTTGTTCCCCATCGACTTTTTATCTCGCTTTAAACCGAGTCTCCTTCTCATTGCCCAGATACCGCCGTCACCGACGCCGAAATGCTCGGCCATTTTCTTGTCGCTGTCTCCCGCCGCGAACATTTCCTTCATTTTCTCCTTGTCAATTCTTCCTCCCATAATATTTCTTCCTCCTGTGTTTTGATTTGTAATAGAATAATACTGAGAACATTCCTGGCATCCCGGATATATCGGAATAAAACGTCCTCTTGATTCTTTAAATGCCGTGCGGCGCTCCGCGCACGCCCTGACAGTCAGCCTACAGTTGAATTTCTGGCACTCGAAAACGTCTTGCTCTTCCATCTTACCCTCCGATGCTCTTTATTATCTGGCCGAGGCGCTGGAGATTAGCCTGCGCCTGCTCCGGTGTGATCCGCTTGATTACTTCTTCGCCTGCGTCTTCTTTGTCTCCGTCCGGATCCGGATGCTGTAGGGCGCGATTTCCAATCGCGCCGAGCGGATCGTTCGGGGAACGATCCCTACCTTCCGGCCTACCGACCATCAAACCGGATTCTTTTTCCCGCAGATCTTTCTCGGCGGTGCGCGAGGCTGTTTTTTCCTCTCTTTCGGAAATCCCGATCATTACTTTTTTAAGGTAATTGTCATTTTCCAGTTGTTCGTTGAAGTTCTTTTTGATGCAGATATCGAGCGCCTCGACAATGCCCGCGTGGCTGATCCGGAAAACCTTTTTCTGGTAGTTAAACGTCCGAGCGTCGAAGAGTTTCACCATGCCTTCCATGATCCGCCGGAACTTCGCCGCCTTGAGGTGAAACGGCGTGACGCCGAAAAGGCTCACATAACCCATGACCGCGCTGCTGTGCCGTTTGATGGCATCGTGCGTTGTCAGCGCATTGAAAACATAATTCAGATCCTTCGACATTTGTATATCCATATAATGCAGTTCCTTTCGACAGTATGGGCAGTTAAATTTCACGTCGCTTTGCTCCTGTGTTTTAAGTTCTACGTTCAAGGTTTAGTGAGACTCGGAATCTTTGATTCCGTAAGTCGAACTATCCCGCTCCGGCTGATTTTTGCGTTATGCCGTAACTGCGTGGATAATGGGCTTTAAAAATATCCACAATTTAGGTAAAAACCATGTTGCAAAAACTCCTACAGCAAAAGAAAGAATAACTAATATGATAACACCCAATGCGATTGTTTTTCCTATTCCGTCAGCAAATCCTTGTCCCATTTTTACTCTCCTGGATTCCCGCCTACGCGGGAATGACTATTCACTATTTACTATTCACTATTCACCGGGCTTATGCCCATTTCTACACCTCAATCAGTTCAATGCTTTTATTGTTCTTAATAAAATGCCGCTTCAGCGCCGGGAAGGATTTCCAGGAGAAGCCTTTATATTCTTTCCGGGCGTTGAGATCGATGCCGTGCTCTTTGCAATATTTTTTACCAAACGGATATTTCGTCCAGAATTTCTTTTCCTTCGCGGAATAGCGATTTATATAATGCGTAGGAAAGAAGCGGATCGCTTCTTCCGACAGGTTATTATCTTTGAACCATTCACCCTTAAACCAGCCATTCACATAAACGCCGATGGACAATTTGAACTGGCCGACCTGGGCCAGATACAGTTCAACTCTATAGTCATCGCATTTTAGTTTGACGATTTTAAATTGATGTTTTAAGGCTTCTTCAACTTTTGCCCAGTTTTCGTTGGTCATTTTCTCCGCTCCCGATTTACCCATAAATATTTTAAGGTCCGCATTCCTTCTAAAAAAGTGTTACAATTCACTCGTGAATCAGGTTTAAGATACTCAAGCGCTTTTTCCTGTTCTTCCAGATTCTTTATAAATTCATTGATGGCTTGGCGGACATCCATCAAGTCTCGGTATAAAGGGAAATCTATTTCATCATCCAAAGCGATTATTTCGAGTGCTGCTGCCTGATTTTGCAAGTCCTCCAGCCGGAAGACCTCCGTGCATACATATTGTTTTTTATGGTCGAATATTCTGCTCATGGATTATCCCCCCCATAAACTTTGCTGTGCCGGGTTAACTCTCTCGTTTGCAAGCTCATATTTAAGATTGCTGATCGTGAGTGGCTTGGGGCAGGGATTACCTTTGTCTGCTGGCGCGTAAAATCCCTGCTCATCACCGAAATAACTTTGTATGATTTCATAACCCAATTTACAGACGGCATCCTCCAACCCGACATATAGCGCCCGACAGCGGAAACACGATTGTTTTCTCCTTGTTTTCTTCATAATCTCTCCCGTGTTTTTAACCTTGAACTTTGAACCTTGAACTTTGAACGTTCCCTACACAAACCTGCACTTCCTGCCTTTGGCATCTCTGAAATACGGCTCTTTCCCCGGCTCAAAAATAACCGTTTGGACTCCGTGTTTTTTATATCGCCGCTCCCATTCTGCCGGTGTGATTTGGCGTTCCATCTTTTTGAATTCGGCGTCCTGCCGGATCCGCAGGCTCTCGATGGCGGCGGAATTTCCGGCATTGAAGACCCAAAGCGACCAAAATATAATCAGAGACAAAATAGCCGATATCAGCGCGATCGCCAGCCAGTGGTTATCTATCCAGGCCAGGGCGCGCTGAATGCGCCGCGGATATTTGATTTCGGCGATGCCGCAGGATTCAACGTCCGTGGTAATGGCGCAGTTGTTCGGATAGTTCAAATCATTGTGATGACACGCGCAGCGCGTGCAGATCGGCTGATTAAAGATCATTTTCACTTTCCACCTCCGTCCCTGCGGGACACCTCCGCCTTTAGGCTGTATGTAAATTCTTCTTTCGTCTTGCGCTCCGCGCCGATGAGCGTCAGCTTTGCGTCTGACCATTTTTCGATGGCGTCACGGTCTAACGATTTTACGATCTTGATAACATCATCAAAGCCCTGCTCCTCGCACGCGGCCAGCGCTGTTTTGGGGATAGTGACATGATCGCCTTTTTCGCGGATCAGGGAGCCGTGAATCAAGTTGACAACGTCCGTTCCATCGAAAAGAACGCCTTTGTTCTTTTTCATCAGTGCGGTCAGCTCTTTTTCCAGCGCGGCCTTGTCATTCTGTAACGCATCAAGAAATGCTTTATACGGTAACAACACGGCTTCCATTTCTGCACTGGCTTTTGCTTTGAGATCAGCTATGCGCCCGTTGAGATGCTTCATCAGCAGGAGCTTTTCGTTTGCATCTTCCTTAATGCATTTTACCGGAGAAGGTGGCTCCGGCCAGGGCGCAGGCCGTTTCATTTTTTCAGGATTCTTTTCCTGGTCTATAGTGCCAACCATTGAACGTTGAACTTTGAACGTTGAACGTTTTTTCATTGCCCCTCCATTTCAATCTTCAGTTGTCCGAGGTAATTCGGCAGAGAGGTCTTTTTCATGGCGGCATTGCGCCGTAAAATGCGAATCGCACGGCGTTCGGTTTTGCGAAGGAAATCAGCCATCTCGCTTCCGGCAGCGGCTAGATAATATCCGCCGCCGTTGGATGAGGACACCGAGCAGATCGGCACGCCTTCGTCGCGCAGAATGGTAATAAGATGGCGAAGGCTGCGCGTGTCGTTGACGTGATCGTCCCATGCCCGATCGAAAACGGCCTCGTAAAGCGCCGTCATGCTGATGGCGTTGGTTTCGCCGATATGGCTGCTGAGTTGGGCCAGCAGCCGGTTCCTGTTTTCCGCTGTGTCGATTTCATTATTTCGTTTCTGTTCGTTCATTGTGTCTTAACCTCCCTTTATGTGTCTGTACGTCGCAGGTATAATCCGGACGCACGCGATAACGGATAGATTCCCTATTGCCCATTACTTTGCAGCGAGGATCGCTCATTATAAGTCTCTCGTTTAGATCCCGACCGACAACCACGCTGATATAATTATCGCAATAACGGCAATTGATGATCTCGTTGGTTGATCCTTTGCGATAGTGCAGTTCATCTTTTTTCTTTAATCGTGGCAATGCGCCCATTGCTTTTCCTCCTGGATTCCGGCCTGCGCCGGAATGACAACATTGAACATTGAACGTTGAACTTAGAACGTCTCTTCACTTTTACTGCTCTTAATCTTCCCCAAAACCGCCAGCAGCCGCTCCAACTTCGGCACACTGTGGCACCAGATCAACTGCGACGTTCCGCAGATCTTCTCAGCCAGACCGGCCAGCCGCTTGTCTCCGTTTGTGATTTCCCGCGCCGCCTGGACGCAACGCGCGCGCAGCGCCACCAACTGTCCTTCTCTCCCGACTGCGGCCCCTGAGCCTGTCGAAGGGCGGCGGGAGGGTGAAGGCTTCCAGCCGTAATGCTTCAGCATCTTGACCATGCCCTCAAGCTGATCCATCGTCATGTCGCCGGCAGAGGCCACCTTGAACGAGCGCAGGATCATTTCGTATTCGCCGTCATTTAGCTGCATCTGCTTTTTGGCGACGTGGATCTTCGCCAGCAGGCCGCGCCGTTGCTTCGTTTCGCGGTCGGTCAGTAACTTCGGAGGTCCCTTGCGTTTGATGACTTCAAAAGGGAAATCCGTGCCTGGAATCGTCTGTGGCGATGCTTGAGAATGACGGTGCATTATTTTACACCTCCGTTGTCATTCCCGCGCAGGCGGGAATCCAGTTTTTCCAATAGAAAACAGGTAAAGACACCCAAAACAAAATAATGGTACTTGGGAGGAAAAAACGGCGTTGGTGAATAGAAATATAAAGACGAAATACCTATCATTGTTGCCCTTAAATATTTCATTTCTTTTCCCTCATTAATTCCGTGTTGAATTTATCGCGGTTAACTACATGCCAGACGGCTTCGGCTCCGGCCCCATGAGCGCATAGGCGACGCTGTATCTGCTGAATGTAGCCGTCCTTTTTGAGTTTCCGGACAACTTTATCGATCCAGTTGCGGTCGGCCAGGCCGCTTAGTCTTTTGATATCCGTTACGGAGAAATCCTGAGAAACGTACATGGCCTTGAACAATTTACGGTTAATCTTTCCGCGCAGTTCCTTATGCCAGTCATGCACATAGAGAAATTGTCGCCGATTGTGTTTTTTATTAAAGTAGGTTTCAATTTCCTTCCGCCGCATAAAATCAGACAAGGCATTTGCCACGGCCTGGTGCTGCACTCCCGGTTTAATGCCCAGGGCATCGCAGATCTGCTCGATGGTGAAACGCCGCTGCGCCTTAGTTCCGGTGCGCGCCTTCATCCACTCGCGCATGATTTTCGCCACGCCGGTCTTAGGTATTTTTTGTAGGGCGCGATTCCCAATCGCGCCGTTCGGATTGTTCGGGGAACAATCCCTACTAATTATTTTTGATGACATCATTCACCATCTCCACCGTGATTTCTTTAACGTTGCTGGCCTTCATGGCGCGTTCGATGCCGATAGATGCCGTTAAAACCGGTCTCCAGTCGCCGTTTGCGTGTTTATTGATAGCGGAAGTCACGTCGGGCCCGGCCTTGATGCCGAGCGATGTTTTGAGGAAATAAGCAATATCGTGCTGGCCGATCGGCCCGAATTCCATGCGGCGGCGTATGCGGCTGGAGATCCTCCGGCGCGAACCGAGTTTCCCTTTGAGTTCTTCCTCGCCGATGAGCATGATCGGGCAGGCAAAGCGCTCATTGACATTGCGGAGCATTTCGAGGCACGCCATCTGCAGCAGATCAGCTTCGTCGATCATGATCAGGCGGCGGCTCTTGGCCATTTCTTCGCCGATGACATTCAGGCAGGCGTCCGATCTGGAAGGCCGCACTCCGGCCAGTTCGAAGCTGATCTCCCGGAGCACCATCGCGGGTGTGCGGATGTTCATCGGCGGGATATAAATCGCGGTGGAATTGACTGCATAGTGTTTTGCCGCTTCCGATTTGCCGCGCCCGGCTGGCCCTGTAACCTGCGCCAGACTTGGGCCGACAAGCGATGACGACGATGTCAGCTCCTCGCAGATTTCTTCAAATTTCTTCGTGTTGCTGGTTTCGATAAAATCGGGTTTCATTATTTTTTCTCCTGTGTGATTTCCTTATTTAGATTCTAAAAGTAGATATCCTCTCTGATCCTCGACAACGTCGCCCTCGTCGGGTACCACATGCGAAATAACCGCACCTGAATCGCCGTTAAATTCGAGGCGCATATCTGAAGGAAAAGATTGCAGCGCCTTAATTAATTCTTCGAGTGAACCCGTTTCAATTTCCTTGATAATTATCCCCATGATGCTCTCCTCCTGTGTTTTTCTGTTCTATATTCTTGGTTCAACGTTCAATGTTGAATTAATAATGCCGGGGCAAACCTCGAGTTGTCGTTTTGTAAGATGTTCTGGGTCTTCACCAGCCAGGATTGCCTCAATGCCATCCCTGATTTCTTCCTCACTCCCTTCATAAAAATAAA
>JAJFTS010000312.1 GCA_021372815.1 Deltaproteobacteria bacterium | reverse complement strand
CAGACAGGACGATGCGAAGGCATCAACGATATTCTTGGCGAGGAAACAGCCGATATCTCCGTGGCCGATGCCGAAGCCATGGGCATTGAACACGGCGAAAAGATTCTGGTGAAATCCCGCCGCGGCAAGGTAGAGCTCAAGGCCAACGTTACCCGTCAGGTTCCGCAGGGCATGGTCTGGATGGCCTTCCATTTCCGGGAAACCTGCGCCAACTGGCTGACCAATCCTGTGTACGATCCCGTCACGCAGACAGCGGAATACAAGGCTTGCGCGGTGAAAATTGAAAAGCTTAAATAACTGTTAATCAAAATGTCCCGCTGTAAAAAGCGGGACATTTTTTGCAATATAATATGTAATTTTTAGAATATATAAGAACAGCTTAAAAGCCATTTTCAAAGACTATTCCGTAAATAATTATAATTCCCGCCAGTATGTCCTTATTGACATAATGCTAATATTAGCATATGTTCGCTCCGCAGTATTTCATATCGGGAAAACGAGGACATGACCGAAATGAATATTGATAAAAACACTTGAAGGAGAGCTTTGACGATGAGAAGTTTTAGAGTTGTTGTTGCGTTTGTTTTGATTATTTTGATGAGTTCTATCTCCGCTTTTGCCGAGGAAAAAATTTCCGTTGCAGTAGCGGCAAACTTTATTTCATCTTTTAAAGAAATGGCGGCTGATTTTGAAGCAAAGACAAAAATTAAAGTGGACGGCACTTTTTCTTCAACAGGAAATCTTTACAGCCAGATAGTCAACGGCGCGCCTTATGACTTGTTTTTATCCGCCGACGAGGAAAGACCGGCCAAGCTGAACAAAGATGGAATGGCGGATACGCCGTTTATTTACGCCAAAGGACAGGCGGTTCTGTGGTCGGCCAACAAGGATTTCTGCAAGGCAAAAACATGGCAGGATGCCTTGAAAAATGATCAGGTCAAAAAAATAGCTATTGCCAATACGCAAACCGCGCCTTACGGTGCCGCCGCTAAAAAAGCATTGGAAAAAGCAGGGATGTGGGATACACTGCAAAGCAAGCTGGTCAATGCGCAGGATATCGCGCAATCGTTTCAGTACGCGTCAACATCTGCGGTTGATGCCGGGTTTTGCGCCATGTCGGCCACAGTCAGCCCTGATGGCAAAAAAGGTTGTTTCTACGTGATCAATGAAGCGCCGGAAATTATTCAGTCGGCCTGCATTTTGAAAAGAACAACGAACCGCTCTGTCGTGGAAAAGTTCGTAAAATTTTTGAGCTCTCCCGAGGCGAAGGAAATAAAAGTTAAGTACGGTTATCGTTAAGTGGATTATCTTGCTCTTTATGTAACGTTAAAGCTGGCGCTGGTGACAACTGTTTTTTTGATGATGATCGCCGCGCCCATTGCCTACGCGTTGGCTTATTATCGTTTTGCCGGAAAATCGTTTCTGGAAGCGCTTATCTATCTGCCGATGGCTCTGCCTCCCACGGTGATCGGGTTTTATCTGATTATTGCCATGGGGCCGAAAGGTTTTATCGGCAAGACGTGGGGGATGATCACTGGCGGTTCGCTCCTTTTTACCTTTATCGGGATAACGTTTGCTTCCATTATTTACTCAATTCCCTTTGCCGTCCAGCCGATGAAAGCGGCCTTTTCGAAAATTGACCGCCGCCTTCTTGAAGCTGCCTATGTCCTGGGTTTATCCAAAAAGGCGACATTTTTCCGGGTGATTATTCCCAATTCCGTAAGCGGCATTGCCGCTGCCGCTATTTTGGTTTTTCTGCATTCAATCGGAGCATTCGGCGTTTTGCTGATGGTCGGCGGCAGTGTTCCCGGACAAACAAAAGTTGCCTCCATCGCGATTTATGAAGCCGTGGAGATGATGAATTATCAGGCTGCGGGAATGATCGCTCTGAGTTTCATTCCGATAAGCTACGCTTTTTTATTGCTGGTCAATAAACTCAATGAAGGAGCGCGTACATGACCATTGCAGCTTCTTTTAAAAAACGATTAAAATATTTTGATCTGGACATATCATTTTCCTACGAGAAGAAAAACCTGATGGTGATGATCGGTCCTTCCGGCGGCGGTAAAACCACCATCATCCGCATGCTGGCGGGCCTGGAAAAACCGGAAGAAGGCCGGCTCGTTTTTGGGGATGAAGTCTGGTTTGATTCCGTGCGCGGGATTAACATCGCGCCGCAGAAGCGCCGTCTGGGATATGTGTTTCAGGACTATAATCTTTTTCCGCATTTGAATCTTTTTGACAATGCGGCTTTTGCCGCCGTGGATAAAAAGGAAGTCGACGAACTGTTCGAAATTTTCAAAATCGATCATTTAAAAAAACGCAAGCCGCACATGGTTTCCGGCGGAGAACGACAGCGTTGCGCGATTTGTCAGGCGCTGGCCAGACATCCCCGCATCCTTCTTCTGGATGAACCTTTTTCCGCGCTGGATGCCATTACGCGCCGCGGTCTGCGCGAAGAATTGAAACATTTGAAAAAAAAGATGTCTTTCCCGATAATTTATGTAACGCACGATATAACCGAAGCATTGTATCTGGCTGACGAACTTCTGCCGGTTGTGGAAGGCAAGATAGATGATCAATGGATGCAGAGGATGATTACCCGCGAGCCGTCGGCGGAAGTGGCTCTGCGCGCGGCACGCGAACCGAGACTGACATTGGTGTATTAGTGAGACTCCAATGTGACAAGCGTAGCGCCGTCAGATTGGTTAGTCTCACTTATCCCAGGAGCGCAGCGACGCGGGATTAGTGACAATTTCAGGAGCGCAGCGCATTGAAATTTTTAGTCTCACTTATCCCAGGAGCGCAGCGACGCGGGGCTAATATAAAAAATATACCCCTCCTTTTCTAAAGGAGAGTTGGGAGGATTTGAAAAATTATGAACATTTGTACCTATTCCTATGAAGAGTATCTCCATCTGGTAAAATCTTTTCACGGCAATCTCGCGCCGGGACTGATTATCGGCGGGTTTATGGTTGACCTGGCGATGAAAAATCTGCCGGAAGGTGAATTTTTTG
>JAJFTS010000258.1 GCA_021372815.1 Deltaproteobacteria bacterium | reverse complement strand
CTTATCTATATCTGGCGCAACCGTTTCTTCTCAAACCTGGGGAAATCAGACGACAGCAACACCTCCTGTGACACCAATTTCATCAACACCGATTTCCAGTTTTCCCGAAACTCAGAATGTCAACCAAAATTCCATAATTTCATCAACTCCAACATCAACGAATTTATCAATATCCGGTCAGATTCAGCAATCCAATATTTCCGGAAACCTTTTCAAGACATTTGAGCAGTCCTCCGAGTTTCGTACGCCTAATTTCAACTCACTTTCCGGAAAAGAGCTGCTATTACCGACGGCAGAGCCATATTCTGTAACGGTATGCTTATCCTATAATGATAAGACAGCGTCCGGTTGTGTTGATATAAAATCACCTTCACAAGCAAGCGAAAAACTGGCTTCAATAATTCTCAAAAAATATTTAAAGGATTTAAAGCAAGGAGATATTAGACCTTTCAGAGTTGTTATGCCATCTTCAATGACTACCGACCAGCAAATTCAAATTTTGCTTCAAATTGAGATAGAAACGATTGCTTTAATTGAAGGCGTATTTTTGAAAAAGGGAAATCAACAAAATCAAAATGTCTTTATAGAATATTTGAAAATTGCCAGACAAGAAGCTGATAGTGGCGTTAACTGGTCGCACAGCTCGAAAGATGACAGCTCAATTCATACCTTCAATATTCGAAAAGCTTTTAGCCAACTAAATAATATTTCAATTTCAGGACGATAGCCGATTAAGGATAAATAAATATCAAATTATTATTCATTTCTATTATGTTTACATAACATATCTTATAAGACCTAAGGTTTAAATTAGAAGATAGCTGATGGTGGGCTATCATAAGTCGCAAATAGTTAGAAATAAATGATTATTTGATTTTTACCCGGCATGCGCCGGGATGGCTGTTCGCTGCTGTAAATTTGCAATAACAAATATCAAATTCCGTCTTCGGCAAGTTGCTGAATAATTTTTGTTTGGCGATCGGATAATTTTCGGGGAACCTCAATATTAATTTTTACATATTGGTCGCCTTTAGGAGCACCCTTTAAACTCGGAACGCCGAAACCCTTCATACGAATTTTTGTGTTATTTTGAGTGCCGGGGGCAATCTTAATTCGTTTCGTAGTTCCATCGAGCGTGGGAACGTCAATAGTAATTCCCAGAACCGCCTGGGTAAATTTTATCGTTTTTTCTATATAAAGATCATTTCCGTCCCGGGCGAAAATAGGATGAGGCAAAACATTTATATTTAAGTATAAATCACCGCTCGGACCTCCGTTATAACCAGACAATCCCTTACCGGGCAATCTCAGCTTTTTACCAGTACTGATTCCTGCGGGTATCTTTACACTGATGTCTTCAATGCGATTTTCCAGTTGAAAAGAAATTTTCTTGTCCGCACCAAATACAGACTCTTCCAATGTAATCGATAAGTTATATTCGGCATCCTGTCCTTTTTGAGGCATATTAGCATATTGCTGACCGCCGCCTCCCATACCGCCGAAGATGCCGGCAAAAGGATCGTCATAATCATCGCGTGCCCCGCCGCCTCCCCTTCTTGTTGTACGAAAAGTCGTCCGGCCTCCCCTTGCGCCACTAAAACCGAAACTCTTTAATATTTCATCAAGATCGAAGTTACGGAAAATGTCTTCCTGTGAATACTGCTGTCGGTACTGATCCGCCGAACCAAACTGATCATACTGCTGACGTTTTTCTGTATCGCTTAAAACAGCATAAGCTTCGCTGATTTTCTTGAATTTTTCTTCCGCTGCTTTATTATTGGGATTCTTGTCCGGATGCCATTTCAAGGCAAGTTTTCGATATGCTTTCTTAATCTCATCGGCTGACGCTTTTTTATCAACCCCTAAAACCTGATAATAGTCTTCTGCCATATATAAATTACAAACCTTTATTTATTGTACATATCTCAGTGGAACATTCAGGCTTTATTTTAAGCATTAATTCCCATTTGAAAAGCCTCTAAATTAATTTTTATCAACTTTTCAGGAAATGATTTCTTGATGACATTTTCCCAGATTGATTTGTCAATCTGCATAAGATTGGATAAAGCACCCAGCATAACCACATTGGCAGTTTTTATATTGCCGGCTTTTTGGGCCAATTCGGCCGCGTTGAAACTAATAACTTTTTTGTAATTCTTCTTTAAAAAATCAATCGCCTTATCAGGATAAGGCATATCGCCCATATTTATTGCAGGAGGATAAATTTCTTCCGAGTTCACTATAATCTCGGCGTCGCTTCTTAATAATTTCAGGTAACGCAGAGCTTCCATTTTTTCAAAGGAAACCAGTGTCTGGATGCTTCCGGTCTCTGCCAGCGGTGAAAAAACTTTTTTACCGTAACGGACATGGCTGGTTACGCAACCGCCGCGTTGAGCCATACCGTGAACCTCGCTTTTTTTAACGTCAAAACCGGCCTCCATTATTACTTCACAGATGATATCGCTCGCCCGTAAGATCCCCTGTCCGCCGACACCAGCAAATAAAATACTTTTCACTTCATTATCATACATTTACATTCATTCCTTTAATCTAACTTATAGCTCCGAATTTACATATCTGCGCACACAGGCCGCAACCGTTGCAAAGAGTTTCATCAATGACGGCCACTCCCTTGCGCTTGGACCCTTCTTTCGTCACGCCTTTCTTCCAGGCAATAGGCGGGCAGTTCAAATCGATACATGCCCGGCACCCTTCACATTTATCCTGGTCAACTTTCAGCGCCGGTTTTGGTTTAATTTTGCTGCGTTTGAATAAAGCACAAGGCCTTTGAGCAATAATAACCGAAGGGCCGTCTTTGGCCAGTTCCTCCTTGATAGCGCTTCCTGTTGCTTTTTGATCTATAGGATCTATTATCTTTATATTTTCAATACCTAAAGATGAAACCAAATCTATAAGATTAACTTTTTTCGCTTCCCTTCCCATCAGGGTATAACCGGTTCCGGGATGTTCCTGCATGCCGGTCATCGCTGTTGTACTGTTATCGAGAATGATAATTAAAGCGTCGCTGTTGTTATAAGCCATATTTAAAAGCGAGGTAATTCCCGAATGCAGGAAGGTAGAATCACCGATGACTCCGACAACCTTACCCTTCCCTTTTTCTTTCATGGCTTTGCTCATACCATGCGTCATCCCGATACTGGCCCCCATGCAAATGCAGGAATGCAATCCTTGCAACGGCTTCATATAGGATAAGGTGTAGCAGCCGATGTCGCCGTGAACATATACCTTGTTTTTTCTCAAAGCATAAAACAATCCGCGATGCGGACATCCCGGGCAGAGATTCGGCGGACGCGGCGCCAGAGTTTCTTTATAAGGTGAAACAGCCCCTTTTGTATTTTTTTCAATCGACTCCCTGATAATTCCCGGCTCAAATTCATTGGTATAGGGGAATATTGCCTTACCGATTACTTCAATGCCCATAGCCCTGATCTGTTCTTCCAGAAAAGGATCCAATTCCTCGATAACATATATTTTTTTAACTTTAGAGGCAAAATCGCGTATCAATTTTTCCGGCAAGGGATAAACCATGCCCAGTTTCAGATAGGAATAATCGGGAAATACTTCTTTAGCATAGTTGTAGGGCATCCCGGCGGTAATAATCCCCGCTTCCTGATTGTTGATTTCCATCCTGTTTTCGGGGAATGTTTCCACGAACTCTTTGAGCGCCTTCTGGCGTTTTTCCACTTCCACCCGTCTAAGGCGCGCACAGTTAGGAACCATGACATATTTTTCTGCGTTATAAACAAATCCGGTCCTATCCTTGTATTTTTCCGGTTCTTCAATATCCACCACTGATTTTGAATGAGAAACTCTTGTAGTGGAACGCAAAAAAACCGGCGTATCGAACTTTTCGCTGATTTCAAAGGCGAGCTTGATGAATTTTCTGGCTTCCTGAGCATCGGCCGGTTCCAGCATGGGAATTTTGGCAAATCGGGCATAATTGCGATTATCCTGCTCATTCTGCGAGCTGTGCAAAGACGGGTCATCCGCGCTGATAATGACCAACGCTCCGTTGGTTCCGGTATAACTGACCGTAAAAATCGGGTCTGCGGCAACATTCACCCCGACATGCTTCATAATCGCCAATGATTTTTCTCCGGCGAGCGCAGCGCCGATGGCCACTTCCACGGCAACCTTTTCGTTGGTTGACCATTCCGCGTATACACCGTCATATTTGGAAAACTCTTCCATAATTTCAGTGCTGGGAGTGCCCGGATAAGCTGCGGCGAACCTCACACCCGCTTCATACGCACCACGGGCGATAGCTTCATTTCCTGACATTAAAACTTTCAAAAGATTAAACCTCCGGTTAAACTCTAACTAAGAGAGGATATTTTGTATTTGATAAAAATAACCTTGGAAGGCTCCGTGGTCTTTTCCAGAGCTTTATTGTAATTTTCCAAAGCGCTTTTTTTATCATTCATTTGTTCGTAAATTCGGGCGATATTACTGAAAGCAACCGATTCAAAACCGGATTTTTTGCTTTTTTGCGCTTTTTCAAAATATTCCAGCGCCGATTTAAAATCTTTCTTTGCCTCATAGCAATATCCTATTGAAGTCAGCGCTAAATACTTTATTCCTGCCTTGTCGGAAATCCGGGAAGAAATGAACTTTTTATAATCGGCAATAGCGCTATCGTATTGCCCTGCATTATAATAAATATTTCCCAGATGATAATGTGCCATCCTCGCGCTCCAGCTATGGGGATATTTATCGATCAATTCCTGATAAATCTTAATATTTCCCTGGATTGCCTCAGGAGTTTCCATGTTTTGAGCTATGTTTTTCTGGGCTTTCGCATACATTTCTTTCGCTGAATACTGATAATGGCCCCAGTACATGTAAATGCCGATTGTCACCACAACGGCAATTCCAATCGCCGTAACAATGGAATAAAAGCGTTTCCTGTTTTCAGAAATATAGTCACGTATCACTTCAACAGTGGATTGAAAAGCATCCGGACCTTCCAAGTCTTGTTTTGTTAATTTTTCCGCCATGTTATTCCCCTTTACTAATATTATATTTGTTAATCAACTCAAGAAGCAGTTGAGGTATTCTGCGCACTTTACCTTCATGATTTATGCAGGCGTGAATGGTATATCCTTCCACCAGCAGTTTTTCCATATTTTCATCCCATATCCTGGAATTAAATCTGACAGTTGCTCTTCTGATATAATCAAACTCCGTTTCAACAGTTAAAAGCTGATCATACGTAGCAAACTTCAGATATTCGCAACTGACCTTTATTAACGGAAGATTCAGACCCAGTTTTTCCATTTCCGTGTAGGGAACGCCCAGTTGCCGCATGAACTCGTTCCGGCCCAGTTCAAACCATTTTATGTAGTTTGTATGATAAACAACCCCCATGGCGTCAGTATCGGCAAAAAGCACCCTGACTTTAGTCAAATTACGAACCGACAACTTTCCCCCAGTCTTTAATAAACTTTTCCATCAGCAGACAACCTGGAGAAATCAAAAGCCCGCTTCCTTTAGCGTTTATTTCATTAAAGGGCAAGCCTGCCGCCCTGTTTTCTTCTTTACGGGAAGATAAAACAGCAAAGGGACTGGGATCACCGACGTGAGTTCTAACTTTAATTGGTGTAGGATGATCGCTTAAAACAATAATACGGTAATCATCGCCCAAAGAGCCGACATTAGTTAAAATCGGTCCTACTATTTTTTCGTCAAAGAGTTCAATTGCGCGAATTTTGCCTTCGGCGTTGCCTTCATGTCCCATTTCATCCGGAGCTTCCAGATGAACAAAAACAAAGTCCATAAATTTTAAGACATCCAGCGCCATTTTAGCTTTGCCTTCATAATTGGTATCAATGTAGCCGGTCGCGCCTTCAACCGGACAGACTTTCAACCCGGCGATACTTCCTATGCCTTTGAGCAGATCAACCGCTGAAATCATCCCGCCCTGAATGGAATATTTTTGAGTAAGCGGGACCAATTGCGGTTTCTTTCCCTGCCCCCAAAGCCAGATGGAATTCGCCTGCTTTTTTCCCGTTTCCTGTCTTTTGGTATTAACAGGATGATTTTTCAAAATTTCCGACGCCCGCCGCATGATGGTATTGATTTCTTCGGCAGAATTTCCGCGCGGAAGATATTCGGCAATTTGCTTACCGGTAATATCATGGGGCGGAGTTGTTTCCGGAGCAGAAGGAGCATCGCGCCAGACAAACAAATGCCGGTAACCTACCCCCGGGAAAAACTGATACGGCGGCCGCCCTATTTCTTTATTGATATCGAGAATAATTTCTCTGGATTCTTCGCTGGTAATATGCCCGGAAGTAAAATCATCCATAAACGCCCCGGGAGAATCCTTGTCTCCTATTGTTACAAGGTTACATCGATAAACGACATCATTCGGTCCCAGATTTATTCCCATACTGGCCGCTTCCAGAGGTCCGCGACCGGAATATGTTTCACGGGGGTCATAACCCAGGACGCTTAAAGTGGCTACATCACTGCCCGGAACCAATCCGTCAGGAATTGTATCCACAAGTCCCAGAGTTCCTTCGGCGGCAATCTGATCCATAAAAGGAGTAAAAGCGCACTGCAGCGGAGTCTTTCCGCCCAGTTTTTCGACCGGATAATCGGCCATTCCATCGCCAAGTAAAATCACATATTTCATATTAATATTCTAAAAGCTTTCGTTTTAATTGAAACTCAAATTTTAAAAGTGAAACGCATTAAAATTTTCAAGTCGAACAATCCCGCCAAAGGCGGAGGGTTTCGTTATGCCCGTGATATTTTAATTTAAATCATCTTCCACTCTGATGAGAATAGTCTCGCCATGTACCACGTCTAATTTATCTATTTTCTTCAGAGCCTTTTGAACATCCTTTTCCTTAGCTTTATAGGTGGTCATAACAATCGGCACGGCGCCTTTTTTACCTCTCGCCTTTTGTATACAGGCCGCAATGCTGATATTATATTTACCGAGAATTCCTGATATCTTGGAAAGAACACCCGGGCGGTCAAGCGCTGAAAAACGGAAGTAATATTTCGTTTCAATATCATCCATCGGAATAAGTTTTATCTTCGTCATGGCCGTTTCACTGATTGAGCGCAACGGCCCCCGGCAGTTAAATCCGTTTAACACGTTGCGGGCGCTGTCTATGATATCGCTGAACACCGCGCTGGCGGTGGGCATCATTCCCGCACCCTGCCCGAAAAGAAAAACAGGTCCTGAAGCATCACCCATGATATGAAACGCATTGTAATTCTGGTTCACATTGGCCAGAAGATGGGTCGAAGGAATCATCGTCGGATGAATTCTTGCCTCTACAGCGCCGTTTCTAAGCATGGCTATGGCCAGCAATTTTATGCGGTAGCCCAACTCCCGGGCAAAGGCAATATCCTCGCGGCTGATTTTAGTGATGCCTTCCAGATAAATGTCTTTCAGATTGACTTTTTTACCGTAAGCCAGTGAAAGAATGATCGCCATTTTATGAGCGGTATCAATCCCTTCGATATCGAAAGTAGGATCCGCTTCGGCAAAACCGAGTTTTTGCGCTTCTTTTAAAACAACATCAAAGGGCTTGTCTTCGTCGGTCATTTTGGTCAAAATGAAATTACAGGTACCGTTCATAATGCCCATCACGGAATTTATCCTGTTGGCGACAAGGCTTTCTTTTAATGTCTTGATGATCGGAATGGTTCCGCCGACACTGGCTTCAAAACCGATATCCACCGCTCTTTTCTGAGCCGCCGGAAATATTTCATTACCGTATGTCGCCAGAAGCGCTTTATTGGCGGTAACCACATGCTTGCCTTTGGCAATAGCCTCGAGAACAAAAGTGCGCGCCGGTTCATATCCGCCCATCAATTCGATAACAATGGGAATGTCTTTATCGTTGATTATTTCGCGGGCATCTGTGGTCAACATCCCTTTATTTATTTTAATCCCGCGCGATGTCGCAATATCAATATCGGCGATTTTTTTTAAAACAAGCCTGGCGCCTAATTTTTCAGTAATCAGTTCCTCATTTTGCCGCAGCAGTCTAACTACGCCAGTCCCGATGGTGCCGAAACCGATTAAACCGATATTAATCTCTTTCATCATACACACCTGAAATTACTTTATAATTTTTAATTTTCCCAATTAATGGCCAATCTTTTTTAAGATGCTTTTCCTATAACAAATACGGTAACTTTGTCAATTAAATATAAATTATACTTAATGATTTGGCTGAAGGAAACAAGGAAATTAATGGAAACAAATTCATAACCAAAAAGAAAATATCAGCCTTTGTAAAAAA
>JAJFTS010000307.1 GCA_021372815.1 Deltaproteobacteria bacterium | reverse complement strand
GATTTTGGCAATCGGCGAATCAACCGGCCCCATGGAGAAAGGAATCACGTACATCGTGCGCCCCTTCATGCATCCCGTGTAAAGGGACTTCATCGTCGCCTTCAATTCGTCGGGGGCAACCCAGTTATTCGTCGGACCCGCGTCAATCTGCTGAGGAGTGCTGATATAGGTTCTGCTTTCCACGCGCGCCACATCCGACGGATCGGAACGGAACAAAAAGCTGTTTCTTCTTTTCTTCAGTTTGGTCGCCATGCCGCTTTTTTCCATCTGCGACATCAGTTCGTTGTATTCTTTTTTGGAGCCGTCGCACCAGTATACTTTATCGGGTGTGCACATCCGGACAATTTCTTCCACCCACTTTTTCAATTTCTCGTTTTTTACAGCTATTTCCATAAAAATATTTTCCTTATTTAATTAATCTGAGCGCCGGACACTAAAATCCGGCGCTCTATGGTTAATTATTTACGTTACTTTTTCGCTTTTTTTACTTTCGCTTTTGGTTTTGCCGCTGCCTTCGGCTTCGCTGTTACCTTCGCTTTGGCTTTCGGCTTCGGCAAGCTCTTTTTCTCCTCCACGGCGGCCTGAGCGGCAGCCAGGCGTGCGATCGGAATACGATAGGGCGAACAGCTGACATAATCCATGCCCACACGATGGCAGAACATGACGCTCGAAGGCTCGCCGCCGTGCTCACCGCAAATACCGACCTTCAGGCCGGCACGCGCGCTGCGTCCTCTTTCCACCCCCATCTGAATCAGCTGGCCGACGCCGGTCTGATCGAGAATCTGAAAGGGATCAACCGGAATGATTTTTTTGGCCAGATAGCCGGGCACAAACGCGCCGACATCATCACGGCTGAAGCCGTAAGTCATCTGGGTCAGATCGTTCGTTCCGAAACTGAAGAATTCCGCTTCTTCGGCAATCTTGTCGGCCAGCAGGGCCGCCCGCGGAATTTCGATCATGGTGCCCACCATATACGGTATTTTCTTGAGATTATATTTGGCCAGCACTTCCGGATAAACCTTTTTCACTAAAGCCGCCTGATTCCTGAATTCAGCCACATCGCAGACAACCGGAATCATGATTTCCGGAAACGCTTTCTGGCCTTCCTGGATCAGTTCAGCCGCTCCTTCCAGAATGGCGCGAATCTGCATTTCGCTGATTTCCGGATAGGTAATGCCCAGACGCACGCCGCGATGCCCCATCATCGGATTGGTTTCGTGCAAACCTTCTGCACGGCTGTTCAATTTCTCTATGGAAATGCCCAGGCTTTCCGCGAGACGGGCACGTTCATCGGGATTCTCCGGCACGAATTCATGCAGAGGAGGATCCAGAAGACGGATGGTGACCGGTCTTCCGCCCATGGCTTCAATTGTCTTTTTCATAAAGCCTTTGACAAACGGGAACAATTCCTCCAAGGCCGCACGGCGTTTTTCCTCCGTGTCGGCAATAATCATTTTGCGCAGATAAAACAGCGGTTGTTCACTGTTCTCGCCGTAAAACATGTGCTCGGTGCGGAACAGTCCGATGCCTTCGGCGCCGAACTGCACAGCCTTGGCGGCGTCTTTCGGCGTTTCGGCGTTGGTGCGGATTTTCAGGCGCCGCAAAGAATCGCAGAGCTTCATGAACATCGCGAAATTCGGATCGTCTTCAGCGCCGCTGATCATCGGCAGAGCGCCGACATAGGCGCGTCCCTTGGTTCCGTTGAGGGTGACGACGTCGCCTTCCCGCACGGTCTTGCCGCCTACCGTCATGATCTTCTGCGGGATATCGACATGCAGAGCGCCGGCGCCGACGATGCAGCATTTGCCCCAGCCGCGGGCCACCAGGGCCGCATGCGACGTCATGCCGCCGCGCGCCGTCAGAACACCTTCGGCCGCACGCATGCCTTCCACGTCTTCGGGATTGGTTTCCTCACGAACCAGAATGACCTTTTTGCCTTCTTTCTTCCATTCCATCGCCACCTCGGAGGTGAAAGCGACCTGTCCCACAGCTCCGCCGGGACCGGCCGGCAGACCTTTGACCAGAAATTCCGCCGAGACTTCGGCTTTCGAATCAACCATCGGATGAAGCATTTCATCAAGTTGTGCCGGGGTTACGCGGGAGACCGCTTCGTCGGCGCTGATCATCTTCGCCTTGTACATTTCCACAGCCATGCGCACGGCGGCCGGACCGTTGCGTTTGCCGGTGCGGGTCTGCAGCATCCAGACACGTCCGTCCTGAATGGTGAATTCCAGGTCCTGCATATCCCGGAAGTGAGATTCCAGTTTTTTGCGAATGCCGTTGATCTGGGCGTAGGCTTTGGGCATGGCCTTCTCCAGAGAGGGATGTCCGTCGATATCGTCAAACTGGCGGGTTTCTTCATTGATCGGATTGGGTGTGCGGATACCGGCGACCACGTCTTCACCCTGCGCGTTGGGCAGCCACTCGCCGTAGAATTTGTTTTCGCCGGTGGCGGGATTACGGGTGAAAGCGACGCCGGTGGCGGAATTGTCGCCCATGTTGCCGAAAACCATCGCCTGGACATTGACCGCCGTGCCCCAATCATCGGGAATGCCTTCAATCCGGCGATAAGATACCGCGCGTTTTCCGTTCCAGCTTTTGAAGACCGCGCCGATCGCGCCCCACAACTGCTCCATAGCATCATCGGGGAAGGGTTTGCCGAGAACGGCCTTTACCTTGGCCTTGTAGATTTCAGCCAGTTCCGCAAGGTCTTTTTCCGTAAGATCAACATCCGATTTGGCATTGCGGCTTTCTTTCATCGCCGCCAGTTCCCGTTCCAGCTGCTGGCGAACACCCATACCTTCTTCCGGTTCGATCCCTTCGGCTTTCTCCATGACGACGTCCGAGTACATCTGAATCAAACGGCGGTAAGAATCCAGAACGAAACGGGGATTCTTGGTTTTTTCAATCATACCGGCAATCGTCTTCGAGGTCAGGCCGATATTTAAAACCGTTTCCATCATGCCGGGCATGCTGGAACGAGCCCCCGAACGGGCGGAACACAAAAGAGGATTTTTCGGATCGCCGAATTTCATTCCGGTTTCCTTCTCCATCTTCTGCAGCGCCTTTAAAACCTGCTCTTTTAATCCTTGAGGATAACGGCCCTTATTCGCATAGAAGGCCGTGCAAACTTCTGTAGTAATTGTAAAACCCGGCGGAATAGGAATTTTCAGATGCGCCATTTCTGCAAGTCCGACGCCCTTGCCTCCCAAAAGATTCTTGCTTTTTCCATATCCTTCCGAGAAAGAGTACACATATTTAGCCATAACTTTGCTTCTCAACCTCCTTGGTTAATCCAATAAATTTTAATACGTTATACCACACAAGATTGGACTTATTGTCAAGATAAAATTACATAAATACGATTAAATCATGCCATAAGCGAACCATCAATTATTTTAACTCCTTATCCGGTTAATACGGCATACGGACGGCAACGGACGGAGTATAAAATTTTATTTTATTTTTTATAACTTTGAGAAATAGAAAGGAGCCACAATGATTCTAAAAAGATTCCATAGTTATTGATGCGGCGGTCTTGAAGAGAATTGTCTGATTCGCGCAGCAATTTTCGTAAAAAAGAAAGCACCCAAAGAAATTTGAAGGTTATTCTTCTTACAGGCCTGATAAATTTCGATGTTTTGCCTGACAATAGTGAGCAGGGAGTTATTGGAATCCCCTCCGGATCTCATTCTGATAAATATTTGCGGAATATAGACCGATTCAATTTCATATTTTTCCATAAACCTGGCTAAAAGTTCAACATCCGCCGCAAAGGAATAGTTCAAATCAAACAAACCGTATTTTTCATAAACCGACCGGCGGGCAAAAAAGGTAGGGTGGGCAGGCATCCACCCCCTGGCAAACAATCCTTTTTTAAAAAAACGGGATTTCCAGTAACGGATAGTTTTCTCAGGATTATTCTTATCAACATAAATCAAATCGGCGTAACAGGCGTCTACGGTGCGGTCATTCATGGTTCGGGTAACATTTTCCAGGACATGGGCATCGTAATAGATATCATCGGAATTAAGTATCCCGATAACATCTCCCGTGGCCAGACGAATGCCTTTATTCATCGCGTCGTACTTGCCCTTGTCCGGCTCACTGATAAAGTGAACCGGATGTTTTTTCCAGGCACGGACAATGGCCGGCGTTTCGTCCAAAGAGCCGCCGTCAACAACGATGTGTTCAATATTTTTGTACGACTGCGCAGCGACGGAGTCCAGGGTTTCCCCGATCGTTGCCGCGCTGTTCAGGCAAACCGTGATAAGTGTTATTTTCATCATGCATCAACCGCTTTTTTAATTAAATTTAAATATGTCGGTCAAAACGGGATAA
>JAJFTS010000299.1 GCA_021372815.1 Deltaproteobacteria bacterium | reverse complement strand
CGGTTACCGGCGCAGCAGTTCCGGCGTAAGCGAACTTACGTTTATGCCGGATCCGGAAAGGACATTCAATCGGGGCTATACGCAATACTTTCTTTCCGGCAAAAGAGAAAAGATTGCTTCCATCGACACGCAGAAATCCATCGGACAGTATTTGGGAAAAATTACCGTTTTGGGGAAGGATTTTTTCAAAATGGACCGTCATGATCTGCAAAACGGAGACGGGCTTTGCTTTTTCACACGGCAAAGCGATCTGGCCGGATTAAGAGTGGAGAGGGTCGAGAAGGCAAAAATCTACCCGAACAGCATGAGTGGACTGGAGATCGGTACGCCCGTTTATCGCAACCTCGATATGGCCTTTACCCGAATTTTAAAAAAACCATCGACCAGACGTCTGATCGCTGTGAAAATGGATTTTTTTCAGGAGGATGCCTTTATTCGCCTGAAGGCAAAAGATGAAGATGGCAATGAGGCCGATGTTGTAAAGGATGTTCTTTTTGAAACGTCGCGGAATCCCGACACAGCCAGAAAGCAGATTGAGAAACATCTAACCAGCACCGGCAACACACCTTTCCGGACGGTGAGACTGGAAATTAAGCCGCAGGAACCGGGCTTTCTTTCCGCAAGTATTTTAAACGGTCTTCGACGGAAGGTTTTAGAGCAACTTACAGGACTCCGGCAGGAAACATACTCCCGCGAGACCAGACCATTTATACCCAATGACTTCCCGTATCCGGAAAAGAAATTGGACTTCCATGCGAATGTTTTCAATGCCCTTGCCCGGAAATTTTATGAGCGCCATGGTGCAACCGTCACTGAGCCGGCCTTTGAAACCCTTTCCGATATCAGGGGAAAAACGGTGATGACTACACGCTACTGCATCCGGCATCAACTGGATTTATGTCCGAAATTACAAAAGCAGAGATTCTCCATAAAAGAGCCTTTACATCTTAGGGATGCTCATCATACCTATCGTCTCGAATTCGACTGCCGGCAATGCCGGATGTCTTTGATCCTGGAATAGACATTGCTATGCTGTAGATTGCCTTGGGCAAAGAGAAAACAAAATAGAAAATAAATTGTTTTTCTGTAAGTTCATGGAATGTTATTTTTAATAATTATATCTTCTCCCTCCAAATAAAGATCGATTTTCAACCGAAAAATCTTGCTTACGGATAAGCTTTCTTTGTTGATTAGATTATGTAAGTAATTGATCATAAAAGACATAAGTCAAAATTGACATGATTGACAAGATAGTCGCTTCCCACTATAGAACCCGCAAACAAATCTGACATTAATGTTTCGGCAAGAAAAATAAAAATTAATTTTCTACGGATTGGAGAAGAAAATGGAAAATAAAGTACCTGTAAAAATAGACGGCAAAGATGTGGAAGCGATTGCCGGGCAAACGATTCTGGAGTGCGCCCGTGACAACGGCATATTTATTCCCACCCTTTGTCATTACGCGAAAACAACCAACGTCGGCGCCTGCCGTGTTTGCGTTGTGGAGCAGGAAGGCGCACGTTCTCTGGTCGCCGCCTGCTGCATGCCGGTAACGCCGAATATGGTCATTCGCACCAACACAAACGCGGTGCGCAATGCTCAGAGAATGATCATTGAATTGCTCTGGTCATCCGGTGATCACAAGTGTCTGACCTGCGAACAAAACGGCCAGTGCGAATTGCAGAATCTGGTTTACTGGCTGAAAATCGATAAGCCCCGTTTTAATATCGAATCGCCCGGCTACGCGCTGGATAACAGCAATTCCATGATTCAGCGCGATCTGAACAAGTGCATTCTCTGCGGACGATGCGTTCGGGCGTGCAATGAAATTCAGGTTAATGAAGTACTGGATTTTGCCAAGCGCAGCTCCGATGCTAAAGTAGGACCGGCTTTTGACGAAGATTACTTCAATTCCACCTGTGTTTTTTGCGGCGAGTGCGCTCAGGTATGTCCCACCGGCGCCATTACATTCAAGCAGGCGAAATTTGCCGGTCGTCCCTGGGAACTCAATAAAGTAAAAACCACCTGCACCTATTGCGGTGTCGGCTGTCAGATGGATCTCTACACCAAAGATAATAAAATCGTCAAGGTCATGGGCAACCGCGAATACGGCCAGCCCAACGGCGGAAGCCTTTGCGTCAAGGGACGTTTCGGTATGGATTTCGTAGCGCATCCCGATCGTCTGAAAAAACCCATGATCCGCTACAAGAAAAATGAAGACTTCAAGGAAGCGACCTGGGATGAAGCCTTTACATTTATAGCGGACAAGCTTGCCAAAATCAAAAAAGAAAACGGCGCCGACAGTATTGCCGGCTTGTCTTCCGCGCGCTGTACCAACGAAGAAAATTATCTGTTCCAGAAATTTATACGGGCGGCCATCGGCACCAATAATGTCGATCATTGTGCCCGTCTCTGACACTCTGTCACGGTGGCCGGTCTGGCCGCCACATTCGGCAGCGGTGCAATGAC
>JAJFTS010000092.1 GCA_021372815.1 Deltaproteobacteria bacterium | reverse complement strand
GACTTTTTTGATTACGATTTCTGCATGGACCGCCGGCGTATTGAAGACATCTGCGACGGCATCATCGAAAGCCGTCTGGATATAACATGGGCCTGC
This sequence comes from Deltaproteobacteria bacterium, assembly GCA_021372815.1. Lineage (GTDB taxonomy): Bacteria > Desulfobacterota > Syntrophia > Syntrophales > Smithellaceae > Smithella. The sequence continues at coordinate 2,755 of JAJFTS010000092.1, read as the reverse complement.
CGCACCCGTGTTGATTACGTTGATGAAACGCTGCTGCGCAAGATGCGGATGGCGGGATGTTCGCGCATCTATTTTGGAATTGAGTCGGGCGTGCAGGAAATTTTGGACCGCCTCAACAAAGGTATCAGGCTTCAGCAGATCCGCGACACCATTGAAGCCACCAAGGGCGTCGGCATCAGGGCGCTGGGATTTTTCCTGGTCGGATCACCGGGGGAGACGCAGGAAACTTTCAGCCAAACGGTAAAGTTTGCCAAATCATTGAAACTCGATTACGTCCAGTTTTCCAAGCTGACCGCCAAGCCGCTCACTCCCTACTGGAAGCAGATGGTCAAAAATACCGGCTCCGACTATTGGCGCGAGTACATATTGGGTAACGCCGGGGATAAGCCTCTTTCCCGACCCTGGACTTCTTTAACCAGTGAAGAAATTGATAAGATGACGAGAAAGGCCTATATCATGTATCATTGCCGGCCAATGTTTCTCTGCAACCACGCTCTGCAAGTGAAGAGCTGGGACGAATTCAAACGCAAGTTCTTTGCTTTCCTCGAGATGATGTTCAGGCAGGAGCGGGTCAGCACAACAGATGAAAACTTTGTCGCTTATCCCGAAAATAGAGTAAAAACCTTATCGTATAAGAAAAACTCCAAACAGGGCAACCCTTGAGCACGGAGTTCATGATAAAAGCCGGTTAAAAATCTTTCATGAAAGAAGAAATCTTGAAAGCCGTTGTCGCACTCTGGCCGGTGCGTCTGAAAAAAATCCATTCCCATATGCTCATTCAGGGAAGTCCGGAACGCTCTCTTTTTCGCGTTGTGATAGAAGATTTTCACGGCAGTTTTTTTGTGATGGAGCAAATTCCTGATAAGCTGCTGGAAAACAAAAGACGGATTGCCGCGAGACTGGATTTTCTGGCCAAAGAAAATCTGGCGCATGTTCAGCCGTATCTGGCCTCTCAAGGTGGCGAACATATCATACAATTCAAAAATGATTTCTGGCAGATGATTCCCTTTGTTCAGGGCGTTGAACTGGACCGTGAAAAATACATGTATGAAAAATGGCGGGGTCCGAAGCTGGCTGCTTTTCTTATTGAGCTGCGCCGCAAGTCCGAAAAGATGTCTTTTTCAGGCGGCGTATTTTCTCTTCCCGGTTACATTGATAAATTAATCCGCGAAATTAATCTTTATAATCATGATATCCAAGATGTCATTGAAGATGTTGCCGCTTTTCTGGAAAAAGATTTTATGCCCGTGTATGGAAAGCTGCCTGTCGCTTTTTGCCACGGCGATTATCATCCGTTGAATATTATCTGGTCCGATACGGATATTCAATGTGTCATTGACTGGGAATTTTGCGGTTATAAAAGCGAGCTGTACGATATAGCCAATCTGGTCGGCTGTATCGGGAGTGAAGATCCGCAAAGCCTGACGGGAGAACTGATTAAAAGTTTTATTACCGGGATGAAAGACGCCGGATTTATATCCGAAACAAGCTGGAAGTATCTGGTGGAATTTATCGTCGCGCTTCGTTTCGCCTGGCTGTCGGAATGGCTGCGCAGGAAAGACACGGAAATGATCTCTCTGGAACTGGATTATATGCGGTTGTTGATTGATAATAAGAATGTTTTACATCGGGCATGGCTGTAATCAAAAAAGCGAAGAGCTTGGACGGAAATGATTAAACAAATTCCGTTTGAGAGCTTAAGAAAGAAACCCCATTCCTCATTAAGTAAGCGAGGAATGGGGCGGACAACTGGAAATTTTCATCTAAATTGAGTCAGACATTCTGTGCCCATACCAGGTTCCTTCAAGGTCAGACTGCGTTTATTCTACGGCAGTTGCTATGAAATTCTGATCCGCAGTATCGGCGCTCAATGTTGGGATAGAGATATCCGTCGGAGAAAACGAATACCCCGAAAGGGACGGCGTCACAGTGTAGCTGCCGGCTGCAAGCCCCGTGAAGGCGTAAATTCCATCCGAACCCGTGGTGACCGAACCGGTATTGTCGCCGGTGAGGTTAATTGTTACACCGGCCAGCGCCGTACCTCCTGATGCAACCGTGCCGGAAATAATGTAAGACGCTGTTGCCTCAAAGTCGGCAACCATATTCGATCCGCTGATCGTGACCGGCGTGCTGACCGGATCAAATATATAATGGCTATGGGACGGAGTTACAGTGTAGTCGCCGTCTGCAAGCCCCGTGAAGGCATAAGTTCCGTCTTCACCCGTGAAGACGGAACCGGTATTGTCGCCGGTGAGGCTGATTTTTACACCGGCCAGAGCTGTGCTTCCTGATGTAACCGTACCGGAAATTGTGTGGGTAGCGGCGGCGGATGCTGTTGCCGTAAAGTCGGCGGTTATATCTGATCCGTCGACGGTGACCGCTGTACTGATCGGCGAAAACAAATACCCCGCAAGGGACGGTATCACATTGTAATTGCCGGCGATAAGCCCCGTAAATGTGTATTTTCCGTCGGAATCGGTGGTGACGGAACCGGTATTGTCGCCGGTGAGATTAATTGTTGCACCGGCCAGCGCCGTACTTCCTGATGTAACCGTACCGGAAATTGCGTTGGTGGTGGCAGAAGACGATTTTCCCGAAAAGTCGGCAACCATATTCGATCCGTTAACGGTGACTGACGTGCTGATCGGCTTGAATAGATAATTGCTGTGGGACGCCGTCACCTGATAGGTTCCGTTGGATAAACCGGTAAAACTGTAAGCTCCTTCCGTATTGGTTGTGGTGGTGACCGTGTCGG
>JAJFTS010000291.1 GCA_021372815.1 Deltaproteobacteria bacterium | reverse complement strand
CGATTGATCGTCCGCTCTCAAGGGTGTTCGCTGGCTTATACGGAAATGGTGAGCGCCAACGGCCTGATTCGCAAAACAGCCAAGACCTATGAATATTTGAAAACATGCGCTGACGATCGTCCGCTGGGTGCTCAGATTTTCGGAGCCGACCCCTCGATAATGGCTAAGGCCGCCCGGATTGTTGAAGACACCGGTGTTGATTTGATAGATATCAATATGGGCTGTCCGGTAAGAAAGGTCATTAAGGCCGGCGCCGGCGCAATTTTAATGAGAGATCCGGCTCTTGTCGCCCGCATAACTGAAGCGGTGAAAAAAGCTGTTAAAATTCCGGTCACTGTAAAGATTCGTTCCGGCTGGAATCGCTCTTCCATTAATGCCGTGGAAATAGCAAAAATTGCGGAAGACTGCGGAGCCGATGCAATTACCGTCCATGCCCGCACGGCCGATCAGGGTTACAGCGGTCATGCCGACTGGAAAATCATTGCCGAAGTTAAAAAATCCGTTAAAATTCGAGTAATTGGCAATGGCGATATTCGTCAGCCGCAGGATGCGGTGCGAATGGTCGGCGAAACTTCCTGCGACGCCGTTATGGTGGGGCGCGGCGCATTGGGCAACCCATGGATATTCAAAGGCATTTCACAGGTTTTGAACGGTCGGGAAATAAATTATCTGCCGTCACTGCGCCAAAGACGGGAAATGATTGAAAATCACTGGAAGATGGAATCCCAATTTTTGGGTGCAAGTTTGGCCGGTAAAAGCTTTCGTAAACATATTCTGTGGTATACCAAGGGCTTAGACAATTCCAGTCGTTTTCGGGAACTGGCCGGAAAATTAAAAGACGAGGAAGGAATGCTCAGCGAGCTAAATGAATATTTCGATTCGTTAGATAAGGGTACAAATTAAAATAAGGCCTTGACATTAATCATATAAATTGGCATAAAATAAGGGAAAAGAAACTATGGAAAATCACACTTTGTTTGATGAAGGAAGGGTAAAGTCTACTGTGGAACTGGAAAAATTTGCAAAACTGGAAGAAAAGATTAAAGTTATCGTTAATGAGAAAGTTTCTTTGAAAAAACAAATTCAGACATTGGAGGATACGTTAAAAAGTAAAGAGGCGGAAATAGAAGGGTTAAAAGATAAAATTAAGGTATTGGATGAGGAAAGGAACAGCGTACGCGCAAGGGTAGATTCACTGCTTGATTTAATCGCGGATGTAGATTTAGCAAAATAAGCTTCCAGGGCGTGTCTATTGAAAAACAGTTATAACATAACGATATTAGGCCAGGAACTTTCTGTAATAAGCGATTCAGAAGATGACCAGGTGGCCGAAGTTGTTCAGTTTTTAAATAAAAAAGTGGATGAGATTTTACATTCCGGCAATGGTCTCAAGACATTGAACGTTGCCATCCTGGCGGCTTTAAACATTTCAGAGGAATTGTTAAAATTAAAAGGAGTTAACAAGGAGCTCTGTGACCAATTGGAAAACAGGGCTGAAAAATTAATTCAACTTATTGAGGATGCAAGTTAGCAACTTTTTTAAGCCCCTGCGATGCGCGTGATTGACATTTGTTTTTGAGCCAACATTTTTGACCTTGGGACCTTTCCTTGATTGTGGTGTGCATGTCCGCTTTTTCCTGAGCTGGTCGGGAAGCAGAAAGCCTGAAACAACCAATACCGGTACCCACTTTGTAAAAAGGTTCAAAAAGGGTGATTGACACGGCATATGCGGGGGTCTTTGTGTCTCCGCAGCGTTATCGAATCTTTTCCGTCTTTTAAAATAAATCAATAGATGTACAGCCCCCGCTTTGCGGGATAATTCGACCGACAAAATTCTATTCGCGTTGCTTTAGAATTTTTGGTCTCATGAAAAATTCTCGCGGCTGTGTATTCGGGAAACCGGATTCCGGCAGTGAGGTTTAAATATAGCTCCGCCGGAGAAATGTTTTTTTGCAGCAACGGCAAGTGGTTATCAAGTCGGGAAATGGATTTTCCGGAGGGGCACCAAGGAGGAAACATCATATGTTTAATGCCAGTTTCTTATCAGTGCTGGTTTTGGTTGTAGCGGTTGTTTCAGGAATTATTATTGGCTTTATTTTAAAGCAGTCCATTGCCGCCAAGGAAATCAGGTCATCCAAGAATTTGATGGCGAGAATGGCGGAAGAAGCCAAAAAAGAAGCGGAAACAATTAAAAAAGAAGCGGTTCTTCAGGCCAAGGAAAATCTCCTGAAGATGAAA
>JAJFTS010000281.1 GCA_021372815.1 Deltaproteobacteria bacterium | reverse complement strand
GAAAAAATGTTTCAACTGGCGTTTCAGCAGGCTATGTATTTTATCATGGTGTCGCATATCGCTATATTTCGGTTAATGTTGTGATGGTCATGGTCTGATTATGCAGGGCGCACGGTGCGCCCTGGACAAAAGGAGATATTTCTCCGTAGGAATAAAATCCCGTCAAAATCGTCTTGCCGCCCAACACATCACGGTCAGATTCAACCTCTTCTTCCACCCTTTGTTTCAACACCAGCTTTCGGCCGACGCAACTGATGAGAATAGCCAGATCAGGTGCATCGGCGCCCGTCATTTCCTGGCATCTGACGGCGGCTCCACTGGATCCGTCAATCAGGCGTTCAAAGTTTGCCTTCATGAACCGGGCATAGGCGCCTTCGGGAATGTCTCCCGCAAAGGTCATGCTCTTTTCCTCTTCATTAACGGCAAGAATGGTTCGTACGATCCCCGTTTCGCCGTTTTTTGTACGGATGCTCAAAGGGAAAAGAAGCCCCGTGGCGGGCAGCCCATTGGCGTGTTCACCCAGGTACTTCTTATAGATGTCCAATGCGGATTGCCCGTCCAGCTCATAGAGTAAATTCTCTTTCGACTTGGTAATGACGCGTTCCGGCCCAAAGGGGTCCCACCCGCCCATAGAACCATATCCTATTTTCAGGCTGTCCCCATATAAGCCCAGAATGGCCAGTGTATTTCGTGAAGGCAGATCGTCCCAGAAGACATACGTTTCTTCAAAATGGTCGCCGTTCCCGGCAAGCCCGCCGGTACTGGTGACGCCCGCGGGAAGGGCGCTGGTCAGGCCTTTCACCAAGGCACTGCCATTGACGCTAAGGCCGTCGGACAGAACGACAACATGGCGCAGACCTTCTTTTTTGATTGGTTGCGCAAGCATTTTGCCTGCTTCGAAACTGCTGGACGAGCCACTCAGAGCAATCTGCGCGCCCGCAATCTCTGTTTTTTCAAATTGGATCGCCGTCGCCACAATGGTATCGTCAAAAACTCTCGTGTCGCATATTTCACCGGCGGTGGAACACCCGAAGAGATGCGCTCCCGGATACATTTTTTTTGCTTCTTGAAGAAAGGTCTTTTCTTTTAAAATTTCCGTGGCGGCAAACATGATCACAAGCTGAACTTTTCCCTGGATATCCGGCCTGTTTTGGATTGACCACCCTTTGGCCCTGGTCCATACCCTCTGTTCAATTTTCATTGCAAACCTCCAAATCAATGAAGCATCAATAGTTGATAAAAAATAAAGGCATCCACAGCCCTTTAAGTATTGCAGGTATATAGATAATTAATCGTCAGAAATAGGATATACTTAGGATAGGGTTTATTGACAGTTATTTCTTATCCTTATCCTGCTTTATCAGCATACTCGTGGAAGGGTCTTAGTTGAGTTTTACCCATTTGTCAATTTTTTCCTCAGACACGGCTTTCCGCGGGAAAAGATTGCACAGGATGTTCTTCTTCCCTGTAATGCATATTTTCGATGATTTTTTAACAAGGGACTAGCGCTTGATCTTCCTGAGAGTTATTTCAAGATAAATACCCGTATTGATTTATCGACAACACGAAAGATACCCGCCGAGTTTCCGGCAAGGTATCTTCGTTTCGTCTCGCTTTTTGCTGGGGTTTTCGGTATTCCGTTGAAAAGTTGGTCAGTTTAGACGTCTTACGGAATATCTATAATCCACCGGCTTCAGAATACGGCCCTCCAGTGGATAGAGGTCATCCCTCAGTCCTTGTACATGGATTCGATCAGGTCGCCGAACTGGGCATTGATCGATTTTCGCTTCACCTTCATGGTCGGGGTCACTTCACCGTCCTCGGTATAGAGTTTCTTGTCGATAATCCTGAATTTGCGGATATTCTCTACGCGGGAAACCTGATGGTTGACTTTATCGATTTCTTCCTGAATCAGCGCATTGATCTCCGGCGCGCGGGTCATGGTGGCATAAGTCGTAAATTGAACTTTATTGTC
>JAJFTS010000247.1 GCA_021372815.1 Deltaproteobacteria bacterium | reverse complement strand
CCTTTCTCTCTCAACCTTTGAAACAGAATACGACCGGGATATTGCCTGTTCTCGATAAAAATAAAATTGGCCTGTGACGGAATTACATGGAATCCCCAATCGTTGAGTTTTGCCGAGACACGCTCGCGGGTTCTGATGATTTTCGCTCTGGTTTCCTGAAAATAGAAGTCGTCTCTAATCGCTTCCCTCGCGCCGATCTGGGCCAGACGATCCACTGTATAAGAATTAAAGGAATCCTTTACGCGCATGATTCCTTCAATCAACTCTTCATCACCCAAAGCGTATCCCACCCTCAGTCCGGCAAGAGAGTATGATTTGGAAAATGTCCGAACCACCAGTAAATTCGGACAGCGGTTAATAAGACCGGCGGCAGACCGGCCGCCGAAATCAATATAAGCCTCATCAAGAATGACAACACTGCTTTCATTTTTTTCCAGGATTTTTTCAATGGCATCCGGAGACATGCCTTTCCCGCTGGGCGCATTGGGATTGGCGATAATGACTCCGCCGTTTTGCTGAAAATAATCTTCGATGGAGACGTTGAATTCATCATCAACCGGAATCAGCTTGTATGGGGTATTAAAAAAATCCGCGTAAACCGGATAAAAGCTGTAAGTAATTTCCGCAAAAAGAATCGGAAAGCCTGCAGGTTCAAAAAAAGCAGGAAAAGAAAAAGCAAGCAGTTCATCGGAACCGTTTCCGATAAAAACATTTTCTTTTTTAAGCCGGAAGCATCCGGCAATGGTTTCTCTCAAATCGTCGCCTGAGGGATCGGGGTAGAGTCGCAGTGTATCATTGGCGGCGCTTTTGATTGCATCGATGGCCTTGACTGACGGAGGATAAGGATTTTCATTAGTATTTAATTTGATGTACTTTCGATCTTTCGGCTGTTCTCCCGGAACGTAGGGTCTGATTTTTTTGACTGTTTGACTCCAGTATCTGCTCATGTTTGCCCTTAATTATCTCCGATATTTTTTAATATGCTTTATATGCCGGGAAATCCGGAAAAGCACGGCTTTTTTCAACGACCAATATATTCCCCTTGCTTTCTCGAAGAAGAGTCAAACGAAGACTTGATCTAGTTCGATGTTGATAATGCCCGAAAGATACCTGTCCTTTTACTTCTTTTGAGAAGAAAAAGGAATCAGTAATTTAATCGTCTCCTTACTTACTTTACCCTAAAATTTTTCTCTTCCACACAGAAAGCGGCTGGGCTATAAAAAGATAAAGCACCATAACAAAATAGATAGCAACTCCCTTCACGCAGGATTCATTCTTCCCCTGACGCTCCATGACGGGCCGGTAATATTTTTTAAAAAAATAGGCTGTGTAAAATATCGACCAGAAAAGGTAGGCATAACGGCCGACGCGTTGACCTCCGCTGATAACTTCCGAAGAATGCATATGCACACTGTGAGTTTCATTGGTCATGATAATCCTGCCGCCGTTTATGTATATTTTCGCCTGCACATCGCTTTCTTCACGAAATCCGTTTCCCCATCTGTAAAAAGTATCAATCTCATGCGACAATAAAAAACTTCTGCGTACCACAAAAATCGCATGGGTAAAGGGAAGTTCGGCATCTCCCTGAAATTTAGCTTCCATATTGATGTGGAAAAGCCGGAAGTCAAAAGGCGGCACATTAATACTCCCCTGTCCGAAACGGGCAATCGCCTCAGCGACACTCTCAGCCGGATTGCGATAAAAATGCCGCCCCGAAACAATATCCGCCGATAAACTTTTCAGCTTATTCAGACAGACTTCCGTATAATTATCTTCCAGAAAATCGTCGTCATCGCCGAAAAGAACAAATTCACCTTGCGCCGCCAAAAGCCCACGCCGCCGGGAATATGGTGCGCCCTTCCTTTTTTCGTTTTTCAGATAAATTGTCTTTATTTGCAGATATTTTCGGCTGAATTCGTCAACAACAGCGGCCGTGTCATCTGACCCGCCGTCGTCAACAATGATCAACTCTTCAACAAATTTCTGCCGGTAATACGAATCAAGAACCTGAGAAAGAGTGTAGCCCCGATTAAAGGTAGGAATGACGACACTGATCATATAAAGCATGAACAACCTTCTCCGTTTTTTCTATAAACACTCATCTCTGATTGGTAAATCTAATGATTCAAACGACCCTATAATTAAATACACTGTCCCCCTGACGCTCCGTGACGGGCCGGTTTTCGATTAAATAGAACCGTCCCCTTTATTCTTGGCAGTTCTCACAGGGAGCGACCGGACATCGCTATCGTAGGACTGACGCGCAGCCATCTCGCGACTGAATGTAATGAAAGCATTTTTAAAATTGACGGCACCTGCCGCAGAACGACGCGTCTTGGATGTCCACACATAAAAGCAGCTAATATCAATCAATTCCGTTGCAACAGAAATCTTATCACTGCTACTACATGCTGCTGGCCGAGAATTGTTTTTGTCATATAAACCCTCCAGTTCATCCAATGTCGGCATCCGCCAATCCGTATAGCCACCCCCTCTATAATTTTCACAATAAGTTTTGGCATTATACCAATTGATATTAGAACCATTGTCCTTCGCCGCCCACATCAGATTTGTCCTTACATCAAGAACCGTCCCATCATTGTAAGCAATAAATCGCCCATCCCGAGAAGTCTCCTTAACCCCAGGGATGGGAATAACTTTAATTTCCCAATTTCCGGTAGACGCAATATGCAAATAATATTGCCCCGCTTTTGACTGATATGAAGAACCTTTACCGTTTTGGTTTAAAGCAACAGATTGATCTCTAGAACCATCGAGGGATTTTATTGAGATTGAAATCTGTTCCTTTGAATTCCATTGAATCTCCCAAGGTCCACTTGTGGTAAAAGGTCTGGTGTTATGCAAACCAGATCCTGTGAATGTTGTTATTGTCACCTCCGCGAAAACTGTTGCGCATAGCAACAAAAATACCAAGAGTGAAAATATTCCTCTTAAGTTGAACATTCTTTTTCCTCTCTTCAGGCTGGTTCAGTCATTCTGACTGAAGCAGTTATTTTCCTACAAAAAATTAAATATTTCGATTCAATCTACAAGATTTAGCCAGCTCCAAGATTTGGTAAAAATATTTTATCTCATATGTGGATGGATAGATTTGTGGCAATCTTTGCACAGGGTAACAAGGTTTGAATCTATTGTTTTACCACCGCAAGACAACGGCACGACATGGTGAACGTGTAGAGTGGTATTTTTTACACCGCAATTACTGCAAGAATACGAATCTCTGTCCAAAATGCGCCTACGTATTTCATCCCAATTATCCGAGTATTCTTCTTTTTTCTTCGTATTGTTCTGTGCAAGATAAATCACTAAATAGATAATAGCCATGATTAATATAGCTTTACCAAAGCCCATAGCATATTCAAGACCATGTAGATACACAATAACAAGCCAATATATGCCAATACCAAGCACTAACCATAATGTGGAACGATTTATTTTGATATCTTCGTTTCCTTTCATATTCATAATTACTAATTATTTAAACTCTTTACGACCAAAGTCACCTGCCACAACCACAACAAAGAAAGTTACAGAAAATACTACCAAACATGACGAAATCTGGGGACATCTTACTAGTTTTGGGGCTGTTCAAAAGTGCTGAGATGCTAGGCGCGCGAGTATCGCGGAGTGAGGCCTACTTTTTCGTAGGTCGCAGCGACGCGAACGGAGCGCAACAACGCAGATCAGTGCTTTTCAACAGCCCTACTACTCGCGCTCGAAGGTAATTCCATATTTTTCCAACTTGCGTTCCAGCGTCGGCCTGGAAACTCCCAGTATATCGCAAATCTCGCCTTTGTTCTTATCGGTCTCTTTGATGACTTTTCTGATGTAGCGCTCTTCCACTTCATCCAGGGTTAAGAATTTCCCGGGCTGAGACGGTTTAAACAAATCAGCGGATGCATCCTCGGGTGCTTTGGCAGCTTCTTCCTTGCCCAGTTCCGGAAAATCGTTGACTCCCAAAACCTGCCCCTTGGCTACAACGCAGGCGCGTACCAGCAGATTTTCCAGCTCCCGGACATTGCCGGGCCAGTTATAGTTCATGAATACTTCCATCATCTCGTCGGAGATGCCGATGATTTTCTTGTGCAGGTCCAGATTGATTTTAGCCAGCAGGTAGTCTATCAATGAAGGAATATCCTGACGGCGCAAGCGCAGCGGCGGCAGCGTAATGGAAACAATATTGAGGCGGTAATATAAATCGTCGCGGAATTTTCCTTCTTTGACCAGAGTCTTTAAGTCCTTATTGGTTGCCGCCATGATCCGGGCATTCACTTTGACTTTTTCTTTTCCGCCGACTCTGTCGAATTCCATTTCCTGCAAAACACGCAGAAGCTTCGCCTGCAGGTTGACGGACATTTCGCTGATTTCATCGAGGAAAACCGAACCGAAACGGGCGAGTTCGAACTTGCCCAGTTTGCGGGCAACAGCGCCGGTGAATGAACCTTTTTCATGGCCGAATAATTCCGATTCCAGCAGGGTTTCGACTATCGCCGAACAATTGACGGCAATGAACGGTTCGTCGGGCGACGTATTATTATGGATAACTTTGGCAATCAATTCTTTTCCGGTGCCGCTTTCCCCCTGAATCAGCACGGTGGTGCGGCTCTGGGAAACGGTGCCGATGGTTTTAAAAATTTCCCTCATTTCATTGCCGGTGCCGATGATATCCCCGACGCGGAAACTTCGGGATGGTTCCATCAAAAGCCCGTCGATCTTTTTTTCCATTTCCAGAGATTTCAGGGCTTTCTTGATCGCCAGATCCAGTTCGTCGACATTGACCGGTTTATGAATATAATCGAAGGCGCCGCTCTTCATCGCGTTGATGGTTGTTTCCATATCGTGAAAAGCGGTGATCATGATGACCTTGACGTTTTCATTTTCTTCCTTGAGATCTTCCAGAACGGTGAATCCGTCAATGTCCGGCAGGCGAATATCCAGAATGACAACATCCGACGGCTCCTGAACGTATTGATTCAATCCATCCGTGCCGGTCAGAGCGGTGCGGACTTTATAACCCTCTTCAGTAAGATACAGATCCAGTGTCTCCGCAATGGAAGCGTCATCATCAATAACAAGGATACTCGACATAATACGGCTACCTTAATCAGTTATTTTTAACGGGAGAACCGACGCCTTCCGTTCCCAGAGGCAATACAATTAAAACCGTCGTTCCCTCATTCTTTTTGCTGAAAATATCAATCGTTCCCTGATGAATATCGATTATCTTCTTTACCAGAGAAAGTCCCAAACCTGTACCATAATTCTTTCGTGTGAAGAAAGGATTAAATATATGAGGAAGATCTTCTTCACTGATGCCGCCGCCGTTATCTTTAATCTCCACGGCCACAGAATGACGGGTATCGTCAAAATAGCGCAGGGAAACTTCAATGCGACCGTTTTCTTCCACAGCTTCCACGGCGTTGCGAACAACATTTAAAAAAGAGTCGGCCATCATTGCCGGATCGACGGTCACGTAAGGCACATCGGCAAATTCCGTCCGGACGTCGATTTTTTTATCGGTAATGCCTTTTTCCGCCAGGTCGATCGCCTGTTCCAGAACCTTGGACAAATCCACCGGTATTTTCTTCGGTTCCACGGGTTTGGCAAAAGCCAGAATATCATTGACCAGCGTTTCCAGATGATCCACTTCTTTTTCCGCAATCTTGAATCTCTTCAAATCGTTTCCTTCAGGGCTCATCCGCTTTTCCAGGATCTGCAGACTCATTTTAATGGAAGAGAGAGGATTGCGTATTTCATGGGCAATGCCGGCGGACAACTGCCCTAAAGCTGCCAGTTTCTGGCTGTCATAGAGTTTCTTCTCCAGATTTTTGAATTCCGTAATATCGCGTTGAACCAGGATGTAGTGATTGGTTCCCAGAACGGGAGAAGTTGTAATCAAAAGATTATGCCGGCGGCCGTCTTTACCCGTCGCTTCAATTTCATAGGGTCTATAAATACCTTTCTTGGCTTCTTCCCATTTGGCGGACACGAAATCTTCGTATCCGGGCTCGACAAAATCAAGAAAATGCTTGTTTCTTAATTCACGCGACAAGTCGTCTTTTTTCTTTAAACCGCGGCTCATGAAATTGATAATGCCGTTTTCATCTATCTCATAAATTTTATCCGGCAGGCTGTTCACAATGGTTTTCAAATAATTATAGACGCCTTCAATCTGACGGCGCAGTTCGATATTTTCGATCAGTTCGTTCTGCAGCGTTTCGGCATACTCACTTAAATTTTTAGTCATTTCCTTTTCTCGCGAAACATCCTGCAGGGTTTCAATCGCGGCAATGATCCTGCCGTCCTCATCGTAAATAGGAGAGGCCAGAAAATACATGTAACGGCTTTGCCCCCGGAGATTCTCGAAATAATCCGTTGCTTCGTATGCGCCAATCACTTTGTCGGATTTTTTAACCTTTTTAGTATCGTAATACTTACTCAGACCTTCTATGTCATTGTCGACAATTAAATCGGCAATCATGGGCCTTTTGACCGAATAAAACGGCTTGCTGTGATTATCGGTCCCCAGCACCTCTTCAGCCGAAGCACCGGTAAGTCCGGTGCAGGCGCGGTTCCACAGGATAACTTTATGTTCATTATCGATGACAAAACTGGGAATGGGAGATCCTTCGATAATACCTTCTATCGTTTTCTTTTCCCTCAGCAGTTTTTCCTGCCAGTCCTGCCGTTCGATTAATCTTTTTCTTTCTTCCCTGATCCGCAATTTTTTCCCTTCCCTGTAGGCAAAAGACATGCTGGTAATGATAACGACGATGATGAGCAGTAACGAGCTGAAAAGCGTGTAGAAGAAGGTTTTACGCAGCGGGGAAATTACCCGGCTGTAGGGAGCAACAACCAGCATCGTCCATTTTTTATCTCCGGCTTTAAACGAATAATAGGAAATGATGCTTTTTTGCTGTTTTTGATCATTCAAACGGACCACCGATTCAAAATAACCGCCATTATCCGATGAAAAATCAATTCCTTTTTCACCGATATCCGTCAGGAGCTCTTGTATATCTTTCCCGATAAAAGCCGAATCACTATGAATGACAATTTTTTGTTTTTCATCCATCAGCCAGAGCTCTCCCAGCTCATCACTGGCGGTCTGCTGCCGGTATTTATCCAAAACGGCGGAAAGAGAAAAGGAAATCAACAACGCTCCGGCGAATTCGGCATTCTGTCCCTTAAGCGGATAACCCAGAACCAGATATCGGTCCGTTTTTTGTTTTGAGCCGGTTGGCGACGGTTCCCTCTTCGCCAGATTTAAATATTGTTTTTGGCTTTTCCGGAGAGCGTTAAAATGATCGGATAAATTGATGGCCGGTAAGACATTCTTCGGATAAACATTGACCACCTTTCCGTTCGCGTCAAACAAGACGATCGTATCAAAAGTATTTTCCCAGCCGGAAGAAAGCATTTTATAGTAACTGTCCATTTCTTCCGCGTTCATTTTCAAGCTGGGATAGAGACGCGAAAACAAATCGGCATTTTTCCCTATCTGGGAAAAAACATCCGTCATTCTTTTGGAGGTGTTCTGAACATTGATCAGCTGCTGCCGGCTGAATATATTGACGATATCCTTCTCGCGGGCGCTGTTGACGGTTAAAGCGAGAAGCAGAAATAAAATGACAACGGTAACGCTGGCAAACCAGATGCGCAATTTGACAGCTTTATAGAAAAGGATTCTTATTTTTCTGAATAAAGTCACCTAATCTTCTTTATCCTCTTTATTTTCTTTACGGGAAAGTTTCATGCCGATTAAGACATAAACAAGGATGGCCGCCGTCAGGGAGATAAGAAGTTTTGCCAAACCACTTTCAATTCTCAGAACATATGCACAGATAAGCCATGCAACGGGGTAAGTTATTGCTGTTAAGATTTCCTGCATAATCATCCTTAGAAAACGAATCTTCTTGTTTTTT
>JAJFTS010000257.1 GCA_021372815.1 Deltaproteobacteria bacterium | reverse complement strand
TCAAAATAAGCGGATAAAATTCTGCGGGCGACCGGAGCGGCAACCGCGCCGCCGCCGCCGGCGTTTTCCAGAATAACCGCAATAGCGATTTCCGGAGCCTGCGCCGGCGCATAAGAAGCAAACAAGGCGTGATCCTTTTGAAAAGCGCCCAGTACTTTTCTGCGGCGCGCTTTTTCATTTTCCGGCAGTCCCAGCACCTGGGAGGTGCCCGTTTTGCCGCAAACTTCCACGCCGGACAATTTCGCATTCTGGCCGGTGCCTCCCGGCTCATTAACCACGCCTTTCAGCGCCTCGTTCAGAACCGCGATGGTCTCCGGCTTCAAATTCAGTTCTCCTTTTTTCGTCGGCAAAAACTCTTTGTACGCTCTTCCGTCCGCCGACTGGATTTGCTTCACCAGATAAGGACGCCACAAAGTGCCGCCGTTGGCGAACGCGGCATAAGCGTTGGCCAGCTGCAAGGTCGTGACCAGATTAAATCCCTGTCCGATGGAGATTGATATGGTCTCGCCCATCTGCCAGGCTTCTTTTTTTCTCTTCAACTTCCAGTCCTTCGTGGGCACCAATCCTTTTTTTTCATTAGGCAGGTCGATTCCGGCGATCTCTCCCAGACCGAAACGCCGCGCGTACTCGGCTATCTTGTCCACGCCCAGCATTTTCCCCACCGTGTAAAAATAGACGTCGCATGATCCGACAAGCGCCTGATGAAGATTAACGGAACCGTGCCCTCCCTTCTTCCAGCAGCGGTAAGTCCTGTTGCCCAGCGTAAATGAACCGTTGCAGAATACTTTGGTCTCGGGAGTGATAATTCCCTCTTCCAGAGCGGCCGCCGCGACAATCAGTTTATAGGTTGAACCGGGCGGATACTGACCGGAAATCGCCTTGTTGGACAAAGGAGCGAAAGGATTACTCTGCAGCTGGCTCCATAATTCACCGGAAATTCCCTCATAAAACAAATTGGGATCAAAGGAGGGAGAGCTGACCATGGCCAGCACCGCGCCGTCGCGCGGGTCCAGAACAACGGCAGACCCGGCTTTCCCGGCGATAGCTTCCCAGGCCGCCTTCTGCAGATCGGCGTCAATGGTCAGAACCATATTATAACCGGAAACCGGATCTATCCTGCCCAGATTTTTTATTTCCTTGCCGTGAACATTGACCTCAACCAGTTCCGCGCCGCGCCGGCCGCGAATGTAGGGATCGAAAGATCTCTCCAGTCCGTGTTTTCCGGAAACGTCGCCGTAGGCGTATTTATCGGGATTTTTTTCCAGTTCCTCCCTGCTGATTTCGCCGGTATAGCCGATCACCGGCGCCAGCACCTCGCCGTCCAGATACAAGCGAATCGGCGAAACGTCGATGTAAATCCCCGGCAGGATCAGGGCGTTGGTTTCCACCAGAGCGATTTTTTCCATGTCCACGTTCTTGTCCAGTTTGACCGGCAGGTAGGGTTTCGCGTTTTTCAGAGCGGCCAGATCATAGGGAAATTCCATGTTCCTGCTCTCATAGAGCTCTTTTAATTTTTCCACTGAAAGCCGGTTGGCGCTGTTTTTGTTGGGCACATAAATCACGTCAAAAGACGGTTTGTTATCCACCAGAACATTTCCGTTGCGGTCCAGAATAAGGCCGCGCAAAGGCTTGATCTGCCGGAAACGAACGGCATTATTTTCCGATTTTTTCCGGAACTCGTCTCCCTTGATAATCTGCAGATAGCCCAGCCGCGCAATCAGAATGCAAAAAGCAACCAGCAAGAAGACAATGATTACTTTAATTTTTTCCCTGAAATCGGCCGGTTCCTGTCCGTTGAGCATGCTATACCTTCTTTTCGTAAATAAATATTCCCGTCCTGTCCATCAAGGAAAAAAACAGAGGCGCGAAAAGTCCGATCACCAGAGCCTGCAGCATAATAGTCCCGTAAACATCCGGCAGCGCGTTAACATTAAAAGCCAGGTAATAAAACATGTTTAAGATAATTTCCTTCAGAAAAGCGCAAAGCAGGGTGAAGAGGAGAATCACATGTGCTTTTTCCGTATCCAGCCATTCGGAAATAAAAAACGAAAACCAGAAAACAATAATATAGAGGAAAGTCAGCACGCCCGTCACCGAACCGTTTAAGCAGTCGAATGTCAGTCCGAGAACAAAAGCCAGAACGGTTCCTTTGATTAAATCAAGGCGGAATCCGGCATAGACAACAACGATCAGGGAAATTTCAAAAATAAAACGACCGGAAAAAATCAAATCCGTAACGGTTGATTGCAGGACGATTAACAATATTGATAATATCGGCAGCAGCAGATAATAAAGCATCGTTATTTCATTTGAGTTCCATCGGAAGAAAGGATCATCACTTCCTCCAGTTTGGAAAAATCGGTAAAAGGCGCGACATAAATTTTCAAAAAGAGACCGCCATCCTGCCGGTCGATGTGAATGACCTGGCCGATCAGCCAGCCTTTGGGGAACACGCCTCCCATTCCGGAAGATACGACAATATCTCCTACCTGAACATCCTGAGTTTTGGAAACATATTTCAGGATCATCCCGCGCGAGCCCGCTCCGCTGATAATTCCCTGAGTGCGGTTACGCTGGACAATGGCGTCAACATTGCTGTTCTCATCAATGAACAAAAGCACGCGGGAAACATGCCAGGAAACATCCACCAGACGGCCGATCAATCCCGGCGAAGCGACAACCGGCATGCCGTTTTTCAAGCCGTCGGCGGAACCTTTGTTGATCATGACCGTTCTGGAAATAGCGGCCTGTTCCCTGCCAATGACTCTGGCGGTAATAAAACGGTAATTACTGTTATCCGCGATGTACTGAAGTTTTTTCAGTCTTTGCGCTTCCTGATAACTTTCCTGATACGAAACAATCACCGCATTGAGCTCGTTAATCTTCTTTTTTAAATTCTTATTTTCCTCTTGCAGACCGACAAGAAAGAGATAGCGCATCCAGGCATCCCTGACGCCCTTGATGGAGCCGCTTAAAACTTTTTGCACCGGCGATGCCGTTTCCAGCACGATTTTCTCCAGGAAACTGTCAGCCGATCCGTATTTCAGATTATACGAAATCATCACCAGGACGGAAATGAGGACAACCGCGATGAAAATGATTGTTTTGTATTTTCTTAAAAAAAACATTTTTTACCTGACGGAAAAAAACATTATAAAACAAAAGACGAGCCGCCTCCGGCGGAAGCCGCGGAATTGAACGCTGTCGGCCGGCAGGGAATATCGGCGAAGCTTACATCTAAACGATCACGAACAACATCGCAGGCAAAAGACGTCTCCCGGCCGCTTTGTTCTTTTCTTCACAAAAGCATCCGAACTTCTGCGGCAGACTTACCCAACAGGATAACGCCGACCTTTTAGACCTCAAGAGCGATGTCTTTCAGCACGTTGATCTGTTCGAGAGCCATGCCCGCTCCCCGGGCCACCGCCGAGAGAGGATCATCGGTAATGGTGATGGGCAGTCCGGTTTCTTCTCTGACAAGAATATCAATATTGGCCAGCAGGGCTCCGCCGCCGGTAAGAACGATGCCGCGGTCAACAATATCTCCGGCCAGTTCCGGCGGTGAATTTTCCAGAGTGTCCTTAATCGCGTCGACAATAAAAGTGACCTGTTCGTTGATGGCCTCTCTGATTTCCTCCGAATTGGTTTCCGTGATTTTGGGAATTCCCGAAATCAAATCGCGTCCCTTGATGGAACCGACTTTGATTTCATCAAAAGGATAGGCGCAGCCGATTTCCATTTTGATGATTTCCGCCGTTCTTTCTCCGATCAGCAGATTATGTTTGCGCTTCATGTATTGAACGATCGCTTCGTCGATCTTATCTCCGGCAACCCTCACGGATTTCGAATAAACAATTCCGGCCAGAGAAATAACGGCGACTTCCGTCGTTCCGCCGCCGATATCCACGACCATGGAGCTGGTCGGTTCGGCAACCGGCAAACCGGCTCCGATGGCCGCGGCCATCGGTTCCTCAATCAGATAAATCTCGCGCGCGCCGGCGGATTCCACCGTTTCGCGCACCGCGCGTCTTTCCACCTGCGTAATGCCGGACGGCACGGAAATAATAATCCGCGGCCGCACCAGCGACTTGCGGTTATGGACGCTCAGTATAAAATGCTTGAGCATCGCTTCGGTGATATCGAAATCGGCGATGACGCCGTCGCGCATCGGCCGGATGGCGACAATATTGCCCGGGGTGCGCCCCAGCATATTTTTAGCTTCATTGCCCACGGCAAGCACTTTTTTCATCCCTCTGGCATCCTGATGAACGGCCACCACGGAGGGCTCATTCAGGACGATGCCTTTATCCTTGACATAGACAATGGTATTGGCAGTACCAAGATCGATGGCCAGATCGTTGGAAAATTTTCCTAACACATAATCAAAAAACATTTATCCTCCCGTATTTTCACAAGTTAATGTAATAATATTCGGACTAGAATTGTTTTTCATACAGCATTTCATTATCCTAATCAACTCATTTTTAAATTATGTTTGCATTTTGCAAATGACTATAATAATAAAGCAAAAGTTTAACTATTATCGAACAAATCCGTTATTTTTTTTGAGGTGATTTTTATGCTGAAATTTTTTCGTAAACACGCGCGCGGCTGGTTCATGATCGCGGTCATTGCCATCATTATTATCGTCTTTGTTCTTTACTTCGGTTCCTCCAGAGGAGGAAGCCATGCGACCGCCGTCGCCATCGTTGACAAAAGGATGATCAGCGAAGCCGAATTTCACGACGAATATGAAAAGCTGCTGGACACCGCCCGGATGACTTTAAAAGAAAAGTTTACTCCGGAAGTCCTCAAAAAAATGGATTTGAAGACAAAGGCGTATAACAATTTACTGAACAAGGAAATCATCCTGGCCAAAGCCGCCGATTTGAAAATTCAGATTTCCGACGAGGAATTAAGAGATTCGATTCTGTCCATGCCCATGTTCCAGACCAACGGCGTTTTCGATGAATACAAATACCAGCAATTAATCCGTTACAACAGAATGTCCCCCCCGGATTTTGAAAATTTCCTCAGGGCCGATCTGACAGCGAAGAAAATCGAACAATTCGTGCGGGAAGGCGTTAAAATCTCCGATAAGGAAATTTACGATCTTTACGTCCTGCAGAACAGGAAAATCAATGTCAACTTCGTACGAATCGCGGGAAGCGATATCAAAAATAAAATTTCTCCTGCCGAATCCGAACTGGAAGATTACTTAAAACGCAACAGCAACCTGTTCCGTGTTCCCGAACAGCTGAAAATCAAGTACCTGTTTTTCGGCGCTGAATCCGCGCAATCCAACATCACCGAAGCGGACATCAAGAATTATTACAGCAGTTACAAAGAAAAATACGTTGCCAAAGACGGCAAGCCTCTGCCGCTGGCTGCCGTTCAGGGTTCAATCATCAAGGAACTGAAAAAATCAAGAGGACTGCAGGATGCCATCGCGGAAGCGAAGAAAGCCCGCGACGTCATCTATCAGGAAAACAACATGGAAGATTACGGCAAAAAGAACAACCTGAAAATTCACTATACCGATTTCTTCCCGATCAACAAACTGCCGGCCGAATTCGCATCGGCTAAAAACGTAACCGAAGAACTTCTGGATTTGCGTCCCAAAGACATCAGTAAAGTCATCACCGCCGACAACGGTTATTACCTTCTGCAGCTGGTGGAAAAGAAGCCCTCTTATCTGCCGAAACTCGAAACGATAAAAAACGAAGTCCAGCGCCGCTTCATGGAAAGCGAAACACAGAGTCTTGCCGGTAAGGAAGCGAACAAAATTCTGGAGCGTGTAAAAGCGGGAGACAGCCTGGAAAAAGTCGCCGCGGAAAAAGGGCTCAAAATCAACGAAACAGGATTTTTCCAGATTAGCAATACCATTCCCAAAATCGGACAAAGCCCGGATGCGACGGAAATTCTTTTAATGCTTTCCGCGGGCAAGCCGTACGCGGAAAAGCCTCTGGTCATCGATAATGCCTACTTCATATTAAAGTTGAAAGAAGCGAGCGCGCCGGACGAAAAAGGCTTTGAAGCTCAAAAAGCCATGTACAGAAAAGTATTCACCTCCCTGAAGCAGGAAGAAGCCATGCAAACATGGCTGGAAGGCAACAAAGCGGCCATGATCAAGGAAAAACGGGTTAAGATCAAAAAGAAGGTGGAAGACTTATAAGCCGCTATAATTAATGAAATAATTCACTAAAAAAATGTGATCTCAGAAAAAAACGAAGGGAGAGGCTTCAAAGCCTCTCCCTTATGTTTTGGTGGAGCTGAGGAGGATCGAACTCCTGACCTCTTGAATGCCATTCAAGCGCTCTCCCAGCTGAGCTACAACCCCATGAAGTTGCCCTAATTATTAGAGCGGGTTCATTAACACAGGCATTTAATAATTGTCAACAGATTTTAGCTTGACATTTTACC
>JAJFTS010000231.1 GCA_021372815.1 Deltaproteobacteria bacterium | reverse complement strand
CTGCCCCGCAACTGTAAGCGGAACGAAATCCACGTTAATCCACTGACGCTCCGGCGTTGGGAAGGAGTGGAGACTAGGGAGCCGCAAGTCAGGAAACTTTATGGCGAGTCATAACTTACTTTAATCCCGAGGGGGAAAGGAGAAGCTCCATGAAGAAAGTCCTGTGTTTTGTTCTGTTATTTTCCTTAGTTGTTTTTTCACCCGTAAAAGCTGAAGACAAAAAATCCGGTGATACGATTGTCACGATGGGAGAAGTCGTCGTTACTGCGACACGCGACACGCAGGAAACCCGCAAGGCCCCGGCTAATGTATCGGTTATTACCGCTGAGGAAATCGAAAATTCCGGCGCGACAACGGTGGTGGAAGTTCTGGATAAACTGGAAAGCATTCAGTTTCGAACTTACAGCGGCAACTCCGCCCAGGCGCAAATTGATATGCGCGGTTTCGGCGGCGATAATCCCTTTGGCAAAACTTTGATGTTGCTTGACGGCCGCCGTTTGAACAGAACGGACATGGCGTCAGTCAACTGGCTGCAGATACCGGTTAATACCATTGAAAAAATAGAAATTGTTCGTGGACCGGGCAGTGTTCTTTACGGCGACGCGGCCATCGGCGGCGTGATTAATATCATCACTAAAAAAGGAAAAGGGAAGCCGGTTTTCAATGCTTCGGTTATCGGCGGAAGTTACGGCCTGCACGATGAACGGGTTGGCGTCACCGGAGCCGTCGATAAGTGGACTTACGCTGTGACGGGGGAAAATAATTTCAGTTCCGGCTACCGGGACCGTTCAAAGTATTCCGCGCAGGGCGGCGGCCTGGATGTGGGCTATTCGGCCAACGACCTGTTCAATGTTTCTCTGGGCGTTTCTTTTGATAAAGTGGATTATCAGATGCCTGGCGCTTTAACGAAGGAGCAGATGGAACAGGACCGCAGACAATATCAGCCTGGAAATTCCGACAATGACGGTTCTGATAAATATACAAATGTCAACCTGGGAATTAAATCTTTCTGGGGTTCATGGGGACAGTTCGAAATCAATTTTCTGTATGGGAAAAAAGATCTGCAGATGAATATGCCTTCGTGGTTCTCCTACAATTATTCCGATACGGACTTCGATACCTATGGAGTTACGCCGAGATATATCCTGGAAAAAGAAATTTTTCGTTTTCATAACAAAGTGATTGTGGGGCTTGATTATTATAACGAACCGTATGAAAAAAATATTTTCAGCGACCGGGAGAGAACGGTAAAATTAAGCACGGCTGATTTCACGCGGGAAAGCCTCGGATGTTACGTTCGCGATGAATTCAGTATCCTGAAAAACCTGATTTTGAGCGCCGGTTACCGTTTTGAACAGGCGTCCATTAAAGGCTCCAATGTGGATTTTTCCACACCGTCGAACGATTTTACGGATCAAAAAAATACTTATGACGCCGAAGCTTATGAAGCGGGGCTGACCTGGCTTTGGGGAAAGCAGTCCAAAGTTTTCGCGAAATACAGCACGGTTTATCGCATTCCTTTTCTCGATGAAGTGGCCTCTTTCAGCGGATTCGGCGGAAATTTTTTAACGGGGTTGGAAAAAGAGAAGGGAATCAGCATGGAAACAGGAGCGGAGTTTTATCCTCTGGAAAACCTGAAACTGGGTTTGACGTTTTTCCGCATTGATATGGAAGATGAAATCGAGTATGTCTATGACCCGCTGACGTGGACAGGCGAAAATCGAAATACCGGTAAAACGCGCCACGACGGAGTGGAAGCGTCTTTGTCCTATGTATGGCCGAAGTATTTCAGAATTTACGGGAATTACACCTACCATATGGCTACCTTTGAGAACGGCATTAATAATAAAAAAGAAATGCCCATGGTTCCCAATCACATGGCCAATGCCGGTCTGGAAATTTATCTGCCGTTTAATATCACCCTGAGGTCTGAAGTCCAGCATGTGGGCGATGCTTTTCTTTCCGGCGATAATGACAACAACACCGAAAAACTGGAAGCTCATACATTGCTGAATTTTTATGCTCAGTATAAACCGACGGTGGGCAAGCTTGACTTCACGGCTTTTCTGGGCATCGATAATATTGCCAATGTCAAATATTCTTCCTTCGGAATTGATTATGAACAATACAGCTATCCGGGCGTTTCCTATCCGAATTATTACTATCCGATGTCCGGAATAACTTTTAAAGGCGGCATTTCTCTGACGTTTTAAAATAAACCAACCGGAAGGAATCAAAGTTTATGGCTGCGGATAAAACATCAATTAAAGGTCTTGTCTATGCAGCTCTTTTCGGATCTCTCACAGCGGCAGGGGCTTTTATCGTCGTTCCCCTGCCGCCGGTGCCGATGACCGCGCAGACCTTCTTTTTGAACGTCGCGGCCATCCTTCTGGGCGGCCCGCTCGCCGCGGTAAGCCAGTGCATTTATGTCATGCTGGGAGTGGTCGGTATTCCTGTTTTTGCCGGCGGCAAGGCGGGATTGGGAGTCCTCTTCGGTCCCACCGGCGGCTACTTGCTGGGCTTTATTATCGCTGCTTTTGCCATCGGTCTTGTCAATCGAATGAAAAAAAGCGCGGGTTTCTTCTGGTATATCTTTTCCATGTTCATCGGAATGCTGATCATTTATTTGCTGGGAAGCCTCCAACTTTCCCTGGTGGCAAAGATGAGTTTAAAAAAAGCGTTTGCTGTCGGTGTGTTGCCGTTTATTCCGGGTGATATCATCAAAATTCTGCTGGCAGCCATTGTCAGTTCACGGTTCAAGGGCCGCATAAAAGTTTAGTAAGTCAGAAATTATTTTCTGCGTTTTTC
>JAJFTS010000228.1 GCA_021372815.1 Deltaproteobacteria bacterium | reverse complement strand
CCGGATGCCCTGGACCTTCTGGCCGTTTCCGTTGAGGCCGGTATGGGGCTTGATGCCGCAATCAAGAGGGTAGGGGAAGAAATGCGGATCAGCAACAAGGTCCTGAGCGAGGAATTCGGACTCCTCAATCTGGAGATGAGGGCGGGCAAGCAGCGGACGGATGCTTTGAGAAGCATGGCCGACAGGACAGGCCTCGAAGAGATGCGCCGTTGGGTAGCCATGCTGATACAGACCGAAAAGTTCGGCACCAGTATCGGCCAGGCCCTCCGGGTTCACTCGGATTCACTGCGCACGAGACGAACGCAGCAGGTGGAGGAACTGGCTGCCAAACTTCCCGTGAAGCTGCTTTTCCCGACCATTTTTTTCATCTTTCCCACGCTTTTTTTGGTGATTTTAGGGCCTGCGGCGATACGGGTATATAGAATGTTTCACTAAAAGACTGGAGGCATTACTATGAGCAGGAAGATATTTAAGAGTTTTGTCTGCGGTTGCGCTCTTGTTTGTGCCATTTCCGCCTGCGCCACGGTGAAGAACTTCACCGGCTTTTTCGGCTTCATGAACATGGGCCGGAAACAGGTGACGGAAAAAAACCTCACAACCTTTGCCTATACGATACGACCGGTCAGCGGCAATCCCGAATCCCATTACTTACTGGCCCGCTACTATCAGGAGCGGGGAAACCACAGCGAGGCGATCATCGAGTTTGAGAAGACGCTCGCCATAGATCCCGGCAATGTGAAGGCGCTCAACGCGATGGGGGTTTCCTACGATTATCTAAAGGAATTCGAGCGCGCTTCCGAATGCTATCAGGCCGCGTTGAAGCTCGATCCGGACTCCGCCGGTATCTACTACAACAATATGGGACAGTCGCTGCTTCTCCAGGGGAAATATATGCCGGCTATCGAGGCCTTCAAAAAGGCTGCGGCCTGTGACAAAGATTTTCCCAATGCCCGCATTTATAACAATCTCGGCAGGGCATACGCCCTGGCCGGCCGGTATGATCTTGCCGTTGCCGAATTTGAGCGAATCAGCGGCATCATATCCGCTGAAGCCCTTCTGGATCGTATTCTGCTTACGGCCGAAAAGCCGTCTCCGGATTCCGGCGCCATGGCCGCAACCGCGGGAGAAGAAACAAAAACTTTTATTGCCAGGGTTTCCAGGTTTTTGCAGGAGCGTGCGGAAAATAATGTCCGCGATAAGAACATGATGTCTGCCCAGGCGCCGCAAAAACCGTCGAATCGGGAACTTGCCGCGGATGTATGCGTTGAGGTGCAAAACGGCAACGGGGTAGATTTCTCAGCGAGAAACATGAGAGACTCTTTGATACAAAAGGGCATCCGCGTGACCAGGGTAACCGATGGAATCCATGTGCAGCAAACCTGCATTTTTTACGAGAAGGGTTACGCTGAAGAGGCGAAAGCGCTGGCCGGTCAAATACCGGTTGTCGCGAAACTCAAGGAAGTGCAAAGTCTTGAACCGCCCCGGATAAAATTAAGACTGCTCCTGGGTAGAGACATGGTCCGGAATATGGGGAGTCCTTCGCCAAGCTCCTCTCCTGTCAGCTCCTGGATTGGAGCCTGATAAAAGTATCCATCGCCCGCAAGAAAGGAAAGTTGATTAAATGAAAATTAAAAAGCTTTTTACAGGAAGTCTTTTTGTGACGGTGGTCTTGATTCTCCTCTGCGGTTGTGCCTCCTGGAGGGGGCAGCAGACGATGACGGGCGATTACAAAAAGATGGTTGATTTGCAGCAGCGGAAGGCTTCCGCCATGAAGGCGGAAGAACCGGTTCTGCCGGCAGGTTTCGAGGCAACGGCTGAAACTCACGAACGTGTGGGAGATGCCTACCTCAGACAGGGTGATTACGCTGCCGCATTCACCGAATACCAAAGGAGCCTGGAGAAAGATCCTCTCCGATTAACGGCCCGTTACAAAACAGGCATGCTTTTTCTTGGACGGGGATTGCCGGAAGAAGCCCTTGCCGAGTTTGAACAGATTATTGCCAAAGATCCACACAATGCTTCCGCTTATTACGGCCGAGGGAGGGCGCGCTTTCTTCAGAAAAAACTGGATCTTGCCAAAAGCGATCTTGGCGAGGCTGTGAAGCTTGACGATAAACTCTGGCAGGCGCATGCGCTGCTGGGCGTAATTTTGGACACCGGAAAGTATTACTCTGAGGCGGAGGAGGAATACCTGAAGGCGCTCGCGATTCAGTCGGATTCTGCAGCGGTTTACAATGATCTTGGCGTCTCCCGGTATCTGAACGGACAATTCGATAAATCGGCAGAATCTTTTCTTAAAGCTTTTAACATCAATCCCAATAACCGCCGTATATGCAACAATCTGGGCTTGTCTCTCTACAGGCTGGGAAATTCCGTAGACGCATTGGAAGCATTTAAGAAAGGCAGTAACGAGGCGGCCGCTTACAACAATATTGGCTATTTGCAGATGAAAGATAAGAAATACAAAGAGGCGCTTGCCGCTTTGGAGAAAGCGATAGAACTGAATCCATCATATTACGTTCGAGCTCAGAAAAATCTCGATAAGGTAAAAGCGGCGCTCAATGAGGCTGATAGTAATCAGGACAAACCGTAATAGAAATGAAAAATTGAATCAGAGACACTGCAATTAATTCACTCTGTTCCTGCCGGGGCCATTGAAAAACTTTTTGAAGATAAAACCGTGGCGCAGAAGCTTAAAGAAGCTCTTGCTCAATGGAATTATTTTCTTTCCGTATAATCGATTTATCAAATCCAGAGGCGTGGTGATTCCGACCATGCCTTTATCGCTTAAGACAGTCTTCCTCGAAGAAAACAGGTAAATATTTATTTAAGTCGAAGAAACCGGGAGAGATGGGTAAGACTAAGCGACAGCGGACATTTTTCTGTACAGGCTGTCTTGACTAGCCGCCGGCTGTATGATAAAAACCTGTCTTGGGAATATGGGGAATACAAAAATAATTACCGCATAATATTTTTGATTGTCCTTACTTCGATATCTATGGGAGACATCGCGAATGGCAAGACATATCATATTCATGGTTTTTGCAATTTGTTTTTGGGGAGCCGCTTTTTTCACTGCTCCGGCGTATTCCGACTACCGGATCATATTGAAAAACGGAGAAACAATTTCAGTCCGCAATTACGAAATGGATGGCGATAATATCGTTTTCAACAAGTATGGGGGCATGGTCAGCTTCAGCCGCTCGGAGGTCGCTAAAATTGAAAAGGACTTTATCGAGGAGAATACTGATACAGCAGAAGACCCTGAGCAGACAATGACTGAGAGAATATCAAAGAAATCCAAGCAAAAATCCGGACAGAAAAGCGAAGACCCCAGGGATGAGCGACAGAAAAAGATCGCCGAGTGTCAGCGAATCCTGAAGATGAGAAAGGAAAGCATGGAAATCTACTGCTGGCAGGCTGCTTCTGCAAAGGTCAGCGCGGCGCCGAATCTGCCGCAGGCGAATCAGGCGAGAGTATCGGAGAAGACGGGCAAGCAGTTTCAGACTCATGTACAAAGCACAGTCGATGCCTTTAAGGCCAATTCGACTTGTGATTACTACAAAAGAAAGGTCGCAGAGCTGGAAAAAGAATGCAGCGAACTGTGATATCGGCAAAAAAATATTTAAAAATAAAACGGTATAAAAAAGCTTTCGCTCAATAACATCAATTCTATAGGTTTCCTCCCGTCTGTCATTTCCGACGTGAAGCCTGTGTCACAATATTTTCAATGTCATTCGACCAGCGGGAGAAATCTTTCCCGATTCACATCCCACCCAAGAGGGATTGTTTTATCCTCCGAAATAAGATTTA
The DNA here is from genome assembly GCA_021372815.1 of Deltaproteobacteria bacterium. Classification (GTDB taxonomy): domain Bacteria; phylum Desulfobacterota; class Syntrophia; order Syntrophales; family Smithellaceae; genus Smithella. The sequence goes on along the minus strand of JAJFTS010000228.1, from coordinate 3,988 downwards.
AAGAAAAACACCTTAATAATTGAGAACCCGTGTATTTTGTGATTGAATCAACAACCACAAGAAACACTTTTCAAAATTTGAAACAACATTCATTGCGGTGACTGATATTGCATCGGAGGCGGCATGGCATCGAAAAGCATCCTTGAAAGATTTCTTTGGTTTCAAAACGAGATTAAAAGCGGCAAATATCCCAACACAAAAACACTGGCGGAAAAATTTGAAATCACCCGCAAGACAGCCCAGCGCAACATAGAATTCATGCGCGACAGAATGAATGCCCCGCTCATCTATGTGCCGGCCAACAGGGGATTCACTTATGAAGATAATATATATGAACTGCCGGGTTTCTGGCTGGGAGAAGAAGCCCTGGTCTCGCTCATTTTGGCGTATCGTCTGGCCTCGGCAGTTCCGGACGCGGCCATTAAAATATCGCTGCGGTCTTTTCTGGAACAACTCCTGACAAAATTGTCCCATTCCGACAAAATATCCATCAAAGACCTGAGCGATAAGGTTTCAGTCCGCAATATAGAATATTCCAAAACATCGGGGAAAATATATCACGCCATGCTTGAAGCGCTGCTCTTTGTCAAACCGGTTCGCATTGAATATCATTCGCCTCATAATTCCGAAACTACCACCCGCGACATCCTGCCGCTGCATCTTCTGCACTATATGGGCACGTGGCATATTATTGCCCACTGCGCCCTGAAAAACGAACTGCGCGATTTTGTTCTGTCTCGCATCCAAAAAATTACTCCCTGCGCCGATAAGATTACTTCCCGTTTCTCCGCCGAACAGGTCCGGGAATACATAAGAAAAACGTTCGGCATCTTCCACGGCAAAGAAACAAATAAAGTCTGCCTGTGTTTTTCCAAAGATGTTTCCAACTGGATTGCCGAGCAGGCCTGGCATCCGGCGCAGAAGACTTTTATAAAAAAAGACGGCAGACTCTGTCTCACCATCCCCGTGTCCGACTTCCGGGAGATCAAACGCGAAATCCTCAAATACGGTGCGCAGGTGGAAGTCATTTCCCCCAAATCCCTGCGCAATGAAATAAAAAACGAGATCGGGAGGATGAGTGGAATTTACCGTTAGCCCAGGCCGGCATCCACCGGCCTGTCATTCCCCGGCTTGACCGGGGAATCCAGTCTTTAAACTCCCCCTTTTATAAAGGGGGATAGGGGGGATTTTATGTCGTCATTCCCTCATGCTTTTGGCGGGAATCCGGGAAGAAAATTAATTGGATGTCCGTCGATAATCGCATCATGCGTTGGTGAATACCGGAGGCATCCACGGATTGAAAGAGCGCGTATTTAAAGGCGCGTAAATCGGTGATGCAGAAAATAATGAAATAGGAACATTGAATATCCGGATTGACAATCCGAATATTCAATGTATAATAATAGTGATGATTAAACGGCCTTCCTTTATTGAACAACTGTCTGATGCCATGCGGCGGTCGCCGGTGACGGCTCTGCTTGGGCCCCGGCAGTGCGGCAAGACCACACTGGCGCGCATGTTTGGTCAAAACCGGACTGCGGCTTATTATGACCTTGAATCCCGGCCTGACCAGACAAGGCTTCAAAATCCGGAACTTACCCTGATCGAACTCAAAGGTACGGTCATTCTGGATGAAATCCAGAGCATGCCGGAACTGTTCAATGTTTTAAGAGTGCTGGTTGACCGGCCCAAAAACCGGACCCGTTTTTTAATTTTAGGCAGCGCGTCGCCGGAACTCATCAAGAAAGCCTCGGAAACGCTTGCCGGGCGTGTTGAATTTGTGGAATTAACGGGTTTTACGCTTGCGGAAGTCAAGCCCAAAGACGAGCGGAAACTCTGGCTTCGGGGCGGATTTCCCCGTTCTTTTCTTGCCTCTTCTGAAAAGGACAGCGTATCCTGGCGTGAGGGATTCATCCGGACTTTTCTGGAGCGCGATATTCCCCAACTCGGTATTTCCATTCCTGCCGCTGCCATGAGACGTTTCTGGACCATGCTGGCGCACTATCATGGACAGATCTGGAATGCTTCAGAACTGGGGCGGGCCCTGGGATTTTCCGACAAGACCATGCGCGGTTATCTGGACATTCTTTCAGGGACTTTCATGATTCGCCAGTTAATGCCCTGGCACGAAAATCTGAGCAAACGCCAGGTGAAAGCGCCCAAAATCTATTTTCGTGATTCGGGGATTCTCCATCAATTATTGAGTCTGCCGGATTTCCAGGCGCTGACCGGCCACCCGCGTGTCGGGGCGTCATGGGAAGGTTTTGCCCTGGAACAAACGCTGGGTGTCCTTGAAACGAAGCAGATTTATTTCTGGTCAACATACAGCGGCGCGGAGCTTGATCTGTTTTTCCTTCATGGCGGACGGCGCTATGGCGTCGAATTTAAGTATAGCGAAGCTCCCATTGTGACAAAATCCATGCGTTCAGCGCTGGAAACATTGAGACCGGATCATTTGTGGATTGTTTATCCCGGCGCCGCAAAGTATCCGGTTCATGAAAAAATTACCGTTCTTCCGCTGAAAGACATCGGCGTTTTAAAATTACCTTCCATATCAGTGAAAGGAAGGCGATAAAAGCACCACCCAAAGAATATTTTCCTCCTTTTGTTGAAGGGGGAGAAAGGGGGCTTTTACACCACCTCGTCATTCCCGCATGCTTTTGGCGGGAATCCAGGAATTACGGGTGTAGGGCGCATTCCCCGAATGCGCCGCCCAAAGAATAAATCCCCCTTTTGTAAAGGGGGATTAAGGGGGATTTTATGTAGCGCCGCAAGAGAAAAATTATTTTTTCATAGGACATAAAATGGGTGTGGAAGAGTAGTAGAATAATACAATTGGTAAAAAAATATAAACGAGCTTGCAAATTACAATATACTTAATTCCGGCGGAGAGACTGTTGTAATAACAAAAAATGTCATTCCGAAGCCACAATGTGTCGTGGTGAGGAATCTTAAGGGATTATTCCCTAAATAATCCACTCAGCCGAAGAATTACAGTGCAACATAGCTTGACGGTGGAAGGTATAAGAATGACGATTTATTTTGCTCATAGCGAAAACAAAGGGAATAAGAAACATCTTCTAAAAGATCACTTGACATCTGTTAGAGAGCTTATTTTTCAATTTTCAAAGGGGTTATCGTGGGCTGAAGAAGCCAATCTTTGCGGTCAAATGCACGATCTGGGTAAATATGCAGATCTGTTTCAAGCGCGTTTACTTGGCGAAGTTAATGGTTTAGATCACTGGTCATCGGGTGCTTGGCTTGCCCTTAAAAATCAAGCTGTTGCTGCGGCATTGGCTATTCAGGGGCATCATATAGGATTGCAAAAAGGAAGTCGTGATGCTCTCAGATCAATGGACTTAGTAAAACTTGCTCAGCAACATCCATTAGGATTAAAGTTAAGTGATAATGATCTTAGCCAGCTTAACGACAGATTAAGCGCTGACAGTCTGACCTTCTCAAAACCTGATAAGTTTGTTGTAGATCCGAAGAAAGGTTTTCAGAACCCTGTTGCAGCTATGCTTGATGTGCGAATGTTGTTCTCTTGTTTGACGGATGCTGATTTTGTGGACACGGAAGCTCATTTCGAGAGCGATGGATTTGGGAAAAAGTATCGGCCACCAGGTCCGCCGCTAAAAGCTAAAGATGCTCTTAATATTCTCGAACAATATATGATCGGTAAAATTCGCAAAAGCAGTGACGCTGATAATACCGTTCTAGAAGCCAGAAATTTGCTTTGGCAGATGTGTAGTTCTGCTGGCAATTCAATACAGGGGCTCTTTACACTGACTGCGCCGACTGGTAGCGGCAAGACGTTAGCGATGTTGAAGTTTGCGCTAGAACATGCGGAAAGAAATGAAAACATAAAACGGGTCATCCTTGCAATACCTTTCCTGTCAATTATTGAGCAGACGGCAGCAATATACAGGGATATCTTTAAAACGTTTCCAGATAATTATATTCTTGAACATCACAGTCTTGCCGGACT
>JAJFTS010000212.1 GCA_021372815.1 Deltaproteobacteria bacterium | reverse complement strand
CCTACCGCGCGGAATTCAAATTTATTACCGGTAAACGCAAAGGGCGACGTCCGGTTACGGTCGGTATTATCCTTGCTGACCGTAGGAAGCGAGGAAATGCCCAGATCAATAATTTCCGCATTGGTCGCCTTGGTGACGGTTCCTCTTTGTATATTTTCCAGAATTTGCGTTAACTGATCGCCCAGGAATACCGAAATAATCGCGGGCGGCGCCTCATTGGCGCCCAGCCGGTGATCATTGCCGTAAGAGGCAACGGCGGCACGCAGAATGTCGGCATGCTTGTAAACGGCGCGCACGGTCGCCACCAGAAAAACCAAAAACTGAATATTATCATGCGGCGTTTTTCCCGGATTGAGAAGATTGTTGCCTTTATCGTCCGTTACCGACCAATTAACATGTTTTCCGGACCCGTTAATGCGGGCGAACGGTTTTTCGTGCAAAAGCGCCGCCAAACGATGTTTTTTAGCAACCGATTTGAGCGTATCCATAATCATTTGATTATGGTCAACGGCCAGATTGGCTTCCTCATAAACCGGCGCTATTTCAAACTGGCTCGGTGCAACTTCATTGTGGCGGGTTTTGGCCGGAATACCCAGCTTAAAAAGCTCTTCTTCCACATCGTGCATATAGGAAGATACTCTTTCTTTGATGCTGCCGAAATACTGATCTTCCAGTTCCTGACCTTTGGCCGGAGGAGCGCCGATAACAGTGCGGCCGCCCAGAACAAGATCCTGACGTTTGAAAAAATAATCCATATCGATCAGGAAATACTCCTGCTCGGGCCCCAGATTGGAGTAAACTTTTTTGACATTCTTGACGCCCAGAACTTTCAGCATATTGACGGCGCTTTTACTCAAAGCGCGGATCGAACGCAAAAGAGGCGTCTTTTTGTCCAGTGCCTGTCCGGTATAGGAAATAAAAGCCGTCGGAATGCAAAGCGTCGTGGAAATTCCGTTTCTTTTTATAAAAGCGGGCGAGGACATATCCCACGCCGTGTAGCCGCGCGCTTCAAAAGTGGCGCGGATGCCTCCGGACGGGAAACTGGAAGCGTCCGGTTCGCCCTGAACCAGCTGTTTGCCGGAAAATTTTTCCATCACCTGACCATCAGCGCAGGGTTCGATAAAAGCGTCATGCTTTTCCGCCGTGATGCCGGTCATCGGCTGGAACCAGTGGGCAAAGTGCGTGGCGCCTTTTTCCAGCGCCCATTTCTTCATCGCCTCCGCCACGACATCGGCGGTTTTGGCATCAATTGTTTTTCCTTCGTCTATCGCTTCCAATAATTTTTTAAAGGTCTCCTTGGGAAGCTTTTCCTTCATGGCTTTGCGGTTGAAGGTATCCTCTCCGAAGTACTGCGATACGGGAACAAACTTTTCCTTTTCGATCAGGTATTGTCTTTCTGCCGCAGTGGTTTGCTTCGTCTTTCTCATAATTTTATCATCCTCACTCTTTAATGTTTTAATGAGACCCAAACTTCAGAAACAAATAACCTAAGGTGCACTGAAGGTTGCTGGTCGAATTATCCCGCATAGCGGAGGGAATAATCCTTTCGGGATTATTCCCTTGATTCCAGCGGTGTATTTTCCGCGATTTCCCAGACACCGGTGGGACAAACGCCGGCGCAGAAACCGCAGCCGATACAAAGATTTTCGTCGACCGTGTATTCATAATTTTCTCCTTCCAGCGCTTTGCGGGAAATTGCGTTTTGCGGACAAATCGTCTCGCACATGCCGCAGTCACGGCAGGCGCCGCAGGAAGCGCAATTCGCCGCGCAGGAAACCGGATCGAAAAAACTCTTGATACGCGAATCGAAGTATTCCGTTTTTACTCTGTTGAAGTCAATCGGCGGCAGTTGATCGTAAGTATCGCCAATTCCTCTCAGCAGTCCGTCGATGGTCCGGGCGGCAATTCGTCCCGCCCCGATTGCTTCCGTAAGCAGTCCCGGTTTAACGGCGTCGCCGATGGCAAATATCTGCTCGTCACTTGTCCGGAACTGGTCATCAACAACAATAAATCCGTTTTTCAGCTTTATATCTTCCGTTAAGAAACTTAGTTCAGGAACATCCCCTACAGCCAAAATAACCGTATCGGCGGGCAATATTTCTCCATCGGTCAGTTCCACGCCTTTGCTGGTCACGGCTTTGGTGAAACGGGGCCAGAGAAACTTTGCGCCGGCGGCTTCGGCATGGCTTCTTTCCTTCCCGAAAGAAGCCGGCTGCTGAACGTCAATTAAAGTAACGCTTTTGGCTCCCAGGCGAAAAGCTTCCGTCGCGGCGTCACAGCCGACATTACCGGCACCGATGATTACTACTTTCTTGCCTACTTTAATACAATTTAATTTACTTTGCCTTAAAAAATCCAGAGCGGCAACAGCTTTCTCCATTCCAGGAACATTCAGCGTGCGCGGTTTGGCGGCACCAGCGGCAATAACGATAAAGTCAAATTCGTCTTTCAGCTTCCTGAATTTTTCTTTAGTCAGGGCAGCGCTCAAATGAATATGCGGCAGATTTTTTGTAAGCCTCTTGATCTCGTGTCCGACGATTTCATCCGGAATGCGGCTCTGCGGGATGGTTTCCGTAATCTTGCCGCCCAGATGTTTTCTGCTCTCAAAGATAACCGGCTCGTGACCTTTCATCCACAACTGCCAAGCTACGGAAAGTCCGGCCGCCCCGCCGCCGATAACGGCTATTTTCTTGCCGGTGGCAGGATGTGGTTTGGGTTCTTTCGCATGGAGTGAAGCCTTACCCAGAACGGTTACATCCACGGAAGGCAAACTGACTGTTTTTCGCGAACAATTCTGCATGCACAGATTGGGGCAGAGATAACCGCAAACTGTCGCGGGAAAAGGCGTGTATTGCAGCGCCAGATTCACAGCCTCGTCCATTTTGCCTTTGCGGATTAATTCCCATCTCTTTTGCACGGGAATCCCTGTGGGGCAATTCGCCTGGCACGGCGGCAAATATTTTTCATTAGCCCAAAAGGGAACAAAGCGACGCAACTCTCCAGTGGTCACCAGACCGATCGGCGAACGATCGAGATCGGAGAGATCGCCGATCAGACCGCCATTGCCCAGTTCGTGTTCCCAGGCCTCTTTTCGAAAGACACGCATCGGACGCAAAGAACGTCCTTTCTTCTCATAAGGTTTCAGAGCAACCAGAAGCCGCCAATCTTTGCGTTTTGCAGCCAGGTCATCAAACAAATATTGCTTGCCAATAGCCTGTAAAAATTTTTTCACATTATTCTTCAACCAGGACCATTCATCATCCGGCAGTTCGGTGATCAATCGGGCATCGGACTTGCTGTATGAGCTTTGCCTGCCGCGGAAAAAAATCTTTCCTCCCACCATACCCACGCAGGGACGGTATCCCAAAACATCATTTTCTTTTTCCGCACCGGCGCCGCAAATCACAGCAATACCGCCGGCCATGAACTCGGCGAACGAATCCCCTGCTTTGCCAAAAACCCAGAGTTCCGGCGGTTCGAAACGGGGATTGTGTTTGGTCATGGTCATTCCGCGGGCGCCGATATCGCCGTCAATATAAATTTTGCCCTGCGCCATGGCGTTGGCGACACCATTGGTGGCATTGCCGTGAACAATAATCTGCGCACCGGCATTGAGCCAGCCCACATCATCGGAGGCCGGACCGAAAACTTCAATGACTGTATTGGCAAAGCCCATCGACCCCAGACGCTGGCCGGAAGATCCTAAAACATCCACTTTAATTTGCGCATCGCCGGCGCTCCAGAGACGCCCGCCAATGCCATGCTGACCATAGGCTGTCACTTCAATCTGACGATAGCCGTCCGCCACAGCCTGCTGAATCCGCTCTTCCACAACACGCGACTCAATGCGAATCCCGTTTTCAAATCCGGCAATTTTTATCGACTCTTTCTTAGTCATACAAGTTATTCGATTCCTATCTTATAAAACGTACTTTATATTCAATCTCTGGGCCGCATCCGCATCGGCAATGCCAAGCGCGTCGGACATACCGATAGGCAAAGAAGTAGAACGCCCCAGCGGCGCGACAATTTTTTTCAATTCCGTATCAAAACTCAAATAGACATCCACCAGGCGCTGGGCGACTTTTTCCGGATCCAGCCGGCGGTCCAGGCGGGGATCCTGCGAAGTGATTCCCTTGGGACACACGCCGATATTGCAGACATTGCAGCGGTCGGCCTCCGATCCCAGACAGCCGGCTGCCGCCTGCATGATATATTTTCCCGTCTGCACGCCGCTCGCGCCCAGCATAATCAGGGCTGCCGCATTCGCCGCGAGATTGCCGTTTTTACCGACCCCGCCGCCGGGGAAAAGAGGGATCTCATTTTGCTTACCGAGTTTAACCAGATTCAGGTAGGCATCGCGCAAATTGCTGGCAATGGGGTGACCCATGTGATTCATGGAAACGTTGTAAGCAGCGCCCGTGCCTCCGTCTTCACCGTCGATAGCCAAACCCGCGGCATAGGGATTTCTGGTCAGATTATTCAGCACCGCAAGCGTTGTGCTGGTCGCGGATATTTTCGGATAAACCGGAACGCGGAAGCCCCAGGCCATGTACATGGACTGAATCATTTTAGCGACGGCTTCTTCAATCGAGTATTTGGTCTGATGAGTCGGCGGGCTGGGCAGGTTCACCCCCTGCGGCACGCCGCGAATGGCGGCAATCAGTTTATTGACCTTATACCACATCAGCAGTCCGCCGTCGCCGGGCTTGGCTCCCTGACCGTATTTTATTTCAATCGCGCAGGGATCTTCTTTCATATAAGGAAGATTGTGAATAATTTCATCCCAGCCGAAGTAACCGCTGGCAATCTGTAAAATGACATATTTCAGAAAACGGGACCTCAGAAGCCGCGGCGGACATCCTCCTTCACCGGTGCAGATGCGCACGGGCATTCCCAGTTCCTCGTTAAGATACGCCACGCCCATTTGCAGACCTTCCCACATATTCGGCGAAAGCGCTCCGAACGACATGCTGCCGATGACGAGCGGATAAATTTCGCGCACCGGCGGCATCCAACCGTTTTCCCGGCTGACTTTCAGCATCTCTTCCGGCGGTAGAATCCTGCCCAGCAGGGTTCTCAGTTCAAATTCATGACGTCCCGCGTCAAGCGCCGGGTCGGTCAGCATCGAAATACGAATAAATTTGATTTTATCCAGAACGCTGTCCGGAGAATTGCGCCGGCCGCCCCGGCGGCGGGGTTCGCCGTTCTGATTGACATGAAAGCGAAGCTTGTCAATTTCATCACTGCGCAGAGGCATGATCGCCCCGTTGGGACAAACCAGGTTGCACATCCCGCAACCGACACAGGCGTGCGCGGCATCTGTGCGCTGATCAATTCCGAAATACACAGACAAGAGATGGCTCGGTTTTTCTTCCAGACCAACGGGCACCTGCACGGCGCGTTTTCGATGCACCCCCAGTTCGATGGCGCGCACCGGACAAACCGTCGTGCACTGACCGCAAAACGTGCACTTATCTTTATTCCACATGATCTGCCAGAGCAGATCTTTAACGCTTAATGTGGATGGGCTAATGGTTCCAACTGATTCCATTTCTCTATCTCCTGCCTATCGCGGCTGACTAAAACCGTTTCATACTTCATCGGCTGATAATCAAGATTGATGTCCCTCTCCGGGATGGCTGCATCCAGACCGCACATCTCCGATGAAAAAGCAAATATTCCCGGACGTCCTCCGACAACACCCGGACGAAGTTTCTTTGAGTCCTGCACCATGAACATGGATTTATCCGGCAGACAGCCGATGACACAATTCGGACCGTCAATGATCAGAGGCCGGCAGGATTGCTTCAATTTTCTCAACCAGGGACCGTTGGGATGGTGGTCGAGTTCGCGGTCTTTAAGCGGCGTGATAATATGTTTGTACATTTCCATACCCATGCCCAGCTGATTTTGCATGTAATGCAGAATATGCGTAAAAACTTCCGAGTCGGATTGATAGCCCGTGTAGCCGGGAAAATTCCGGGAAGTCAGAAATTCACGGATGGGAACAAACGCTGTGTTTTCACCGTTGGTCACCGAGGCCATGCCTTGAATGAAAAAGGGATGGCAGGCGTAAATGTTAATGGCGTAATTTGTATTTTGGCGTCCCTGGCTCAGAACGACACGCGCCATCAGATCTTTACGATCAAGTCCCAGATACTGCGCGACCGCCAACGGATCACCGACCTCTTTGAGCATAATCACATCAGGCCAGAAGCTGAAAATCAGCATGGAGCCGTCTTTTTCTCCCATCCGGCGCAGTTGCAGCTGCACCATCATCAGACGAAAATTAATTTCCTCTTTGCTTAAGCCTTCCCATTCGGCAGGATATTCATAAACACGAATGACATAATTATCTCTTTTAGGAGTGCCCGCCGGAGGAGTTTTAGCCGGTTTGATGGATAATTTGTACTTGACCATGAAATCCAGATCAATCATAAAGCGATCGAGAGTCTTCAGCCCTTCATTGGAAAAAATTCCGGAAAGAATCGGCTCATCCTTAAAATTCTGAAACTCACCACTGAGATCGGTAAGAAACAATCCCACACCTGAACCGTCGTGACCTTCTTTCATCACATCAATGGCGCGAATAGCCACCATCGGAGAAAGTGGATCATTGCTGGTTATGGAAAACAGGCGACACATATTTATTATAACCTCC
>JAJFTS010000179.1 GCA_021372815.1 Deltaproteobacteria bacterium | reverse complement strand
TAGGTATTTTTGGAGAGACCCGCTAAAAATTCGAGGACTGTATCGGAACCCGCAAGATCATCAGGTAAGACCAGATGCCTTACCAAAAGACCTCGGTAAGCTATGCCTCTTTCATCGAGCTTTAAATCGCCCACCTGGTTGTGCATTTCTCTGACCGCTTCTTTCGATCTTTCGAAATAGTTTGGCGCGTTGGAGTACTTCTTTGCCTGGGTGTCATTGCTATACTTAATGTCCGGCATATAGATGTCAACAATACCATCCAGCAGTCTGATGATTTCAATATTTTCATATCCGCCGCAATTCCAGACTATCGGCAGGCGCAGCCCCTGTCCGGCAGCGATACCGATTGCCCTGACCAACTGAGGCGTATAATGCGTAGGGGTTACGAAATTTATATTATGGCACCCGATTTTCTGAAGCTGGATCATGAGGCCGGCGACCTTTTCTTCGGTCTGAATCTCGCCTTCGCCCTGATGACTTATTTCATAGTTCTGGCAGTAGATACACAGCAGATTACAGTTGGTCAAAAATATAGTTCCGGAACCATGAGTGCCCACCAACTCCGGTTCTTCGCCGAAGTGAGAGCCGCAGGACGAAACCATCAGCTCTTTCCCGGAGCGGCAATAACCCTTTTCGCCATCCAGCCTGTTCACCCTGCACTTTCGGGCACAAAGCTCGCAGGAACGAAGAACATGGAAAAGCTTTTGTGTCCTTTTCTCCAGTTCCCCGCTTTTCCGCAACCTTAAATAACCGGGTTCGAATTTCGCCCGCCCGTTTTCAACCATATCACGGACCCTTCGGAAACAAAGTCTGGTCTGCTACCATGTATAATGATAGCATAAATTTAATTTTTTGAAATAAGGATAACAGGAAACGAGATAAAATTTAACTCCTGCTCAAACAAAATCGTGAACTGCGCCTGCAAACATTCAATAATGAATAGTTGTTTTAAAAGAGTATTTTACCCGTTACTCTAGGGTATTTTTCAGTTATTGAAACTCAAGGTTACCGGTTGAATGATGCGAAAAGGGATTCGCTGGGAGTGTCAGCGCTCCGGTGAATTATATTGTTCTGTCTTCGCTACAGTTTCTTTGCAATGACTGCAAATTCTCTGCTTTGTGATGAGAAGGAAGTCCCTGCAACATCCGAATAATAACTTTCAATGACAAAGCCGCTGTCTTTAAACTCCTTCTCTAAAGATTCAGGGCTGAAACATTGAAACCAATTATAGATTGTACGTGATCGTTCCGCTTCAATGATCGTGTACTTATCGAGAATCACTTTTTCCTTCTCATACTTGAACGTATTCAGAAAGCCATAATATTTATGGGGAGACCAAAAACCATTGAGGAGATTGACTTCATAAAGCGCTTTTTCTTCTTTTTCGTTAAAGGATATAAGAGAATAAACGTCGAGGAGAACAGAACCAGAGGGTTCCAGAAGAGTATGAAACCTGGAAAGAATCTTTTTCCTCTGAACGGGGCTGAGTGCACAAAAATCGCACATGATCATTATGATGAGATGAAAACGATCATCAGTTTTAAAATCCAGATAGTTCCGGTTTACATAATTAATGGGCAGTTTCTCCCTGTTTGCAATTTCTTGTGCGTATTGGATTGATCTTTTCGAGAAATCTATACCGGTTACCACTGCATGCCTTCGAGCCAGTCTCGCGGCATATAATCCCGGGCCGCAGCCAAAGTCGGCAATCTTCTTTTTAGTTCCGATGTCGAAATGTGAAGCTATCCAATCTACGGACCGGTCGATAAAAGCCATATTGCGGGAAGAAGCATCTATCCCTGCATCCAGATGAAATTTAAGCATCTGCTCAGATGTATATTCATCCGTCCAGAGGTCAGCCGCTGTATAAAATTCGAAAGGTTTTGGCGCGGTGTTTATTTTTTCAAGCTGTTCAAACATTAATGTCTCCTGTTCCATTTGCCATACAGAACAATGAATATGTCCGGCTGGTTTTCCCGAAATTCATTGGAATCGTATTCTATTTGAGGCTGAATGAAAAGGGAAAAACCATTATAATAATTCATAAAAAAAGCAGGACCGTTTCCGATCCTGCTTTTGGAAAGCTTGCATGATTGATAAAGTTCTTAAACTAAAGCAGACATCATGCCTTCAACGGTTTTTATTTCGGAACACACGTGCGACTATACCCCGTGTCACAGACGAAACCTTCAATGCAATCCGCGGCCTTATCGCAATTGGTCAAGCAGGCATTGCCGCGGCATAAATAAGGATCGCACGCGACTTTGCTGCGATCGACAAGGATTAGATAATTCGGATTGTTCTTGTCGCAGTGGTTATACGCGGGGACACAGCTCTTTGTCTCCGAGCACATTGCTCCGGCAGCGCATTGCTGGTCGGACGTGCAATTATTCCTGCAGGAGCCGGATTGCGGGTCGCAGCTGTAGGGGAAGCAGCTCGTGGTTTTGTCTTTTTTACACGTCGAGGAATTCGGCATCATGGATGTCGGAATGTACCCCACCGTATTGTCGCCTTCGCACTTTGAAGGGCAGTTATTGCCGGCCACGCATTGCTTGGTTGCCATATTGCAGTAGGCATTCGGTGTCGCGCATTGCACGTTACCAGAGCAGGAGGTGTGGCAGAGGGTACCTTGATAGTTGCATGTGTACGGGAAACAGGAATAGCTTGAAGTCTGTTTGCAGCCGCCCGGAGCCAGCTGCTGCTGAACCATCATCCCTTTCTCACAATAATTAGCGCAAGGCTTCATCGAAGTCGCCTGATTAGTAACGGGCTGCTGCAAAGGTTTTGTGGTTACGCTGGTCGACTGAGCCGGATTTGTATTAACCGCTCTTGCGCCTACAGTCGACTGGGCTGCATGCGTGATGCCGGATAACGATACCATCAGAAATATTGCCGCTATATACTCAAACCGGAATCTCTTATTCATAGCTTTTCCTCCTCAATTGACCGGGGATTAATTTGAATGGTTGAATTATAGGAAGTGTCGTTTTTTATGTCAATGAGAACTTAAAGCATGAATTTTGTTTTGAAAGGTTGTGCATTCATTAATATAAATGTTTTGTGGATTTCCAAAAGAAAAAAACAAAATCTATTCCTGCACCGGTGGAAGGAAGACGGCGCCGCAGCTTTTCAGGGAATGGATAAATCGCGGATTACTTTTCCGATTTCTTTTTTTGAGTTGACTTGTACCGTTGGTAGGCGTCGGTAAATTTCTCTGCTTTGTCCTGTTTTAAAAGGGTAAGGACTATTTCTTTGATCGGTTTCCAATCTCTGGTTTTATCAGTTCCGAATATAATCGTTCCATGATCGATCAGATGCAGCAGTTCCCTTTTAGTCAGGAACATCTGGAAATCGAAAATCAGACGATTGAAACCATTGAAAGAATGACAGGATGATAAGTAGTCTTTAATTCTCTTGTAGTTGGTTAAATTCACTTCCAGATCGTTTATCAAATTATTGACGGCATTGAATGCCGTGCATTCCGCTTTATCGTAATCAGTCTGATCATGGAGGTCCTTATGCTTGGAAATATGATCGTAAATCATGTCTTTTATGTCTTCCAGGGTATACCGGGGGCTGTTGATCTTTTTCTGAATTAGCACAACAAGTTTATCTATTTCCGGAATCTCTCCATTGAAAAGTTTGAGCATGTGACCTCCTTTTTCGATAATCCTTTGTTGTATGAAGCAGTATAAGAAGTCCGTTCCTGTATGTCAAGAAAATCCAGGACTGGAAAAAGGGTGAGAAATATATAATCTCTTTGTTGGATAGGGGCAGGGATGCTTTCTAAAAACAGGGATAACGCTTCCGGTCTTCCTGTTTGAAATTCCGTTGGAGTACTCTGATATTTCAAGTCAGAGGGGGGGCGAGGGAGGGAGAATTTGGTAATTCTCCCTCCCTGCATGTAGGAGGGGGTGCTGCAAGAAAACGCCAGGTTACTCGCGTTAGCAAAGCATTCCAGCGTGACCTAAAAAGTTATTTAGGTAGAAGGCTTAATTATTATTTTATCAAAGCTTGGAATAGGGCTGTTGAGCTGTAATTTTAAGATCAAAGATTTGATGATAATTCCTATTCCCTGTTATTTATCGTTTCAGGACATCCCTGATATTTTTTAGTTCGTTTGCCTCCGGAATAATTTGTTTTTCCTCTGGATTCCGCATTCACCTGTATGTAAAGGTCAACTTCAATCGCCTGATTTTACGGATCTTACCGTTTCATCCGCCGTGCAAAATATATCCTTCTGTCGTTGTGGT
>JAJFTS010000172.1 GCA_021372815.1 Deltaproteobacteria bacterium | reverse complement strand
CGGAATGACAGCATAAACTTTATGGCCTTTGGACACTGCCAGAATTTTTTCACAGGCTTCATGATTCATAAAACCGACAACTACGGTTCCCAGGCCGAGCTCGTGTGCTTTCAGACAAAGCGTCTGCACGGCTATTCCCAGATCGAAAAATTCCCAGTTGGGAATTGACGTCACCTGTTTCCCACCGTAACATCCGGAGATGCCGGTTTTGGCGCAGGCGATGATCAGCGCGGAGGCGGCGAGCGAACACTTGATGGCCGGATTTTTTTCGGAATAGGTGCCGGCTATCTTTTCCATCAGGGCCTTGTCTCGAACAACGATGAATTCCCACGTCTGGGTGTTGGCCCAGGAAGGCGACCAGCGCACGGCTTCAAAAATCTGATGGAGTTCTTCATCGGTCACGATGTCATCCGTGAACTTTCTGACACTTCTGCGTTTTAAAATGGCTTCCTGTAATTCCATGATATAATTCTCCTGCTTATTCCTATAATTCCATTAACTAAGTATCTAAACGCCTTTATTTGACATCCTCCACCGGTATGACAAATATGAATTCAATTATGAGACTTTTTATAACTTCCTATCTTCTTCTTTTCCATCCCCTTGAACCCCCGCCGCGGGGTTCAAGCAAAGCACGTAAGATGATATAAGTTACCCGCCATTATTTCAATGTGTAATTACAGGAGTTATAGTCCTTAGCAATTTTTTCTTCAAAAATTCTTCTGGCCTCATCGGCGAAGGCGGAAATAGAAAAATTATTGCTCTTATAGTCCGGCTCCAGAGAACCGATTAATTCCAATTGAATTTCATTATCGTCATGGGTGTTAAAGAGGAAACGGCCGGGTTGGAACAGTTTATTTGTGCCTTTAATAAAGATTAATTTCAGCGGCGCGTTGCAGTAACGGGCGATGGTAAACACGCCTTTGCTGAAAGGCGCGAGTTTGCCGTTGCGGCTTCTGGTTCCTTCGGGGAACACGAATAAAACTCCACCGGCCGCCAGATGTGCCTTGATCTCCTCCAGATTGGTAATCAGCGACGATCCCATCATTGCGTCGGAGCCGGAGGAAATATAACCGTAATTTTTTAAAAACCAGCCGAAGACGGGAACTTTGAAAAAAGTGTGTTTAACGATGGTTCTCTGGCGTCCGAATAGTGATACAAGTAAAATAGGATCGAGATAGGATAAATGATTGCACACAATCACGGATGATTGGATTTCACGGATATTTTCGGAAATGTTGAATTTTGTTCGCGGAATGAGCCATTGCGTCAATGCGAAAAAAACTTTTAAATGGACGTGATTTAAATTTTGCAGCGTCGTGGCACGGTTTTTCGCAAACACGTGAACGGGTATATACAAAAAAAATAAGATAAACAGATAGCCGAAAAGAAAATAACACCACAAAATCAGCGTTATAAAAAAATCGGACATAAAATGAAAAAAACGGACAGGAGACATTTTCAGCTCAGGAAAATTTTCTTATAATCAGGATGGTGTTTACGCCGCCGAAAGCGAAGTTTTGAATGGCTGCCGTTTTAACCGGCTGTTGCAATACTTTTTGCACGTGCCTGATCATGGCGCAGCGTTCGTCCACTTCTTCCAGATTCAACGTCGGGGCGATAAAATCGTCCTGCATCATATAGAGAGCCATGATGGTTTCAATCGCGCCGCAGGCGGCCATGGTATGACCGGTATAACTTTTTAACCCAATGACATGAGGTGTGCTGCCAAAAACGGCGTTAATGGCCTGGGCCTCGATGATATCGCCCATCTTGGTGGCAGTGGCATGCGCGCTGATCAGGTCAACTCCCTGCGGATTAATGCGGGCATTTTCCAAGCCGAGTTTGAGCGTGTTGGTAATGCCTGTCAGGTTGGGTAAAATCATATCACCCCCATTGTTGTTGCAGGCAAAGCCGATGACTTCTCCCAAAATATTCGCGCCTCTTTTTTTGGCAAATTCGTATTCTTCCAGCATGACCGCGCCCGCCCCCTCTCCTACGACAAGTCCGTCGCGATCCTTATCAAAAGGACGGGGCGTTTTGTTCGGTTCGGCGTTGAATGCCGTAGAGCAGGCCAGCAGATTATCGAAAACAGCCACCGTGGTGGTATCGTATTCATCGGCGCCGCCGCAGAGCATGGCGTCCTGCATGCCGAATTTGACGGATTCGTAGCCGTAACCAATCGACTGGGAACTTGTCGTGCAGGCGGTTCCCGAGGATATGACCCGGCCGGTGATGCCGAACATTTTGGTGATATTCACAGCGGTCGTATGCACCATGGATTTCAGGTAATCCACTGCGCCGATTTCCTTAACCGCTATTTTATCATCGGCTCCGAAAAAGATGCGGTAGATGTTTCTCTGTACTGTGGGCGAGCCGTGGATGGAACCGAAAGCAACACCCAGTCTTCCCGAGGTGATGAATTCTTCGGTCAGACCCGACTGTTCCAGAACTTCTTTGGCCACCTGGCAGGCATAATAGGCGACCGGCCCCATGGTTTTGCGGTGATTTCTTTTAAAATCGTACTCAACAGGATAATCTACCGTTCCATAAACCTTGGAATGGATATATCGGCTGAGGAACTCTTCTTCACGCAAAGTTTTAATGCCGGAAATGCCGTTTTGCAGACTTTTGACGATCTGATCTTTTCCGTGACCAATAGGCGTGATAGCCGAAGAACCTGTAATGACAACTCTGCGTTCCATAATTATTTTATGCCGGTGAAAAAAGGTTTCGTTTTTTCGCGATCTTTTCGATATAGTCGCAAATCTGAGTTATGGTGCGGATATGGATGGCCTGTTTTTTTTCTTCCTGGGTTATTTCCGTTCCCAGAAAAGTTTCGATGGCCAGTAAAAGTTCGATGGCGTCAATGCTGTCGAATTCGTAAGTTTCGCGCAAATCCGCATCCATATCCGGATTTTCGATTTCGAATTCCCGCTGAAAAACATCTTTAACTTCGCGTTCAATTTCCTGACGAGTCATTTTAAATGATGTAACTTCCTGAAAGGATTTCGTTGCTTTTAGCAAATATTACATTGCTTTTCAACGTATTTAATGAGACCCCAATTTAATGACACTTGCTGAGAACGAGCGTAGTGAAGTTCGAAGCATTAGTGGAATTATCCCACATGCAAAGCCATGTGGGACGTCCCAGCCACCTAAAGGTGGCGGGATAATTCGCTCTAAGATTTTCCGATCACTACGTGTCGAAAAATTAAGGCTCATTAAGTGGGATTAAAGCCTCAAACTCTTATTATTTCCTTGGCAAATCTCTCCGCGCCGACAATTCGTCTGGCCGCATCGAAGGAACCGACCAGGCAGCCCATAACGCCCGGCGCGATGGCGTTTTGCCCCGCGAAGCAGAGGCCGGGAACGGGAAGATTATTTAAAGAAGCGATTTTGAGTAATTGACCCGATGAGCGTATTGCTCCGTAGCAGGCCCCTTCGGGAGCATTGACATAGTCCCTGAGGGTGAGCGGAGTATAAACATCAAGTATTTGAGCATCATGCAGACTGCCGAAAATTTCCTCAGCCTTTTTCAGCAGAGTAGCGGCAATGCCCAGCTTCTTTTCTTCATAATCTTTTCCCCGACTGCCTGATTTTGTATTTTCCCATCGGCGCCAGTCGCTGTAAAGCGATTTCGTGATAATGGACAGTAAATTGGAATCCGGGGCATTACTTTCGCGCAACTGGTAAAAACAACCGTCTTTTATAATGCCGTCTTCGTCTCTGTGGAGCCGGTAGATATTATGACTGACTGCCGGGTGCGCCGCAGCATTCACAACTGCATTGACGGCGATGACTCCTTCCGTTTCTATAAGCCCCTGTATGCGCCGGCGATGAGTATCGCGGATAACATCCTCCTCCAGCAAGTTGAGCAATACCTTCGGATGGATAGCGGCAACAACGGCATCGGCGGACAGCTCCGTTTCGGATTCCAGAAGCACACCGGTCACCCGGCCATCGGCAAACGATATTTTTTTAACGCCGTCATCGAGGATAAGGACTCCGCCCAGTTCCCGAAAACGGCGCACAAAAACGTCCGTCATTTTGCCGCCGTTTTCTTTGAGTTTCCAGGAAGAAAATAAATAACCGGCCAAAACCATATGATGAAAAAGGATCGGACAATCGTTCAACGGAACACCGATTAGCTGGCAGGGTACGGCCAGTACAGCCCG
Organism: Deltaproteobacteria bacterium; assembly: GCA_021372815.1. Taxonomy (GTDB): domain Bacteria; phylum Desulfobacterota; class Syntrophia; order Syntrophales; family Smithellaceae; genus Smithella. Next base: position 4,916 of record JAJFTS010000172.1, on the reverse strand, counting down.
AAGTCCTGCTGAGGCGTGCAGGCTTTCCAATAATTCTCCCATGGGCTGATAATAATCCATATTCTGAAACGGATCGTTCGGGTAAAGCAAAAAAGGAGTTTCCCTCATGCGCCGGGAAATATCCCGCAGGTTTTTCATGACGGTGGACAAAGCCGCCGTGTCTTTCGGGAACGTTTTGATTAAGTTATTCTCCAGTTCGTCAATCTCTGTGGGCAGGTCGAAAGTCAAATCATCAAAAATGTAGCGATCAATAATTCCTTCCTGTCCCAGGGGGGTGAAAAGTTCATCAACCGGGATGCCCAGAACCTGAAACATTTTACCCAGAGGTTCGTTATGTCCCAGAGCGCCGACATAATGAACGCCGACGGGACAATCAAATCCCGAACGACGATAGGAACGCATTAGCCCGCCGGGGAGAGGATTTTTTTCCACAACCGTGACGTGAAAATTCAAGAGGGATAAAATAATACCCGTGCTTAGTCCGCCGATGCCGGAACCGATGATGACGATGTTTTGTCCTTTTACAGGATTTCTCATATTTAATTTCTCTGGATTGTTGTGCTTGTTTTAATTCCTGTTTCGGAAATTTACGGGAATTGTTCTTCCTGTAAAGCTGGTATTATTTTCTTTTGAACATTTTTGTTTTTACCGGCTGAGCTTCGATAAGGTTCAGCAACAGCGAGTAATCAAACGTTTCATCTGCCTGCAATTCAATGCGCTGATAGATATTTTTTGTTCTCTTGTTAAAACTAATTATTCTTTCCAGAGCTCCCGAGGAAGAGTAGCGCTTTGTTTGTATACCATCTGATTGATTTTCTGTTACGTCAATCCACTTTCCATCTTCTTCAAGATACCGGCAGGCGGCTGATCCGTCGGCAAGATATCCTTTGCTCCGGAGATTGCCTGGCGGCTGGAAAAAAATCAATTCAATATCTTCAATCATATTTTTCGCAAAACTCTCCGAATCAAAAGGAGGCAACGCGCGGTTCACACGGAGAGTTCCCTGAACCGATTCGGCTTCAAAAAGCACCATGCCTTCCGCGGTCATGATGGCACAGGATACCGAGCGGGAAGAGGGATCGGCCAGCGTTATACCGATAACAGAACTTCTTTGATTTCCGGCCATGCGGGCTTCTATGGCATGCACCAGGCGATACTTTTCCTTTAAAAAAGGAGAGGGACAGGCCCATGATTTTTCGCCTGCGGATGAGGAAGGCGAATGAATGACCGGCAGTGTCTGACAGGAAGAAAGAAAAAAAAATAATATTAAAAGAGATAATCTCTTCATTGTACATCCTGAAAAACGGATTGATTGATCGGTGTATTGACTTTGACATTTTTGAAATCTATCTGCGTGAAATTACCGGGACCTTCGAAAATTTTCACGGCTTGAACAACGCCTGCCTGCGGAGAAAGAGTGATTTCGATTTTTTCAATCACGCCGGACATGCCTTCCCCGACGGGGGTCAGAGTGATAAAGGTATTTGTCTTTTGACTGACCGTTGCCCGGAATGCCGGATTCCGGTCGAATTTACCGCTCATCCAGCCGGCGATTTCGTTTAATACAATCTTCATGGCCTGCGCCCCGCCCATCTTATCTTCCACCATTTTCCCTTCGGAATACATGTAGCGTTTGGTTTTGTTTTGGTGGGCAATAACGATACTTTTTAAGGGTTTAAAGTATTCCCAGCGCAAGGAATCGGGAGCGCTATAATAAAAACAGCCTTCCGAGATGAGCGGCCTGGACAAAATTTTCATGAATTTCTTTTGGACGAAATCGGCTTGCAGGGTTCTGATTTTGGCCGATTCCCGGCGCAATTTTTCCAGATCATTTTCCCGGGCATGAGAAAGATTAGCGAAAATAAAAAAAAAGCCGACCAGAATACAAATAAAAACAGGTAAATGGCGATACGATTTCATCAACATATTCCGCCGTTAATGCCGATGACCTGACCGGTTATATAAGAGGCGTCCCCGGAACACAAAAAACGAATTACGCCGGCCACTTCTTCCGGTTTCCCCAGGCGCGCCATGGGGATTATTTTTTTTATTTCGGCAACCGGAGCGTCTTTGATCATATCGGTTTCGATCAAACCGGGAGCGACGACATTAACCCGAACGCCGAAACGCGCGACTTCGGCGGCCAGCGAGCGCGAAGCGGCAATGATCCCCGCTTTGGCTGCCGCGTAATTTGCCTGCCCGCGATTGGGCATCAGCGCCGAAAGGGAAGAAACGGATACGATGGAACCGCATTTTTTCCTGACCATTTCGCGCAAAACAGGTTTGGTGATATTGTAGAATCCTTTCAGGCTGGTGTCGATCACACTGTCCCATTCTTCTTCGCCCATCAGCATAAAGAGGCCGTCGGCATTAATCCCGGCGTTGTTAATGAGCACCTGGATGTTTTTATGACGTTCGGTAATCGCTTTGACTGCATCTTTCGTCTGCGCATTGTCGGCGACATCAAATTGGGAAATTTCCCCGTCTCCCCCCGCTGATTGAACAAGGGTTAAGGTTTCCCGCGCCGCCTCTTCGTTGGATTTGAAATTAATGATGATGTAGTATCCGGCCCTGGCCAATTCCAATGCCGTGGCGCGACCGATGCCTCGACTGGCTCCCGTGACTATTGCCGTTTTATGATCGCTCATATTTTTCGCACTCCTTAAAGAGGTTGCTGATTATCATCGTTCAGGCGCAGGGCCTGAAGCGTCGCTGTGGCCAGAACTTTGTCACCGGCTTTGACGATGCCTTCCACCACGCCGTAATTATCAAAGGAATATTTGCTCTGAAGCATGATGGTTAAATTTGTCTCCACCGGTATTTTTTCCACATTAAATTCGGCGTTCTTGATGCCGACAAGCCATCCTTTAACTCCCGACTCTCCCCGTTGTTTTCTTTTGTACCCTTCAACAATGGCAGCGGTCTGGGCAATTGCCTCGATTAAAACCAGCGAATTTACGGCATCTCCGTCACAAAGAGGCCATTGTGCATTGGCAACGGCAAAGCTGACGGCGGAGTTTTCCTGTATATCGAGAATTCCGCTGATCATTTTTATCTTTTCTCTGTGCGGTATTAAACTGTCAATGTCGATGTCAAGCATAGGCAAATTTTAAAATAACCTTGTACAAACTAATGAAAAAACAAGCCGGAAGTCAACTAAAATTGTTGTCTCTTTTTATAGTTGATGATTTTTTGCTTTTTTTGCGGTAAAGGTCAAAATAGAAATTAATGAAGTCTGTTTGCATATGTCTGATGTAAAAAAAGATTCATTTATAAGTTTATACAGGAAAATTCTGAATCCGTCCCCGGTGGTGCGTCAAAAAGACTTTACTTTTGCCGGATACACTTACGGCGACGTTTTTGATTTAGCTGCCGGATTGAAAAAAACGCTGTCACAGAGAGGCGGCGAGAAAATTATTTGCCTCTGTACGACAAATAAAGCAGTGACCGCTGCCTGCGTTATTGCGGCGCTGACCGGATCCTGTAAATTGATTTTACCTTATTCTTTTTCCGCCCATGCCATGACAGAGATGCATGAGGCCACCGGTTTCGATCTGGCCATAGCGGATCGTCCGGAAGAAATGCCTTTCGGAGTGGAAATCATTACACCTTTTTCCGCCAAGGCGGAAAATCTCACCGCCGGCCCGATCTGTGACCCCGACGAGTCTTTTTTACGGCTTTTTACCGGCGGATCAACCGGCAAGCCGAAAGTCTGGTCCAAATCTCCGCGCAATTTACTGGCGGAGGCTTTTTATTTAAAGGAAAAGTATTCTCTGTCGGATAAGGATCTTTTTGCTGTCACGGTTCCGCCTTACCATATCTATGGTCTGCTTTTTTCCGTGCTGATTCCTTTTGTCGCTCGAGCCCGCGTACTGCCGGATATTTACACTTTTCCGCAGGAAATCATTTCTACAATCAATAAACACAAAGCGTCCGTTCTGATCAGTGTCCCCATTCATTACCGCGTGCTGAAAGTTGATAATTTGTCGGTGCCTTCTCTCAAGGCCGCCTTTTCTTCTTCCGGCGCTCTGGATCGATCCGACGCTTTATATTTCTTTCAGACAACGGGACGGGGAATAACAGAAATTTACGGTTCCACAGAAACCGGCGGTATCGCGTCGCGCAACATCAGCGAACAAACGGACAGCTGGAAAGTATTTGACAACGTGTCCTGGAAACTGACCGGCAGCAGGCTTTCCGTCAAATCGGATTTCACTTCGCCGGAAATGGAACGCGATGCTGACGGCTTCTGCCTGACCGGTGATGAAGCCCGTGCAGAAAAAGAAAATTGTTTTGTTTTGCTGGGCAGAGCCGACGGTATTGTCAAGGTTGCCGGAAAAAGAGTTGATTTACTGGACGTGCAGAATAAAATAAAAACATTGCCTGCGGTCACCGATGCATTTGTTTTGGCGCTGCCCACCGATAAAGGGCGGGAAAGCGTCATTGCGGCTATTGTCGCCTGCGATCTGACGGAAACCGACTTGAAAAAACTTTTGCTGGATAAGCTGGAGCCCTACGCTGTTCCCCGCCGCATTAAAATTGTTTCTTCGATCACCCGAACCGCCACCGGCAAAATAGACCGCCGCCGCGTGGAAAAATTTTTCCTCGCCGAAAAAAAATAATCTCGTTTTTTCCGGTCTTTATCACCGCCGAATAAGGGCATTAAAAAAAGCCATAAAAATTATGATATTGTGCTTTATGGATATTGTCATTTGAAGTTAATTATGATAATTTAAAAAAATTCAAAGCCGGTATTGTGCTGATTGCGTTCAGAGTCATATGAACGCCAATGATAAATATTTGTAAATTATCATATTTGATGTGAACATGAAACTGCATCCATTGACGCTTAAATTTTCCGGCGCACATTCGCATCTCGAAGAGCCCTTTCGGCGCTATTACTATTCGGAATCAAT
>JAJFTS010000165.1 GCA_021372815.1 Deltaproteobacteria bacterium | reverse complement strand
TTCAATGTTTCCTGGATTCCCGCCTTCGCGGGAATGACAGTTAAGTAATTTACTATTTGAGTTCTACAAATCGTCTGATCAGGCTCGCCTCCAGTCTGGCGGCCGCAGACCGGACCAGTTTTTCCCGCTCATCCAGAACGTCGTACTGCCGGACAACCACTTCTTTGAGCTTGCCCAGGTCGGGCGCCCGCACGGCGTTGCGGGTGGAGACCAGGACATCCGCTCCTTTTTTCACCAGCGTACCCACGTCCATCGCCAGCAATTCCGGTCCTCCTTCCACCGGCTCATAGGTAAAGATGCCGGGGGCAAGCGTAGCGACAAAATCGATGTGGTTCGGCATCAGGCAGAAAGAACCGTTTTCCGCCTCGGCAACAATCTTTTTGACCTCTTTCGTCATCATGACTTCCGCCGGCAATAAAATTTTAAGCATCATGGGAAATTTTCGCCTCGTCAATGGAACCGATCATGTAAAGCGTGCGTTCCGGATATTCGGCAAATTCATCGTTGAGTATCCGCTCGCACCCGTTTAAAGTCTCTTCACGCGACACCATCTTGCCCGCCGTGCCCGTAAACTGTTCGGTCACGAAAAACGGCTGGGTAAAGAATCTCTCCAGACGCCGGGCGCGGAACACGGTGCGCTGATCCTCGCGGGAGAGTTCGGAAATTCCCAGCATGGCGATGATGTCCTTGAGGTCTTCATAAACCGCCAGCGTCTTGCGTATTTCCTGAGCGATCTTGTAATGACGTTCGCCGGCAATGTTGGGCATCAGCATCTTGGAGCCGGACTGGAGCAGGTCGATAGCCGGATACAGCCCCTCACTGGCGCGTTTTCGGGAAAGAGCGATAGTCGCGGAAAGGTGACCGAAGGTGTGCACGGCGGAAGGATCGGTGAAATCATCCGCCGGGACATAAACCGCCTGAATGGACGTGATGGCGCCGGTCTTGGTGTTGCAGATGCGCTCTTCCAGTTCAGCCAGTTCCGTCGCCAGCGTCGGTTGATAACCGAGACGCGAAGGCAGCTGTCCCAGAAGCCCCGAGACCTCCATGCCGGCCTGAATGAAACGGAAGATGTTGTCGATCATCAAAAGCACATCCTGCTTGGCATCATCGCGGAAATATTCCGCCATGGTCAGCGCCGAGTGTCCCACGCGGAAACGCGCGCCCGGCGGTTCGTTCATCTGACCGAAGACCATCACGGTATTGCCCAGCACGCCGCTTTCTTCCATTTCCCGGTAGAGCTCTTCTCCTTCGCGGCAGCGTTCGCCGATGCCGCAGAAAATGCTCATGCCTTCATGCGCGCTCACCGTGTTGTGAATCATTTCCGTAATGAGCACTGTCTTGCCGACGCCCGCTCCGCCGAAAAGTCCGGCTTTCCCGCCGCGCTCCAGCGGCGCCAGAACATCTATGGCCTTGATGCCCGTTTCAAAAATCTCCGAAACGGTGGATTGATCGCGCAAGGGAATCGGTTCACGGTGAATGGAACGCACCTCCCCGGCCTCAGCTCCGCCTTTCTTGTCAATCGTCTTGCCGAAAACGTTGAAGACTCTTCCCAGAAGTTCCTTGCCCACGGGAACTTCAAACGGTTTGCCCGTGTCAACAACTCTGGAGCCCCGGGCCAGTCCCTGTGTGGGAGTCAAGGCGACACCCCGGACCGTGTTATTGTCGAGCTGGGTAAAAACTTCGATAATAACATCATTCTTTTCTCCGGCTGTCAGAACGTTGCGAATCGAAGGCGCCTTGGAGAAGTGCACATCAACAACGCTGCTGCGGACGGATAAAACTTTTCCCTGATTGATTTGTTCACTTTCCACGTTAATCTCCTCTTTATGTATAATTTATGACTTAAAACCGTGAAAAAGCTCTCTCACTTTGATGACGTCTTCCATCAGCCACCCCATCACACCGCCGACCGCGACAAACATGACGGCGCGGATAATATCTTCCGTAAACGGAATTCCCTTTAAGAAAGCGCCATGACTGAACAGCAGCGCCAGGCCGAGAATAACAGCAATCCAGATGCCCTTGCGTCCCCAGAAAACCGACGCCAGAACAACAGGAATGTAAAACAGATGGGTAAAGACCACGCCGGTCTGCAAAATCGCGTGGCAGTAATATGTCAAAACAAGAGCGCCCATGACCAGAATGGTCATGAGTACGAATCGGCAGGTCTTATGTTCCGCGCCGACACAGCCTTTTTTCGTCAGGGTCTCCACGGCAAGAAGATTTTTATCAACATCCCGGCGAATCAGCTCTTCGTATTTTTCGATAACCTGGTAGGATACATAATCGAACATCAGGATGGTTCTGTTCAGACTTTCCACCGCCTGCTGTTTTTCCAGCGCGGTAAAAAAAGTGCCCTGAAATTCAGCGTAAAGCCAGAGGTGTCTTCTGAGCAGCATGAGCGCGTAAATCGTTTCCTGCAAAGGGATATTCTCCCGGTAGAACTTTTCCGCGTATTTCCAGGAAAATGTTTTGGCCTCCTCATAAGGATTTTCAGCCAGGGACATGCGACGGAAAAGTTTGTAGAATTCGGTGCCTTGTTCGATGACCATGTTTCTCGGCAGGGAGTGATACGAAGGCGTTCGGTTGTGTTTCATAACGTCATCGGCCCATTGCCCGGCAATGTTGGCGGCCTTTGTCTCGATCAGGTCAATGAGTTTCGCGGCATAAGCTTGCATTCTTCATCCCCCTCTTCCTAAACTGCTTTGCATATTTTATGCTTGAGTTAACCTGTGCCTCCTACCCGATACTTTTGACACCCCCTAGAGCTTCATCATTTTCCAGAATTTCCGTGTCACAACGTACATAATGTAATCGAACATGAGAATTGTCCGGCTTAAGCTCTCCACCGCCTGCCGGTGCTCCACATCGACATTAAACAGCGACTGAAATTCCGCGTATAACCACATGTGTCTTCTCATCAGAATCAGCGCGTACAACGCTTCGTGAAGCGGCATTCCTTCTTTGTATCTTTCCTCCGCGTACTTCTCGAAAATTTCTTTGGCCTGTTCATAGGGAGACTCGTTAAAAAACATCATTTGAAAATTATTGTAGAAATCCCTGGCCTGACGAATAATCTTTTCCTCCGGCGCCTTATGATAACTACCGGTCTTCGCATTTGTTTTGACATCCTTCGCCCATTGTTTGGCGATCTCTTCCGAGTTTTTTTGAGTCAAGTCCACAAGCTTGGCGATAAAAGCTTTCATCGATGCCTCTTCCTTTACCAAATCGTCAGAGCAACGGCTGTGCCATAAAATTATTTTTTATTTTCATTCATCACCCGGATCGGGATAAAATCCAAGTTGCCATCTCGTCTGTCATTCCCGCGCAGGCGGGAATCCAGTGTTGTTAAATGGTTATGAACTCCCGCCTTCGCGGAAGTGACGCAATCAGGAAATAAAAAGTTTTATCGCTTTTTGCGGGATGGTCAGAAATTTTTTAAATTAGAAAAGAAGGAAAACGAAATAAACGACGCCGGAAAAATATCAGGAAGATTTTTTCCGGCGTAAAAAGACGGCGGTTACATTAAAATACAACAACTTACCGGTGACGACATTTATGTCATCGCCGGCGACTTAAATGTCGCCCAGAACCGGTTCCCACTGAGGATTTTTTTTCATCGCGGCGATTTTTCTCTGCAGCTGCCTGACGGTTATTCCGAGAATCTGCGCAGCCCTGCTGCGGTCGCCATTGACATTTTTTAAAACATAAACCAGATGCGATTCATCATTTTCCTTTAATGTGCATAACCGGCGGGCCAGGGGAGATTGAGCGGTCGATATCATTCCCAGATGAGCCGGCAAAATCATATTGGAATCAGCCAGCAGGACCGCGTTGTCGATCATCTGCGACAATTCACGGACATTGCCGGGATAATTTCTGCCGTTTAACAATTCCATCGCTTCGGGACTGAAACCGATGATTTCTTTCTTATGACTATCGCACGACTTGCGCAGGAAATGGAGCGCGAGCAGCGGGATGTCTCCGGCTCTGTCGCTGAGCGGCGGCAGATGGATATGAACGGATTTCAGACGGTAGAGCAGATCCAGCCTGAAGCCGCCTGACTGACAGGCTTGTTCGATATCCCTGTTGGATGCGGAGATCACCCGGACATCAACCCACACCGGTTTTGAAGCACCGAGCGGATAGAAAGATTTTTCTTCCAGCACGCGCAATAGCTTGGCCTGCAATCCGATCGGCAGTTCCCCTATTTCGTCCAGAAACAACGTTCCCCCGTCCGCCTGCTCAAAATATCCGCGGTAGGGCATATCCGCGCCGGTGAAGGCGCCTTTGGTGTGGCCGAAAAACTGGCTTTCAAACATACTGGCCGGAATAGCGCTGACATTGACGGCAACAAAAGGTCCCTGCGGCATCGGTCCCGCCCGATGAATGCCCCTGGCAACCAGTTCCTTGCCGGTGCCCGATTCTCCGGTGATCATGATCGGATTGCCGCCGGCGGCCATGACCTGCGCGTAAGACAAAAGCGAACACATCCGCGGGCACCGGGTGATAATCTCCGCAAAAGCCTGCGGCCTTTTATTTTTTTCATATCCCGCAGTTGCCGACAAACCGATCAGCAGCCCCCTGTGTTCATAAGCTCTCTTAATGGCCAGAAAGAGCAGATCGTTGTCCACCGGTTTGACCAGATAATCGTAAGCGCCCAGCCGAATGGCCTTCACCGTGGTGGGAATATCATCGATGGCCGTAAGAATGATGAATTCCGTATGAGGACGAAAGGGTTTGGCCGACTCCAGAACCTGCAGACCGTCTATTTCCGGCATCAGCAGATCCAGCAGGACGATATCAAAATCGGTTTCCCTGATTTTGGCAATAGCATCCCGTCCATTGTTGCAGGTATCCACATTCCGGATACCCCGCCATTTTAAAAGACGTTTGATCGAATTCAGAGCGACTTCTTCATCGTCAACAATCAGGATTCTCATAGTCTCTGTCTTCCCACCTCACGAATGATATTCTGTAACTGCGTCATGCTGAATGGTTTATTGAGCATGTAATCCGGCTTGCCGGCCGCTCTTCCTTCCGCTTTGCCCGCCGTCTGGTTTGCGGAATAAAGGATGACGGGCAGCAGCGGAAATCGTTCTTTTATTTTCCCGGATAATTCCCATCCGTTCATGGACGGCAGATTTATTTCCGAGATAAAAATATCCACCTCGGGATGCTGCTCCAGATAAGCCACGATATCTTCGCAGGTATCTTCGGGTGAGCATTGCCAATCGATAATATCGACAAAGCTCATCTTGATTTCGTTGAGCCAGGCGGCGTCGCTGTCGCAGCACAGGATGGCCGGACGGATATTGATCGGCGTCCGGGCATCCAGCGGCAGGTAAATAGTAAACCGGGTGCCGAGGTTGGGGCGGGAAAGAACCCCGATTAACCCGTGATGTTCTTTAATCAGGCCGTAAGAAATGGAAAGCCCCAGCCCCGTTCCTTCCCGATCCCGGCGGGTGGTAAAGAAAGGCTGAAAGACATGATCCAAAACTTCTTTTCTCATGCCGATGCCGTTGTCTTCGATTTCAATCAAAATGGCGTTGAGTCTTTCAATGCTGCGGGCGGTGATGATTATTTTTCCTTTTCTTTCCGGCGTAATGGCCTGATGCGCGTTAATCAGGAGATTGGCGATGACCTGTTCGATTTTCTGAAAATGTCCCTGAATGGGCGGCAGATTACTGTCGATGTAAATATCCATGCGGGACACCGTCTTGCGCACCTGAGCGCCCACAATAATCATTACGCCCTGAATGACTTCCTCGATTTTCACCGGTTTCTTTTCCACGGTTTCATCGGTGCGGGCGAATTCCTTCAATCCCGCGATGACGCGTTTGATGCGCTGCGACGCCGTTTTAAATTCATCGATAATTTCCTTCATGTTCGTGCAGACTTCCACGTAACCGATGCCTTTGTCGCTCCAGTCCGGATGAGACGCTCCGTCGCTGGCCAGAATCGGTTCCACCGCATTCCACATTTCCTCCAGCAGGGTAATGTTGTTGGCGATGAAACTAACCGGATTGTTGATTTCGTGAGCGACTCCCGCGACCACTTCACCCAGGGCTTTCAATTTGTGGGATTGAATCATCTGCTGCAGGCGGAATTCCCCCTCCTGACGGAGCCTTTTGTCTTCCGTGATATCCTGCCACGCGCCGACCATGTAACTGCGGGCCCGCTTGCCGGGTTTAATCAGGCGGCGATGATCCGCAATCCAGCGGTAGGAACCGTCGGCGATCTGGAAACGATACTCGAATTGCTGCGTTCTTTTTTTAACGGCCAATCTCAATTTCCTGAGAATATTTTCCCGGTCTTCTGGATGAATATGTTCAATCCAGAAAAAAGAATTCCCGGTAAATTGCGACGGCGGGTAGCCGGTGATTTCCCTGACGCGGTTGCTGACAAATATAAATTTCGGATCTTCATCCGTGTTGCACGTATAGGAGACAATGGGCAGAAATTCCAGAATAAGGGACAAATGATCCGTCGTATCTTTCAGGGCTTTATTGGTTTTGGCCAGCCTGTGCGTGCGTTCTTTAACCTTGATTTCCAGTTCTTCATGAGCTTTGAGCAGGGCTTCTTCCGCTCTCTTGGCCTGCGTGATATCCTCCAGCGTTTCCACGGCTCCGATGACGGTGCCTTTGGAATTGCGGATGACGGCGGCGGTAAAACGCAGCCACCGCCCCCGCTTTCCCAGTTCCGGGAAAAAATCGGTCGCTTCATAAGCGCCTTTAATCAGTTTCGACTTGATAAATTTACCGGCATACCACCGAGAAATATTTTTCTGATATTTATCCACCAGCAGATCGGCCATGCACGGTCTCGCCGTCTTATAAAACGCGCGCCACTGCTGTCCGGTGCCCGCCACTTCTTTGGCCTTGATGCCGCTGAGTTCTTCGAGGGCCTTGTTCCAGTAGATAATCAAATGGTCCTTGCCGATGATAAACGCGGGAATGGGAGAGGAGCCGATAATGCTTTGGAGAGACTGCTGGCCGTTGCTGAAAACTTCCCGCGCCCATACACTTTCGCCGTGTTTAGGATTTTTCTCTTCTTTTGGCCGGCGGATTTTAGTTTTCATCTTCCAGTACCGAAAAATCTGATACAGTCTTGTCCGGACAATTTAAGGATAAATTAACCCTGCCTGAAGCAATTTCCCGCGTGAAGATGATTTGATTTGTGATGATTGTTTACGGCTTTATTATAGGGAGGAAGACTCCCGTGTGTCAAGAAAATTAAAATCAGAATCAACGATCGACGTCAACCCGCTCTGAATAACTTTTCTGCAATCGGCGTTTTTTTGCGCCGGCAACAAAAAGCTTTTGACCCTTGTTCAGCGCAGCGGCGTTGCCGGTTGGAGAAATCAGTATCATTGCAGCAAATAACACTTTCTTTTTTCATGACAATCTTATTTATTTTTGATATTGCTCAATTCCGTAAGATAGTTTTTCCATAAATCTTTTGCAATGTAAAGTCCGTACCGGCATCCCCTGCGACACCCCTGCTCCGGAGCCGGTTCTGCCTGCACATTTTAAAAAGGAAATGTCCGAATGCATCATTCCAGACTGGCACTCATCAGAATCATTGGCAGCCAGTGGGGCGCCGTTATCTACGGAGCGGCGGTGATGTTTTTTCTTCTGGTCCTTCTGGCCCGGAAGCTTGGACCCTCCTCTCTGGCGGTTTATCTTTACATACAGGCCATCGCTGCCATCTTCGCCATTCTTCAGGATGGCGGGTTCCAGGCGCTTCTCTTCCGTGAGAAAGTCGCTCCTTCGGAAAAAACAGGAATTACCGCCAACACCCTTGTCTCCGGATATCTCAGTTACGTAACGCTGATTACGCTTATCGGATCGGCTGTTGTCCTCCTCTCTCCGACGGCTTTTAAAACCGGTTTC
>JAJFTS010000156.1 GCA_021372815.1 Deltaproteobacteria bacterium | reverse complement strand
CGCTTCGGGGATAATTCGACTAACGCCTCGACCTTCGTCCCGATTGGTCGGGACTCGGTCTTGGCGAGTCTCATTAAAATCTTGTTGACAAGCCATTTTCTTGCTGTTATATGAGTTGAGAATTGAAAATGGAAAGTAATTTATGAAAACAACTTTTAAAACATTAACGCTTAATAACTGGTGGTGGAACCTCACAGGGAGGATTGTCCGCCGCTGATCTTTTTTAATTGAAATTCAAGCCGTGGAGATCCTTCGGGAACTTCACGGCTTTTTTGTTTTTAGCACTTGCGAAGGCCGTGAATAAAAATTCACGGCCTTCGTTGTTATAAGGAAAAGGAGATTTTATGTATCAACCAAGTTTTACAGAATTTGAAAAGCTGGCCAAAAAAGGAAATCTGATTCCTGTCTACCGGGAAATACTGGCCGATGTGGAAACGCCTGTTTCCGTTTTAACAAAACTTCAGAACAGGGAGTATGTCTATCTTCTGGAAAGCGTTGAGGGCGGCGAGAAATGGGGGCGTTATTCTTTTCTGGGAACGGACGCCGGTGTTGTTTTCCGGGTTCGCGAAGATAAAGTTATTATCGAAGAAAACGGCAGAGCTTCAACCCGCGAGCACAAGGGCAATCCCCTGAACTTCTTACGTGATTTGCTCCATCGTTATAAGCCGGTTGCGCTTTCCGGATTGCCGCGTTTCTACGGCGGTGCAGTAGGATACTTAGGTTATGAAATGGTGCGCTACTTTGAAAAACTCCCGCCCAGCCCGCCGGACGATCTGAATCTCGACGAAGCCGTTTTTGTTATCAGTGATTCCATGATGATTTTTGATAACGTGCGACATACCATCAAGGTCGTTGCTTGCGCCTATACGGAAGATGCGGATTCGCTCGAAGAAAGTTATGCCGCTTCGTGCCGGAAGATCGAAGCGATGATCGAAACAATCGCGGCAGAAGCCTCTCGCAAAACAACAGCCGCCAGCCAAAGGGACGTGAATTTTAAATCCAATATGATGCCGGAAGAATACAGGGCGGCCATTGAAAAAGCCAAGGAATACATTGTTGCCGGAGACATTATTCAGGTGGTGCTTTCCCAGCGCTTCGAAACCGACTGTTTCTGCAACGCCATTGATTTGTACCGCGCTCTGCGTTTCATCAACCCTTCGCCTTATCTTTTCTTTCTGAAGATGAATGATCTGACGCTGATCGGCTCGTCGCCGGAAGTCATGGTGCGCAAGGAAGAAGATACCATGGAATTGCGTCCGATTGCCGGAACAAGACCAAGGGGGAAAACCGAACAGGAAGACCGCGCATTATCCGATGAGTTGCTCTCCGATGAAAAAGAGAAGGCGGAACACGTGATGCTGGTTGATCTGGGACGCAACGATTTGGGTCGCGTGGCGCAGACCGGCAGTGTTCAGGTAAATCAATACATGGTGGTGGAGAAATATTCGCATGTCATGCATCTGGTTTCCAACGTACGCGGGCATCTGGCCAAAGGAAAAGATGCGTTTGACGTTCTGGCGGCAACTTTTCCTGCAGGCACCCTCACCGGCGCTCCCAAGGTCCGGGCGATGGAAATCATCAACGAACTGGAGAAAGTCATAAGAGGGCCTTACGGCGGCGCAATAGGCTATTTCAGCTTCAGCGGCAATATGGATTTTTGCATCACCATCCGGACCATGGTTTTAAAAAACGGCAGGATTTATGTTCAGGCCGGAGCGGGTATTGTTTACGACTCCGTCCCCGAATCGGAGCATCAGGAATCCCTCAATAAATCCCGCGGCATGTTGCAGGCCGTGCGTCTGGCGGCCGGCGGCTTTGAAATAAATACTTAGGAGAAAAAAATGATTTTGATGATTGATAATTACGATTCCTTTACCTTCAACATCGTCCAGTATCTGGAGCAGATGGGCGAGAAGGTGGAAACGTATCGTAACGACAAAATAACGACGGAAGAAATAAAACGTCTTCAGCCCAAGGCGGTCTTTTTATCGCCCGGTCCCTGTTCGCCCCGTGAGGCGGGAATAACGGTTGATGTAATTCGGGAATTTTATAAAGATGTCCCCATCATGGGCATCTGTCTGGGACATCAGTCCATCGGTTACGCCTTCGGCGCCGAAGTTGTCCGCGCCGAAAGAATCATGCACGGGAAAATATCTCCTGTAAATCATGACGGTAAAACCATTTTTGCCGGACTGCCCAATCCCTTTCCCGCCGGTCGTTACCACTCACTCATCGTCGATCGGGTCACCCTGCCCGCCTTCCTGGAAATCAGCGCACAAACGGATGAAGGCGAAATCATGGGATTGCGCCACAGAGATTACCCGGTGGAAGGCATTCAGTTCCATCCGGAATCGGTACTCACGCCGCAGGGAAAACGCATTATTAGAAACTTTCTGAAATATACAAAAACCAAGGAGCATTGATCATGATCAAAGAAGCGATTGATAAAGTCGTCAAAAAAAACGATCTGCCGGAAGCGGAAATGATGGCCGCCATGGAAGAAATCATGGACGGAATGGCCACACCGGCGCAAATAGCCGCTTTGATTACGGCGTTGAGAATAAAAGGCGAAACGGTGGAGGAAGTTACCGGCGCGGCGCGCATCATGCGCCAAAAAGCCACACGGGTCAATGCCTGCTCTTCGACCATTGTGGACACTTGCGGAACCGGCGGCGACAAACTTAACACTTTCAATATATCGACTACGGCCGCTTTTGTGGCGGCGGCAGCAGGACTCACCGTCGCCAAACATGGCAACCGCGCCGTTTCCAGCGGATGCGGAAGCGCCGATGTTCTGGAGGCACTCGGTGTCAACATCAGCGCTGATCAGGAAATTGTGGAAGAATGTGTTCAGCAGATCGGCATCGGTTTTCTTTTTGCGCCCAAATTGCACGGCGCGATGAAATACGCCATCGGCCCGCGGCGGGAAATCGGCATCCGCACGATTTTCAATATGCTGGGGCCGTTGACCAACCCGGCCGGAGCGACCGCGCAGCTTCTCGGCGTTTATGATACGAAACTCACGGAAATGTTTGCCGACGTCTTAAAAAACATGGGAACAAAAAGAGCGTTTGTCGTTCACGGCCTGGACGGCCTCGACGAAGTGACCATCACCGGTGAAACCCGTGTCGCCGAACTCAAGGATGGAATTGTCCGGACATACAACATCAATCCGGTGGATTACTTCGGAAGAACCGATTCTCTGGAATCCATTCGCGGCGGCGATCCTTCCGTCAACGCTCAGATTATCAGAGATGTTCTGGCGGGGAAAACCGGGCCCTGCCGCAATGTCGTGTTAATTAACGCGGCCCTGGCGATTGTCGCCGGTGAAAAGGCGCAAGATATCAAAGAAGGTTTAAGGGTTGCGACCGACTGCATCGACAGCAGCGCCGCCGTGAAAAAATTACAGGCATTGATTGAACTGAGCAACAGCTGAAAATAAGTTCATTTAATAAAGTCCCCCTTTTCTAAAGGGGGATTGAGGGGGATTTTAAGGAGACAAGCTGAAAACGAGCTAAGCGATGTTTGAAGCGTAAATCGAATTATCCCGCGGCGCTAGGCGCCGGGGATAGTTCGTCCAACAAATTTCAGTTCCTTACACTTCTGAAATTTGGGACTCACTAAATCCTCCCTATCCCTCCTTTACAAAAGGAGGGAACAATGGGAACGGAAAAATAATTGCATATGATTCTCGACAAGATTATTGACACAAAAAAAGAAGAGGTGGCGCAGTTAAAGAAAGATTTTACACTGGCACAACTGCGGGAAACGATTGCCGGGTTGGGGCCATGTCGTGATTTTCGACAGGCCATCACTTCCGACGTCTGCAACATTATCGCCGAAGTAAAGTGTGCTTCGCCTTCGCGCGGCAGGCTTGTTGCGGATTTCGATCCGGTCCGCATTGCCCGCATTTATGAACAAAACGGTGCGGCCGCTATTTCGGTGCTCACCGACGAAACATATTTTGCGGGGCACAAAAATTATTTGATCGACATCAGAAAAAAAGTGAACCTGCCGCTGCTGCGCAAAGATTTCATTATTGACCCTGTTCAGATTTACGAAACACGGGCCATCGGCGCTGACGCGATATTGCTTATCGTACATGTTTTGGGACAAAAGCTTGCGGAATTTATTTCAATATCCAATGAGCTTGGCTTGAGCGCTCTGGTGGAGGTTCACACACTGGAAGAACTGGATCTGGCGCTTGCAGCCGGAGCAGAAATTATCGGCATCAATAACCGTGATCTGGACACCTTCGTTACCGACATCGAAACCAGCCGCAGGCTCAGGACGAAAATTCCGGAAAATAAGATCGTCGTGGCGGAAAGCGGCATCCGAAATAGAAAAGATATTGAATTGCTGACCCGGTCCGGCATCAATGCCTTTTTAATCGGCGAACATCTTGTCATCTCGCCGGATATCGGCAGGAAACTGCATGAATTTAAAGGGGAGAACTAAAATGATTGAAGTAAAAATCTGCGGCATTACCAACAAAAAAGATGCGCTATTTGCCGCCGAATGCGGCGCGGCGGCGCTGGGCTTTATTTTTTATCCGCCATCGCCGCGCTACATAAAACCGGATGAGGCACGAAAAATAATCAGCGCTTTGCCTGATCAATCGGTAAAGGTCGGCGTTTTTGTCAATGAAAAACCGGAAAAAATAAAAAGAATATTGGAACACTGCGGACTGGATATGATTCAACTGCACGGAGATGAACCACCCGAATATTGCCGTCAATTTCCTTTGTCAATGATTATTAAAGCCGTCGAATTGAAAAATGAAGATGATGTAAACCGCGCCTACAGCTACGATGTTGCGGCCATCCTGGTGGACAGCCGTCATACCGGACTCTATGGAGGCACCGGCAAAACGGTTAACTGGAAATTATCCCGCCGCTTCAGCAACAAGAAGCCGCTGATTCTTTCGGGCGGACTCAACGCGGATAACGTCGCAGAAGCGATGACAATAGTCGCTCCGGCGGCGCTGGACATCAACAGCGGCGTGGAAGCATCGCCGGGGAAAAAGGATCATAAAAAATTGGAAAAAATATTTAGTGTTATCCGGACGGCGGATATCGCACCGGAAGCACAATTAATCTTTAAGAAGAGGGAACTATGAATCAAACACTGCCTGACAAAAACGGACATTTCGGCATTTTCGGCGGACGCTACGCAGCCGAAACACTGATGCCCGCTTTAATCGAATTGGAAAAAGTGTATGCAGCTGCACGCAAAGATAAAAACTTTCAAAAAGAATTTAAAGAGTATCAACGGGAATATTCCGGACGTCCTACGCCTCTTTATTATGCCGGTCGTCTTTCTGACGCTTTGCATGGCGCCAAAATTTATCTCAAACGCGAAGATCTGAATCATACCGGCTCGCATAAAATAAACAATACCCTGGGACAGGCGCTGTTGGCTCGCCGGATGGGCAAGAAAAAAGTTATCGCGGAAACCGGGGCCGGTCAACACGGCGTGGCCACGGCGACCGTTGCGGCGCTCTTCGGCATGGAATGCAAAATTTTTATGGGGGAAGAAGACATCCGCCGTCAGGCTCCTAATGTTTTCCGGATGAAAATACTGGGAGCCGAAGTGGTTCCTGTAAAAAGCGGAACCGCCACGCTCAAGGACGCGATGAACGAGGCCATGCGCTACTGGGTATCTTCCGTTCGCGATACCTTTTACGTTATCGGCACCACCGCCGGACCGCATCCCTATCCGCGGATGGTGCGCGATTTCCAATCGGTCATCGGACGGGAAACAAAAAGACAGATCATGAAACGGGAAGGGAGAAATCCTGATGTGCTGATTGCCTGTGTGGGCGGAGGCAGCAATGCCATGGGAACTTTTTATCCTTTCCGCAATGAAAAGAATGTCGCAATGTACGGCGTGGAAGCGGCAGGCCACGGTCTGCAAACCTCCGAGCATTCGGCCAGTATCAACGGCGGCAAGGTCGGGGTTCTGCATGGAAACAAAACCTATCTCCTGCAGGACGCACACGGTCAGGTGCGCGACGCGTATTCGATTGCCGCGGGTCTGGATTATCCGGGCGTCGGTCCCGAACATGCCTATTTTCACGCGGCAAAGAAAGTTACGTATGTCACGGCAACGGATAAGGAAGCCGTCAGGGCTTTTTCTTTCTTATCCTTGCAGGAAGGCATTATTCCCGCCCTGGAGAGCGCGCACGCCGTCGCTCACGCGATGAAGCTGGCGCCGAAAATGGCTAAGAACAAAATCATCGTTGTCTGTCTTTCGGGACGCGGCGATAAGGATGCCCAGACGATTATTGAAACAATTTAATCGTCATTCCGGCACAGGCCGGCGAAGTGCCCTTTAGGGTAAATCCAGTTTTTCCTGGATGCCGGATCAAGTCCGGCATGACAATTCTTTTAAGAAAACGAGGTCTGATATGAATCGCATAGAAGAAAAATTTGCAGCTTTGCGCGCTAAAAAAGAAAAAGCGCTGATAGTTTATTTAACAGCGGGCGATCCGTCGCTGAACGTTACAAAACAATTAATCTTTGCTTTGGAAAAAGCCGGCACGGATATTGTGGAAATCGGCGTCCCTTTTTCCGATCCGACGGCCGACGGACCGGTTATTCAGGAAGCTTCTCAGCGCGCCCTGAAAGCGGGGGCAACTCTGGAGGGCGTGCTTAAGATGGTCTCTGAAGTGCGTAAAGTCTCCGAAATTCCTATCGTGCTTTTCGGCTATTTCAATCCTGTTTTTGCTTACGGCGTAAAGAAATTCGCGCTCGCCGCGCGCGCGGCCGGAGTGGATGGCGTTCTGGTGGTTGACCTGCCCTGTGAAGAAGCGGCAGAACTTAGAAATTATACGGACAAGATGGGCATCGATTTCATTTCGCTTATCGCCCCGACAACCGGCAAGGAAAGATTAAAAAAGATTGCAGCCAACGCCACGGGATTTCTCTATTACATTTCCATTACCGGCATAACCGGTACGGCCGCTCCGAAAATTGAAAACATAAAAAGTGAAGTGGCAAAAATCCGCAACATAACCGATTTACCGATAGCAGTCGGCTTCGGCATATCCCAGCCCCGGCAGGCCAGGGAAATCGGACATTTTGCCGACGGCGTCGTCATCGGCAGCGCTGTCGTGCGTCTGATCGACGAAAACAAAAATAAGCGAAACCTGTTAAAAATAGTTTCCGATTATATCAGCGGCATAAAAAAAGAATTGCGCTGATAGTTGCCGTTCGTGATGCCGGCAAAAAATCCGATAGACGTAACCGCAAGAACTTAAGCCGGTCTCTCACCAGTCTATTCTTTTTCTTATTGACAGACAATTGCCGAGTACCTATAGTTTGACCTGTCTTTATAAACACTTCAGGTTAAGCTCCGACAAGCGGATATATGAAAAAAGCTGCTATTAAAATTTCTTTTATTGATCCGGAATTCACCGATTGGCCGATGCAGTTGAAGATCAGAGAAATTCTCAGCAGACATTACAACATTGAATACTGCTCAAAACCGGATTTCTTATTTTATTCATGTTTCGGCAATAACTATAAAGTTCATCATAACTGCGTAAAAATATTTTATACGGGAGAGAATGTTTCGCCGAATTTTAACGACTGCGATTATGCAATCGGTTTCGACTATATGACTTTTGAAGAAAGATATTTAAGATATGAACCTGCCTATTCGCATATCAATTATTGTATGGAATTAAGAAAAAAAACAGAGGCCTCTCTTACTCAAAGAAAGTTCTGCAATTTTATTTATTCAAACGAAGATGAAGGTGAGGGAACCCTGCTGAGAAACGACTTCTGCCAAAAATTAGCAAATTACAAAAGGGTTGATTGTCCCGGGAAAGTTTTAAACAATATGAAAGGCGCCATAGAACCGCGCAACGGAAACTGGACTCAAAGCAAACTTGATTTTATAAAACATTACAAATTTACAATTGCTTTTGAAAATACCTTTGCCAACGGCTACATCACGGAAAAAATTATGCACCCTTTTATGACGAATTCAATTCCAATTTATTTCGGAGATCCTGAAGTTTTAAGAATGTTTAATCAGAAGGCATTCGTGAATGTTCGCAGTTTCAACGGATTTGACGAAGTTATAGAAGCAATTAAAGAGCTGGACAACCATGATGAATTATACATGCAGATGCTCAAAGAACCGATTGTAAACGATTTAGCGCAGCTGGAATACGACAATAAACTGGAAAATTTTCTTTTAAACATTATAAAAAAAGGCAACACGCCTTTTTTCCATACCAAAAGCCATTTACCTGAAGAAAGATATCGTATTAAATTACTCAAGTATTAAATGAAATGATGATCATCAATCGTTATGTGTTCCGGCTCCTAAGGCTTCCTCTGCCCCGTGACAAGGCGATTGATTATTCTGAAAAACGATCTTTTATATTGACGGAAACCTCTTACAGATGCTCTTGGCACTCTATCATTAATAGTGGAATCAAAATTGACGAGTTCTATGGGGTAAGGCTTAACAGCGCACATTCTTAATCCGTGCATTTCGTAATTCTCCAGGTAATTGTCGACCGGTTCATAAAAGCGTCTGGAATGCTTGAGTAAAATATTCGCGGATTCAGGTTTAATCAGGTAGGCCGTACTTCCAAAAGGATCCTGCTTGTTTTGAACAATGTCAAAGTCGCCGCTCTGCCTGATAATCATTTTATTGCCATGCTCATGAATAGCCTGAAGTCTGAGCATATCCCAGGCTGAAATATTCTCGGCAGCAAAATCGATAGCGGCTGGAAGATTCGGTTTAATAAGAAAATCGTCTTCCAGAACCAGAACAATTTTATTTTTTGAAAGACATTTTTGCCACGCCCGGCGGTGAGACAGGAAACAGCCGATCTCTCCGTCACTTAACGTCCATCCCATTAATCTTTCAGCGCGCCTGCGATTATATTCGATCGGATCGGATGCGAGCTTTCTGCCGTCGACGGCATCAATAAATTCCCAGGCCAGAGACGGAAAGAGGGATAACTGACTCTTGACCATTTCCCTGCGCTCCGCGGCGTCAGGAAGAGAAATAACTTCGGCATGAATGATTTCATTTGCCATTTTTATTCTCTCCGCTCTTATGCATGCGGCTTTGAATTTTTCGTTGCTGTAGGTATCATATACCAGGCAGGATTTAAACAATTTTGTTTGCGTAAACGGCGTGACCATTAGGAATTAAATCAGCCGGTCAGCAGCAGCACCCTTTATCGCCGGTTTCTTTACCGGCCGTATCGACAGGTCCGCAGCAACATTCCCCGTTGTTGCGTCCCAGCATAGAGTTAATCACGGCAGCGGCGCAGCCGACACCTGATTGCACCGAAACGGCATTGACGGGACAATTTTGGGAACACGCGCCGCATTCCATGCACGCATCGCGGTTTTGTATCATGACATGTTTTCCATTCATCCTGAATACTTCGTGCGGACAGACATCCAGACACATTCCGCAGCCGGTGCACTTGTTTTCGTCCAGTTGCAGCGTGACAACATTTTTCAAATAAACCGGGTTTTTCATTTCTTCATCTCCTAAGCAAATATCAAAGCACCCAGCCACAAAAAAATGCCCACGGTTCCGCAGGCAATCTCCAGCGGCAGCGCCCAGCGCATTTCCCTTTTTACTCCCGATAAAGAAGTATAGGTAGACGCACCCGTAAAATTCATTGCCAGATAGCCTGAGACAGCGGGAATAATAAGCAGCCAGGCCAGCGCCTCGATTCTTCCCGGCCATGCCTGCAAATTGATATTCCGCAGGTAAAGGAGGATCAAGGCGATAACAATGCCTATCGAAAAACCTTTGATGGAAAACGCTCTTCCCGGAAGATATGGCAGCAGCAGCGGGTTAAGGACAGCGCCTCCGATGACGGCGCAAAACAGCGCTGCAACGGCAAACAAACCGTAACTTCCCGCGTTTGTCCAAAACACTGACGGGCCTCCGATGCCGCCGAGAATAAACAATACCGGCGCAAGAATCAAAAAAGGTTTTATCACTTCTACAAAATCAATGGGAATCAGCACGGCTCTTTCCTTCAAAGGAAAAGTCATTATCCGCATTTGCGCGGTCGCTTTCAAACCGGCATCAAGATAAGCAGGTAAATCTTCCGCGCGTACCGGTCCGTACTGAACCATAAAGCCGGATCTTTGTTTTACCTTGTACGCGGCAACTCCCGGCGCACCTAATTGGGGAAGAATTAATTTCCGGTGGCTGACAACTTTTTTCAGGCCGCTTATTTCTATTCTTCTGACAAGTTCATCCGTACCGAAAGTCCCTTTGCCCGCAGCACACCAGACATTGATTCCTTTTGTGTCCAGTACCAGAATCCATCCGGAGCGTTCCTTCAGGGATGACCGCAGACGGTCGAAACTCATCTTATAGTTGGCGGAAACAAAAACAGGCGAGTTCTCGTCCGGCGTGCCCAGCGCGTAAAGGCCGGGGTTAATTTTATATTCCATTCTGGCCGCACCAAGGCGCGCCCTGATTGTTCCCCGGTGATCCTGCCAAACAAGCGCTGAAGCTACCTGCGGCAGTCTGCCTGCCGGTGTATCGACAAAACCGCTGACAAACGATTGATCCAAATCCGGAATAAATTTATCCGGTTCAGTTGCCGCATTGCCGCAACAGCTATCTGTCTGTATCTGAATTACAGGAAGTTCAAATTTGTCCGTCATCGTAACATCCTAAGAAAAGTCACCGATAATTCCCCTCTTTTCTAAAGAGGGGTTAGGGGAGATTTTTGTCATCTCGAGTGTAATGAGACGTCTTGCTTTTTGAAAAAGATATCTCATTTGTATGTTCCTCGAAATGAAAAACATCATAAAATCCCTCTTAATCTCCCTTTAGTAAAGGGAGAAATTTAATTATTGAAAGATCGCTCATTCCATTTCGACCATCGTACGTAGCATCCAGATTGTTTTTCCACATTAACAACAATCGCATCCATTCGCGGATTTTTTTATAGCCGTGATGAACATTTTGACCGATTCCAAAACATCGGTTCTTTGTTTAGCCGGTAAATTGCCCAGCACCCTTTGGAAAAAATCTGTCAGGCATATCAGGACTTTTCTATGCGTTTCCCTGCCTTCCCCAGTTAACGTCAACTTTACCGCCCGGGAATCATGAACCGCCTTTTCGCGCTGTATAAGTCCTTTTTTAATCAGAGGATTCACTAGGCGCGTGGTTGTGCTTTTCTCAACGGCAAGAAGCTTGTGCAGATCGGCCATATGCAGCTCCTTCTTTTTAGCCACGGCATCGAGAATCATAAACTGATGAAAGGTAACGCCTTCACAAAAAGCCTCGTCCCGGCAGCAGCACCGCATAACCTGCGCAAGTCCGCCTATTACTTCCATCAATTCCGCGGAGTTTTCTTTTAGTTGTATTAACATAGTTGTATTATACAACTAAAATTGAATTTGTCAAGGGGGAAATTGAACGAGACAAGCTGAAAGCCGGTCCCGGAGATTCGAAACGAAGATTGAAACGCAAGTCGGATTGTCTCCGAAACGAAGCGTTGCGGGATTATGAGTATTCTGTTGTTCCCGCAAAGAGATGTTTCACAGTTTGTACCATGAACCGTCAACAACATGAAAAATAAAAAGGCAGAGCCAACCGACCCTGCCTTTCTGTTATTCAAACGTTTCCGTATTTCGTTATTTCTTGATTTTCCTCCTTGCTCCGGCTAATCCCATTAGACCAAACCCAAGAAGAAGCAGGGAAGCCGGTTCGGGCAATCCTGTCCCGATATCTCTTGAATGAAGGGCTTCCACCGCATCAAGATCGAATCCGGCAGAACCTCCCCCATTGTCTACTCCGACGAATTTCAGGTATTGTACGGTTGTAAGACCGTAAGCGCTCAAATCAAATCCATAATTTATCTTGATCTGACCCAAATTAGTATAGCTGATATTGTCGGCACTCGCCCAAACATCAATCCACGAATCCCCATTATCAACCTCATAGATATAAAGATCATTGCCGGTTCCATCAATTACTTCGTTATCAGTAAAGGCGAGAATGAGTGTTTCCGGGATATCGATTGATACATACGTGCTGTTATTAGCGCCTAACGCATTGCTTGCAGGTCCGCCTTCACTCGAAGACCCCTCAGGTCTGTCAAAAGATATGACACTGTCCAACCACCGATCGGCAAAACAATTCGTTGAAAAAACGAATAAAAAACAAAGCAAACAAAACGAAAAAATTATCATTAACTTTCTTTTCATATTTACCCCCCTTGTACTAATAAAAAATATCAGACAGTTCTATGAATGGACGTGAACGGTTCTTTTTTTAGCTATGACGCCAATTAAACTGACCGTCCCCTGTTTCATCAAAAACGGTATACTTAAAGTCGGAATACAACTGTGAGATTTAACCGGAATAAACTCGTTAACCGCGAACAGCAGCAAACAGAAATACCAAAAGAAATTATGCATTTTTTTTGCCAATTTGCTAACTGCACGATTTTTCAAAAATTATTCATTTGACGGAAATCAGGATGATCGATAGTTGTAAAAAACTGCGACAACTAAAATATGAAAAAAAGAGGGCTTTCCGGAAATTATGTAAACAATACGTTTAGTTACTACGAATGCCCGATCTGTAAAGTATTCCGATACTTTTACACTTTTTTCATTTATCATTACATTCGGATGCAATGCGTAATGAAAAAAGCTTTTAAAAGTTTAAAAATCCAACACAATGCCGGAGATTATCCATCTTCCTTGTCGGGCCAGGAATCACGGGTCTGGACCCCAAAGCAAGCTTTGGGAAAAATTCCGCAGCAAGCTGCGGGTATTATACCCTCCGCTTTGCGGGATTGTTCGACTTACAAATTTCAATGCACGTCGTTTTTGAAATTTGAGTCTCACAATAAACGGGCGGACGGCTTTCAAAGCCCGACCCGTCCGGCATGACTTCGACATCTTTGCCGTCGATTCGTTTGATTTTGGTCAGCGTGGCGGGGACATGGCGTTTTTGGGCCGCGTCGATAACCTCCGCCGCCGTTTTGAAATGTTTAATATCCTCGAGAGTCATGATCTGGGGCAAAATCATATCCAGCCTGCCCTGCTCATACTGCCTGATCGCCTCCACGGGCCGAATCCAGATATGATCGGTCAGTTCGACGCCGTCATGAATCACCGTCTGATCGGACGGCGCCTCCGTCACAAAAAAACGGACATCATAACGTTGAGGAAAAGGTTCCGGTGTAATCCAGTGAGAAAAATAATGCAGCCGGTCGAGCGGCAGAAAAAGCTCCTCCGCGGCAAGCATTTCGGAAAAACGCATTTTCCCTTTGATAAGCGCTTTGCGGTAATCGCAATAACGCCGGCGGTCTTCTTCCGTCCTGACCGCTACAGGCGAACCGTCTTTCTTTTGCGCCAGCAGGATTCCTACTTCCTCAAACGTTTCGCGGATTGCCGCCACCCAGGCTCCCAGAGCCTGCTCGGGATAGCGCATATCGGAAAGAACGCGTGAGGCTCCGGC
>JAJFTS010000148.1 GCA_021372815.1 Deltaproteobacteria bacterium | reverse complement strand
TTAATTTTCTGAATGAGGGCGATGCCATTTCACCGATACAATTTCTGACCAGAAACCATCCCGCTTTCTTTTTTTCGCGAATGATCATTTTTAAAATAACCTGATGGCAAAGAAAGACTATTTTTCGCGGATAGCCCCCGGTAGCCAGGTAAACAGCAAGAAATCCCCAAAAGCTGAAAACAGAGGAAAGATTTTCAAAATTTCTGGCAACGTCCAGACGATAATTTATCATCGCTTTTGTCTGTCTGAAATTTAAAGGTTTAAGATGATAGAGAAGATTAACACGGTCAAAAAGATTGGCTTTTTTCTCAAGAATCGCCTGGAACTCTTTCTGGGCAAAAATGATTATCTGCAGCAGTTTAAACTTATTGGTTTCGTAATTAAGGAATTCACGCAATATTTCCAGACAACTCTCCGGAATTTTCTGACCCTCGTCAATAATCAGAACAACGATTCTTTTCTCATCCACACCCTTGTCAAATAAACAATTTTTGATTCTTTCCTTTAAATGCCATTCACTTTCAAGATCATCATTTAAATCTTTAATGCCCAGCATCAAAGCAACGGCTCGGAGAAATTCGACGGTATTGTTAAAAGCGGGATCAAGCAAAAGGCAGGTTTCTATTTCCGTGGAATCCGCTGTATTTGAGGATATGTTCTGAATAAGCTTCCGGCAAAGGGTTGTTTTACCTGTTCCGATATCCCCGATGACCACATTAATGCCGCGTCGCAGGCGAATAGCCAGTTCCAGCTTTTGCAGACAATCGCTGTAAATGGGTAATTGAAAAAGAAATTCCGGTTCCGGTGAGTTGGAAAATGGCTCCTTTTTAAAATTGAGAATATTGTAATAATTCATTTTTAAACGCCATCTTGCTTCTTTTCATCGATTGCTTCTTAAAACCCAACTCCGTTTTGTTTCTTGGTATGATTCCGGTTCTTTTTTTTTATTTTCTCATTAACATTCCTCTGGAATTTTTCTCCACCGGAGATTAATTCCGGTTACTGCTGACCTGCAATATATGAGGAGTAATGAATATAAGAACTTCTTCCATATTATCGCTTTTACTATGGGATTTAAAAGCCCAACCCAGATAAGGAATGTCCTTTAACCACGGCACACCGCTTTCGCCGATTAGTTTAGTTTGTTTAGTTAATCCGGAGATAACAATTGTTTCGCCGTCTTGAACAATCAACTCCGTTTGTGTTTGCTTTTTAATGATGTAAGGATCGCCGGCAGATGATTTTCTGGTGGTATCCACTTCATCTTTCTTGACTAAAATCGACATTTTCAGATTTTTTCCGTCAATCACATGCGGTGTAATTTCCATGCGCAATACAACATCTTCAAATTTGGTGGTTTGAGTAACTGTCCCGCCGCTTGTTTCGGTGGTGACATAAGGAACTCTTTCGCCGTTTTCCGTAAACGCTTTCTGATTATCCAAAGTGGTTATGGAAGGGCTGGATAAAATATTCAACTTATTATCTTCCTGCAGGGCCTGGAGTTGCACTTCCAGGAAATTACCGTCGATTTTCCCGAACAACAGTCCCAGAGAGCTCATTGGCGTGACAACCGAAGCTCCGGATGTGTCGGCCGGGAAATTAATACCTAACCCCTTGCCTCCCAAACCGGTCGTAGGGGAAACGCTGCCTCCGGTTACAATAAGATCATCATTGCCGGAGAAATTATTCCTCTTATTGTATCCTCCCCACATAATTCCCAGATCACGGGCTACGCCTTTTGTCGTTTCCACGATATTGGCTTTGATTAAAATCTGAGGCGTCGGTTTATCCAGTTTTTCTATAATCGGCAGTATTTTGATCAGATCGTCACGCATAGCGGAAATGACGAGAGAATTGCTGTGTTCATCAATTTTAACAGAGCCGCGCGGTTTTCCTTCTTTGTCCTTCGTCAGAAAATCCTGAAGCGTTTCAGCCATTTTTTTGGTATCCGCGTAATCGATATTTACGACAACCGGTTCTAAAAGCGGTTCAACCCATTGAATGTCACGTATTTGCACTTTTCGTTTTAATTCCTGTTCCACATCGTCAATCGTCATTACTCTGATGATACTGTCTTCCCAAATATAGGATAGACCGTACGTGCGCAACAATCCGGTGAAGGCTTTGTCCCAGGCAACACCCCGAAAATCGACGCTGATATCGCCCTTCAGCTCGTTTTTGACTAAAATATTTACACCCACCGATTTGGCCATCGCCCTCAATACGGCTTTCAGATCCGCCTGACGCATCGTCAGATTAATAGGCGAGGTGGGCAATTTCCTCGTGCCGGATTCCTCTCCGAAAATAGAAGAAGCTGTCGGTTTTTTGCTCAATATTGCCGCTGTGTTGATTTCTTTAGCCTTGGCGGAAGGAGAATGACCTTGAGAATTTTCAGCAAGAGTAGTCCATTTATCAAAGAAGGCATCCTTTTTCTCATTTTTTATTCCATCAGCGCAACCGAATAAAAAAATCAGCGCCAAGAAATAATAAACTGACACCATGATTTTCTTATTGCCTTTAGAGTATTTCAAATCAAAAACCTCCAAGATGCAAATTTTATTCCTGTATGGGAATTTCAAAATTACTTCCCGTTCGTTTATCAAAAATTATAACTTTAAAGGGTGTGATATGTTTTAACACATACCCCTCTTCCTTCAATTCTTCACCAATTCTGTATTCAATGCCGTTAATAACCGCCATTTTATTTTTTCCCGAATCTACGTAACCGGAATAGATCATTTTAAGGGAGATACCGACATCGCCGTCCTTTGACTGCCATGCTCTATATAAATCTCTCTTCAAAAATGGGCTTTTACTCCAATCAGCCTCGGCTCTTTTAATAATATATTTATCAAAATCCGATATTTTGTTTTTGCTCAGATCATCGGCTAGTCCGCCTACAAATGTTTCAACTTTAACAGATTCGGTGCCCGTTTTAGCTTTTTTTACCGGATGACGATCGCCGATCAGGTATACGTAACCCGCATATAAAACAAATAAGGCCGCAATCGCCAAAATAATAATTTCTCTTTTTTGTAATCTGGCCATAAATACCTTTTACCGGCTACTTAACCGTTATCCAAAGTTTGATCTTAAATTCCATGGACCCGGTCCCCTGTTTAATACTAATCTCTTCAATTTTATCCAGATAGGAAACAGTTCCCAACCCTGTCAGCATCCTTCGGAAATTAGACAATTCCCCTTTTAAAACTGCATTGTGCATTAAAGATGTCGAAGACGCCGATGAGTTAATATCCGATGCAAATGAAACTACAGTCAATCCCGACTTTTTCGCCAGACTCCGGAAATCATTCTGGAACCTTCCTGATTCCGAACGCGGCAAAGCCGTTTTCTCGGGAAGGGGTAAAACAAACGATTTCTTTTCCTTCATTTCGTCGATTAAAGCGGCGTAAACAGGCTTCAATGCCCTTTGCTCTTTAATCCGATACGCCAATTTATCGTTTTCCTTGGTCAAACTGACGCTCTTCAGATACAGGGGCAATATACCCGTCAGAATAACGATAAGTATAATTCCACCGCAAATTAATGCATACAAAACACTTTTCCGGTTTATATTAATATTAATTTTTTTCATCACGGCTGACCTATTCGAGCGCCCAACGTAAAGTAAATTACTTCTTTTTTGTTGAATTTCACAATATCCTTTTTCTGTACGGACACCTTGCTGAAAACAGGGGAATTCTCCAGATTAACGACATATTGCGTCAGATATGAATCAAGCATTTCCTTATTGCCGAAAACGATTCCTTCCAATGCGAAATTTTCACCAGCTTCTTTTGGTGTCTTACCGGCATCAGTGTTCGGCGCCGTGCCAGCTTCCGTTAACTTGCCTTCCGGCGCCGCTTTAATGCTGATCAGACGCACACTTTGCGGAGTAAGATCAGTTACCTCTCCGATAACCGCAAGGCTCAGATATTTCCGCGCATATTGACTTGCAATCTTTCTCTGTATCTTAACTTCGCTGGCCGCCTGCATTACCGTTTCCGCCGATAATATCGGACTGCAAAGAGCCAATTCTTTCTCTAAATTCGCTTTATTCGTTTTAAGAATATTTAACTTTGAACCCTGATAAATCAACGTAACGAAACATATGATTAAAGCCGCCAGAAATGATAAAAAGATGAATCTGTTGATTTGTCTTGAGCCTTCTTCTTTATTTTTTTCCTGATATGTGAAAACAGCGTTTGGCGTACGCCGGTTGTCCGACAGGGCAAAACCCAGAGCCGGAGACAGCAGGACGCCGTCTAAAATGCTTAAAGGTTCCGCGGAAACACCGGTTCTTTGCTGTGCGAAAGGATCAAAAAATTCTGTTTTTGTTCCCAGTTGCTCACTCATATAATCCAGAATTGATTTATCCAGATTAACGGAAGAAAAAACGTATATTTTCTCGACTTTCTGATTTTCGATGGAGGATGTCTTTAACGTCAGATCGACCTGACGGGCCAGCCTTTCCCACACGGGAGAAATCATTTCCAGTATTTCTTCTTTTTTAAAGTCGTGGCCTGCTTCTTTTTCTTTGATTTCTTCCGAACCGGAGCTGAGACTGAAAAGAATTTTTCTTGCTTCATCGTGCTTCAGCTTCACGCTGCCGGTTTTTTCCAGGACGGAAGAAACGATTGCCTCTGCCATGCTGCTGCTGCTGCCGGTTTTAATTCCCCGGCTCATTACCAGATTTTCTTTATGATAAACATCAATCCGCGAGAAATTATTTCCAATGAACAGACTGGCAAAGATTTCTTCCGTTACCGGCTTCCACTGCGAACGGAAGATATTCTGAAAGGCAAAAGGAACTGTCGTAATTCCCGCAAGAGTTATTCCCATATCAGAGAACAAAGACTTAATTCTCTCAATTTCCGCTCTGGGGGCCGTGTAAACCATTACGGAATACTTGGGATTCCCTTGTTCAACAATCTCTTGCTGTACTTCAAAATCAAAAATATTCTTTTCTTCATCAATGAAGCCCTCTTTTTTCGCTGTCCAGAAAATCACCTTTTCCAGTTGTTTTTTAGGCACTCTCGGAATGTGAAGGAAGTAAACATTAACTTCACTGGTTGAAATCTTGGTCCAGACATTACAATCGGCAACTGCACCGCAAAAATCAATGATTGAAGATTTTAAGAATGTTTTGAATTCAGAAGGTACGGCTGATAAATCGGATTTGTATTTGACGATTTTCTTGTCTATTAAAACCGGCCTGTTATCGGAATGCTGCGCTGTTTTAACCAGACCAATAAATTCCCGGCCGATATCAACGCCAACGGTGTAATTTTTTTTACCGAAAAAATTATTATAAAAGTTGGCTTTCGGATACTTTATCTGCTTTTTTGCAGTTAAAGAAACTTTTGGTTTTCCCAACGCGCCAAGATATTCCTCATCTTTTCCGCGTATAACATTAAGAAGTTTTTCTGTTGAGTTTACATCCTTTTTTATGCCAGACAAGAAAATCTCCCGATTTTTATTATTATCCTACAATCTTTTTTAATTATTACAATATTATAAGTAATATTTATTTATAATTGAACTTTGTAAAATTGTAAACATTTTTTTTACTTTTATTAAATTTCATGTTTCGAAAAAAAACATTCAGAATTCACGGCAAAAAGCCGACTTCCCGATTTTTTTAATTAAAGGTCTTGAATGATTATCACTTTTTTGCTAATGGAATTCAAATTTTTAAAAAACATTGAATTTACAAATTGTTATGATCAAAAAAAATCTTGCTACGTGTTACATACTTTTAACTTTTTTGCTGATTATATTTCATCCTGTCAATGTTTTATCAGTTGTTTCTACGGAGGATGAAGAAACGGATGCTCCGGTAATTTCCCCGGATTCCGGAAAAACAGCTCATTCGATGCCGTCCGGCGGTTTTAGAAAAATACCCGATTCGATCGTTTCCATTTCTTCCGGCTACGTCCTCGTCGTTGATAAGAAATATCAAAAGATATACGTCTTTCGTAAATCGGGAACATTTACCAAAGTTTTCGAATCGCCCTGTTCCACAGGAAAAAAATCCGGGGATAAGCAGGTTGCCGGAGACGAAAAAACACCCAACGGAATTTTCTTTGCCACAAAAATTCTGCACAATCCCGGTCCGCCGGAAATTTACGGTACAATGGCTTTTCCTCTGGACTATCCGACTCTTTCCGACAAGAGAGATGGAAAAAACGGCAACAATATCTGGATTCATGGAACAACAAAATCATTGTTGCCGAAACAGTCAAGCGGCTGTGTGGTTTTACGCGACGGCGATCTTAAACGTCTTGCCAATTTCATTTATTTGAACAGAACGCCTGTGGTTATTTCCGAATCCATAAAATGGGTTCCTCAAAGTTACGTTCCCGTCTCCAAAAATGAACTGGAAAATATATTGATATCATGGAACAAAGCCTTTGTCGAAAAGGATTTAAGAAAGATTGATTCTTTATATATGCAGGGAACGGAAATAAAAGGCAAAAGAAGAGAAGATCTTCATAATAAAATTAAAAATATGAAGATCATCAACAAACATTTCGATTTACAACCGAGGGACATCTCTATTCTACAGGAAGGTAATAACGCCGTTATTACTTTTGATCAGATTTTCGACGTCAACAGCAACAATTCCTTTCAGGGATTCTACAATAAACTGATTTTGGAAAAGATTAACAACAAGTGGTATGTCGTTGACGATACAACACCCTCCGCCGTCAGCAAAACAATAGCTCTGGCGAAAAACAACGAAAAAAGATCTGACGGCATTGACGATCCCCCGCAAAAAGAAATTCGGCAACTGGTCAATAAATGGCTGACCAGCTGGCAGTCAGGCGATATGGAAAGCTACCGCAGTTGTTACGCACCGGACTTCACTTCCAGAGAAATGGATCTGGATGCCTGGATCATACACAAATCGACTGTACGTCAAAAGAGCGAAAATATAAGCATCCGGATTGATAATCTGCAAATATCAGCCGATGGAGATACCGCTCAGGCGTCATTTATTCAACAATACAGTTCGTCGGTGCTGAAAAGCAAAGGCAAAAAAACTCTGGAGTTGAGAAAGATCGGCGATAGCTGGAAAATACGCAGAGAAATTATGTAAAATACCACATTGGCAAGCGTTCTTTTAATACCCTTTAAAAATCCGGCCATTAAATTTCTTCATCTTTTATTGAAACGATTTTTAATACATCGCTATCAACAGTTTTTTCATAATGCCGGAAGCGGCAATTTTAATTGTCACAAATTGGGTTGAATTTCTCTGACAACACGATAATGAACCGAATGCCGGGTAATAATTA
Source organism: Deltaproteobacteria bacterium (assembly GCA_021372815.1). GTDB lineage: Bacteria > Desulfobacterota > Syntrophia > Syntrophales > Smithellaceae > Smithella. The sequence goes on along the minus strand of JAJFTS010000148.1, from coordinate 2,196 downwards.
ACTTGACAATATTAATAATTTTTGTTTTATTTTCCACACTTTCCAAGGATATCAATAAAATTTAATTTAAAAAGGAAGGCAATAATTATGAAAAAATTATTATTTGGCTTATCGATGATATTTTTGTTTTTAGCCACGTCAATTTTCGCCGAAACAGCACAGCCGATACCCGCGGGAACTGCTGAAGAATATTACAATCGCGGCAATCAATACAGACAGCAGGGCAATCTCGATCAGGCCATTGCCGATTATACCAGCGCCATCAAGGCTTATTCAAAACACGCAAAAGCTTACTACAACCGCGGTAACGCTTATAGTAAACAGGGAAAATTTTCTGAAGCCATTGCCGATTTCAAAAAAGCTGTGGAAATAAATCCCCAGTACACGGAAGCCTATTACAATCTGGGAAATACCTACGAAAAACAAGACCAGCATTCCCAGTCCATCGCCAGTTACACAAAAGCCATCGAAACCAATCCCAAGTATGCGGCTGCCTACTGCAATCGCGGCAATGTCTATCAAACTCAGGGCAATTTTCAACAGGCACTTGACGATTACAGCAAGGCGATAGAAATCAATCCCAATTTTGCCGGCGCTTATTCCAACCGAGGAAATGTTTACCAGGCCAAAGGCAATTTCAAACAGGCCATTGCCGATTACAACAAAGCGATAGCGTTAAATCCCGGTTTTGCCGGATTTTACGCCAACCGGGGCAATATATATCAGAATCAGGGAGATCTTCAGCACGCGGTAGCCGACTACAATAACGCGATAGACAGAAATTCCAGTGACAATTTATCCTTTTATAACAGAGGACTTGCTTATTACGGTTTGGAACAATATGATAAATCTCTGGCTGATTACACAACGGCCATCAACCAGAATCCAAGCAAGGAAGCCCATCAGGATTTCATCAAATATTATCCACAGAAAAGAAATACCGATACGGGAAATATCAGAAATGAAATTGTTAAACTTTTTGATGAAAAATTAAATCCGGATAAGAAAATCGCGGCTCCTGTTGCTGTCGCTTCCGCAGCTCCTGCTGTTGAAGCGCCATCTGCTCCAGCCGCCCCCCCTGTTGCTGAACCTGTTGTCGCTGCGGCTTCCGTGCCTGTCGCCGCAGCCGGAGCCGTTACCGCAGCAAGCCTGCCTCAAAGTGACGAAAGAAAGAAAGTTGCCGACATCAATGAAGATGTACGCATTTTAGTCAATAAATGGTTGAATAGCTGGAGAGCAGGCGATATGGAAACTTACCGCAATTGCTATGATGAAGCCGGTTTTGAATCAAAAAACATGAAACTGAACGAATGGGTTGCTTATAAGACCAATGTCCGCAATAAAAGCAAAAACATCAGCATCAGTATTGATAATTTGAAAATATCGGCGGATAAAAATACGGCCAAGGCAGTATTCACGCAGACTTACAGTTCTTCCATATTAAAAGATAAAGGCAAGAAAACTCTGGAATTGAAAAAAGCAGGCGATGAGTGGAAGATAGTCAAAGAAATTATGTAAATTTTGACAAGTATTACTTTTATATTTTAATCATCTGACCAAAATTTTATAGAAAATGGCAATTGCTTTTAAAAGCAGTTGCCATTTTCATTGAAAATGACAAACAAATTGAAAACGGTACTGAAAAATGAATTTTAACAAAGAAAAAATTGACAAAATAAAAGGCTTCCTGGATGAGCGCGAAGCGCATCGTCTTTATCATCTGGCCCTGGAAGCCGGAAAACATGGCCCCTGTCTCGAAATCGGCAGTTACTGCGGCAAGTCATCCGTTTATCTGGGCACGGCTTGTAAAGAAAATTCCACGGTTCTTTTTTCCATTGATCACCACCGCGGTTCGGAAGAACAGCAGCCGGGAGAGGAGTATTTCGATCCCGACCTTCTGGATCAGGAAACCGGCAGAATAGACACCTTAAAACATTTCCGTAAAACCATTGACGATTTCGATCTGGACGATATTGTTATCCCTGTCATCGGCCGTTCGGCGACAATCGGACGGGCATGGAAAACTCCCCTGAGCCTGATTTTCATTGACGGCGGTCACGCTTACGAAACGGTATTGAGCGATTATGAAACCTGGGCGAAGAATGTAATGCCCGGCGGCTATCTTTTATTCCACGATATTTTCCCCGACCCTTCCAAGGGAGGACAGGCGCCATATCTTGTCTATCAAAAGGCGGT
>JAJFTS010000127.1 GCA_021372815.1 Deltaproteobacteria bacterium | reverse complement strand
CGGAGGTTGCCTCGCTGGCGCGCAGCATGGAAAAAATCAAGCCTATGACATGCGGTAATCCCATGGAACACCTTTTACCTTAAAAATTATGGCACAACCATTAAAATATTTTAATTCGATAAGTGCCGAAATAGAATCGTTCCTGATGGCCGGCTGATCTCATCAGTAAACAAATTTACAATACGGTCATTCATGGGGTGTCCAGTTCCAACCATTGCCTCACATCGCTTGCCGTCGCGACTTCCCGACCGCTGCGTCTTGCCGCATCAACTGCTTTCCGGATCCAGTCGCTGTTACTCGCCGGGATTTGCTTATTGATATCCAGATACAGACTATCCTCCAATCCGGTTCTGATACCGCCACCCATTGCGGCGGTCAACTCCTGCACCTTGCCGTGAAACCTGCCGATACCGGAAGCTGCCCAGGGAGAAAATGCCGGAAGCTGCGAAACAAGATAGCGGAGATTATCCGGTGAAGCGCTCATCGTGCCGAGGGAACCGAGAATCAGGTTAAAGTAAACCGGCTGCCTCAGGAAGCCTTTTCTGATCAGATATTTGGCATAATCAAGCATGCCGACCTCAAAAATCTCCAATTCCGGCTTGATATTCCGCGCCAGCATGCGGTCAGCCAGGGACTGAATCACCTGCGGCGGATTGACACTCGCCTGCGTCGGAAAATTCATTGACCCCATCGTCAGAGAAGCCATATCCGGCTTCAGGTCACCGGGCAGTTCCAACACCGCAGCCCTTTTTTCCAGTTCGTGCCAATTGCGGCCGCTGGTGGTTACACAGATGATCAGATCGGGATTTTTTTCCCGAATGCGCCCGATGATTTCGGCGTATATTGCCGGATCCGGCGTCGGTGCTTCATTGGCTTCCCTGGCATGAAGATGGATGATAGATGCACCCAGTTCTCCTGCTTCCAGGGCGGCTTTGGCAATTTCGGCGGGTGTAACGGGAAGGAAAGAATTGTCGCTTCTCCGCGGTTTCATTCCTGTCAGAGCGGCGTTGATTAATATTTTTTGCCGTGAGGATGAAGGGAGGTCAATGGCCGTCAGGTCCGCCTCCAGCGTTGTCCATTCCGGAACATCATCCAAACCGAAAGAGTGAATCTTGGGCAATTTCCCAATTTCGCGGTATCCGAAATGTTGTTTATACCAGGCGATGGTTTCCGGCCGGTCCGCGTTGGTAATGATTTTGACGCAGCCGAGGCTGCGCAGAATCTGCATGCGTCTGGTTTGCAGTTTCCTGCCCAGCCCCAGACGGGTGCAGTCGGGACGCACGGCCATGAGCGTCGTTTTCCCGACATCATCGGAAAGAAAGGTGTAGCCGGCGGCGCCGAGCAATCGTCCGTTTTGTTCGGCAACGATAAAGCATTTGTAATCCAGCGGGCCCATTTCCGGAGAGGGAATGTGATGCATGTTGTAAGGCCGCATCAATTCAGTGATAGCGGGAATTTCTTCGGGTCGGGCAAAGCGGATTCTATAACTGGATTTATTGACAGACATATGGGAATTTATTTAGTTACTGCAAAAGAGAGAGCAACGGTGTGCCGACATCCTTTGATAAAATATAGTTACTGGTACTTATAAAACTTTTAGTCTGCATGTCAAATAAATATTTATAAAAAACAAGAGGCAGTTCCGATCTCTTCAAGCATTTGTATGTTTATGAACATTTGGATTTTTCAGAAAATCAGCCGAATTTAACTTTAAACACGGATTCCCTTCGCTTGATCCAGCAGGCTGTAGACTTGCTCCCGAATCCTTTGAGCGGCCTGTCCCGGGCAGGAGTTTATCTCCAAAGTAATTTCAGCCAATTTATTAAAGGGATAGTTGATTTTTGCTTCAAGAATCTGTTCATACAAATCAGAGGCATCCTCCTTGATGCAGGGAGATATTTTCTGAAGCTTCCAGACAGGGAATCCCTTTTCAACGCAATCTTCAGGGAGGGGCACATAAACCAAAGGTTTGCCGGCGGCAGCGCCATAAAACGCGGCGGACGTATGATCCGTTAATATAACATCACAGGCTGCAATGCTTGACTCAAATTCCTCATGAGCATCAAGTACGACAAAACCATCCTGCCTGAATGTTTTCATATATTCTCCCCAGTTACGTTCCGATGAAGAAAGCAAGCGGTGTTCAAGGGGATGTAAAGTGAAGATGAAGGACAGTTTTTCTTTCAGGCGCAGAGCCTGTTCAACAATTATGTCCCCCATCCGGTGAAAGAGGCTGTTTGGCCCCCACGTAGACATGACAAAAACCACTGTATCGTCCGCCCTAAAACCCCTGCGGCGGCGAAACTCATCCCTGCGGTGCAGGATGGTCATCATTTTGTCCATCCGCAGAATTCCGGCAACTGCAATCGTATCCCTTAAAACAGGGTTCTGCTTCAATCCGCGCATTCGCTCCGTTTCCGAAGCTGCGAACATAGTGGAATAACGCGGACGGCATTTGTCTATCAATGACCATTTTCCGTAGGTGTAGGGTTCACCATCGACCAGTTTCCCGGTTTCTATACCGTGACTTATAAAAATGATCGGGAAAAATCTGCATATCCATGGCAACCGGCAATGATCAGATACAATAATCAGGTTCCAGGGCAATACCCCGGCCCACATCCATCCAACGACGCTTACAGGCAATTTGCGCCTGATGTAATCGCAGGCACCTTGACTTTCCTCAGGCAATGGAGGCAGAACATAAAAAGCCAAATGCGGGTCGTTTTTGAAAATTTCAAAAATATCGGCAAGGTAATCCGCCATCAGCGGGGTATTGCATACTAAAAGCACTCTTTGATGAGACTGGAAAAAGTTGATCCCTCGCAAAAAGCGTCGCAATACGAGTTCGATTATTTGCAGTAGATTGCTTTTCATGTTGATAAAAAAGATCGGCACAGTCGGCACAAATCACTATAAATTTACGGTCCCATGACCGGTAATCAAATCCTAACCGATAATTTGTAAAAACACATCAAGAAAAAAACTGTGTGTCGAGAGGATTAGAACTTCACAATTTGTGTCTGATTTCGGAATACCCTGCGAAAGAAAAATAATAATGCCGCAGTTAAATATTTTAGTCCCCTGATCCGCAGTATGATCGCAGATGAATAAGTTTATGAATTATTTTCCCTAAAAAAATTAAAGGCCTGTTTTATATTTGATCGCATTTCATGCATTAATCTTCCCAGAAATCTCGGTCCGGCAAGATAAAAATCTCTTTCACGACAACAGGCTGCGACGAGACGGGAATTTTCGGGGTAAGAAAGAGGACTGGGTATGCCTTGGACACCTTTCAATGCGGACAAATATATATTGGCAAATGATTTATAACAATTTCGGCGATCAGGATTTTTTTTATAGTGAGTAGACGGAGTTTCCCGATAAATCACAAGTGGCTCTGCTAAATTCCAGATTTCGCCGAGAGCACCGATGCGCAGCCATAATTCGTAATCCTGTCCCGGTTGCAAAGAAGGTGTTTCATTGAATAATCCGGACTTTTCCAGGATGCTTCTTCGAAACATTACGGAGGAACAAATGAGGTAGTTCTGATTAACGAAATCAATATAATTTATTTTACCGAACATTTTTTTTCGTTCAAAGTAGAGACGTGCATTTTTATGCGTTCCTTTTCCCGTCCATCGGAAGCCGTTGCTTCCCAATAATACACAGTCAGGATGACGCTCCAAAAAAGCAACCTGTTTTTCCAGTTTTCCAGGCAGCCAGAGATCATCATCATCCAGGATGGCAACATACGGAGCAACTCCCTGAATAATGCCTTTATTTCGGGGAACAGCGGGAAGACCGGTATGACTTCCGGATAAATAGAAAAAACGACTATCGTTTAAAAATGCTTTTAAGGCTTGACAGGTCTCTTGCGACTGGCCGTCTTCCACGATCCAGCATTTCCAATAAGGATAACTCTGATTGGCCACACTTTTCAGGGCTTCCTGCAAGAGGTCATGCCGCTTATAGGTCGAGACAACAATATCTACTTCCATCAAAATTCCGCCCGATAACTTTGAATTAATTTAAATCGATCTAAATACTTTTTGCCCCTTGTCCTTCGTTAAACGTCACCTTTTATTAAGCAGGTTAGCAGGCAAATGTGGAGCGAATGAGGAAGAATTGGGGAAATATTTTTTGGATTTTCCTTACAAAATCGGTAAAAATAGTGTTTGAAGTTTTCGCTGATTTGGCATAGTCACACAATTGTAAGGAGTGATCCGAAAAAAGGGGAGGCCGTGGTTACAGTTTCCGTTGTTTTTCGGGGCATGACAAGAACCAACCCCAAATAAAAGGAGATAAAAAATGAGTAACGGCGAACCCAAAATAACGAATATTAAAATTGATCCCAAGAATCTTTACAAGGAAGAGGCGTTCACTGATTTGACTTTTGCCACGATCAGACGTCTCACACCCGTCAATATTGACGGATCACCTGATGATAGCCGGGAACCGATTTTTACCGGTATGACCCAGCTGATGTCTCCTAACGGCCCGGTCCCCGTACAGTGCCTGATCGAAGGCGCGAAGACGCTCGAAGAAGCAGCGGCCAAACTGCCGGAAGCGATTGAAAAAACCGTTCAGGCGATGATTGCGGAAGCGAAGGAACTGGAACGGCAGGAAGCGTCGAAAATCATCGTTCCCAACTAATAGAAAGCGATTTTGCACTAATTTATTGTAACTTACAGCTTAAGTAACACTGAGTGGCATAAAAAACTGCTTCTTCATAATTAATTTATTACTTTTTACTTACTTGTAATTTTATGATTAAATATAATTATCTTAGTTAAAAAATCTTTTTTATAATGTTTTAACCCAAAATAGAAATTAAGAACGTTTGCTTTTTTTAGTGCATTACGTTGTTTACCGACAATTTTATGCATAATGAAGAAACATATAAAAGGGGTGTTCTTATGAAACTATTTTTTAGTCCTATTTTGTTATTTTTGTTTTTTTTCTGTTTTTTCATCCCTCCTGATGATGCAATTTCTGAAATCATTAATAGTGTTAAAAGTATTGAACCTAAGATTAATGGTAAAACATCAGAAGCTCATCAAATCCAATTTAGAACATATTGCTATGACATATTTACAGGAGAAAAACTGCCTTGTCCTTTCAAGGTAAATATCTCCAAAGCTTTTGATGAAGCATGTGTTGGCGGACCGGGTATTACATGCGGCCATAGTGACGCAAAACATATACCTGCCAGCCGTTTGACAATATTAATAAACAATGACGCGGAAACGACACGTATTCTTGGTGGTGTAGCTGACGCACAAAAGTCAAATCCGTCTAACGAATTGCCCACTAGAATATCTCAACCTGAGTATGAATTCAAATACTTATCCGGTGAAATTTCAGGTCTTTTAAGCATAAGAAAACATTCTGCATATCCACCAAATAACTATATATTTGTTTCACCACCATGTGAATCGATCTATACTTGCACTACTATTACACCTGTAATGGTCGAACATTGTGGCGGTATGAATTACTGCCAGCGCTTTATAGAATTGCCGAAACCTACACCGCCAACGGAAGAAAACATGTTTGGGTGGTGGGACGGCTACGTCCGTTGCGGGAAAAGCAGCGATTGCGATGTCCCTGATAATATTGATCCTAACACTTGGTTACAGTATGATAAACCTTATAATTGGCCCGCCCATCCAACAACTAACTGGGGTCAATGGCAATTTTTGTGGGAATTAACCCTTCTGGCTAATAGATGGTACTCGGCATTCGGCAAGCCGTTAGTCCTAAACGATATCAGCCTGCCACATGGCGGACTCTTGGATGTAGATTCTAATTGGAAGACACCTCATTCTTCACATCGAAAAGGCATTGACGCTGATATTTTAAGAACAAGCGTACCCGTTAACATGAGACCGTCAGGAAGTAATGATAAACGGTGGATCAAGCTTTACAGAAAATATAAAATATTGAAAAATTTAAATCTTAAATATTTAACAAATCCCGTTGATTACAATCATTTGCAATATATGAATTTTATTAATATTATCGTTCTTCCTTAAGGAGACTTATATGAAAATAAGACATTTATTTGTTTGTTTCATTGTTATTATTTCATTCCTTTTTATAGATAATATGTATGTCCAAGCTGCACCACCACCGTTAAAGAATGTAAAAATTCAAGCAAGAGTAACTCTGGATGAAAATGACATTTATCATTACTATCACACAGTGACGAATCCACCTGAAAACGAAATAGGAATCGGTAATGTTAATATTGATATTACTATACCTAAACACGGCATTGCGCCAGAGAATATCTGGTCTGAAGGATATAGCCAAGCTGATCAGTTTACACCAATGCTGGCCCAAAGAAAGGGTTTACTTTATGTACCTGTGGCGTGGAAAAATACTCCATTATGGAATGGCTCCATCGACTATGAGGATAGCCGCTGGAGCCTCATGGGCAACACTGAAGTTCTGAGTTGGGAAACTGAATATAATTTTAGTACAGATTTTCAGTATCTTCTCAACCCTGGAAAAACGGGCGAAGAGTTAGAAAGCATCAGTTATGGCATGCCAGGGATCCGAAAAGTTGTTTTCAAACCGGATTGGTCGGAATTAGATTTAACTGATGAATTTTTATGGGGAGAAGATAATACCCTGGAAGAAAACATTGCAGCCGAGCGCAAAAAAGAATCCCTCGGCTGTTTGGGAACCACTATTGGTCCCTCTGCACCTCCGGCATATAATCCTTTGCAGTTCAATCAGATGCTTCAAGACTATGTAAATCAATCAGTGTCTTTGGGCTGGCTCAAGGATAGCGCATTAACCCAACAATTAAATAATTATCTATCTCAAGTTGCTGTGGCGCTGAATGAAGGACGCCTTATGGATGCTCAAAACATAATTACTCAATTTATGAACGCAGTCCAAAACAGCAGCTTAAATCAGCGTACAACAGAAGCCTATGCTTTATTGTACTTCAATGCGAAGTTTTTTTTTCAAAAAATCACAGAAGACCTCCCGGTAATAGTCGAAATATACCCAAGTGAGGGAGAGCATTTTCTTAATGAAGAGCATACGTCATACGCAAGAGCGATGCGCGGTTACGAACCAGCAGAAAATTTTACTCTTGTCGCCAAAATAATATCAGGACCGCACACAGGTTTGAGATGGAGTGGTAGCACTGACGCAGAAGGCAAATGGTCATTCCGTTACAAAGGTGAATATCTTGGAATGGATATTATCAACTTTGTAATAGAACTTGCCGAGATTGCATCCTCCGATACGATACTTTGGCAGCCCTCCCAAATCAGCCAAAGTGCTCCTATCAAAGTAACATGGAAAGGTGGGCCGGATCTGATGCTCAATACGTTTTTCCCGCCCATGATCAAAATACCATTTGCCAAGCCTGCAATACCCTTGGAAGAGTCAACTATAAATGTTGGCAATTCTCCTGCGCCGGCAAGCATGACTCGCTACTATATGACTCAAAACCAGCAAATGTCTCCGGATGATATCGTTATCGGAGAAAGACAGGTTCCGGCATTGGCTGTTAATGAGATCAGTAACTATAAGGCAGATATTCCCGTACCGAATAATTTAGAACCCGGTTTGTATTATATTTACGGCTGTGCCGATGCCAACAAACAAATTATTGAGTTAAGCGAGACAAATAATTGCCGAACGTTAGTAGTTGAAGTAATCGCGCCGGTTGAAAAAGCAAGTAACAATCCGCCGGATTGTTCGCAGGCCAACGCAAACCCAAACAACCTCTGGCCGCCAAATCATAAATACCGGGGAATTAATATTAATGGCGTGAACGATCCTGATGGAGACAATGTAACAATTGATATTAATTATATTAAGCAAAATGAACCCGTAAACGGTTTAGGGGATGGCGACACTTCACCCGACGCAACAATAAATCCTTTGCAGGTTAGAGTGGAAAGATCAGGGACAGGAAACGGCCGCGTTTATCAAATTGGCTTTACAGCAAATGATGGCAAAGGCGGTAAATGCGAAAGCTCCGTGAAGGTTTGTGTGCCACATGATCAGGGAAAGGGTAATGCCTGTGTTGACGATGGAATTCAATATGACTCAACCCAACCTTAAAATTTATGATTTTTTATTGCAAAGCATAAAACATGGGGAAGCCGCAAATGTAAAAAAACAGACTCTTTATTTCAGCCGTTTATCCATCCCCGTGAAACCGCAGTCCGGCTGGTAGCAGGTCACATTCAGAAATTCGCATTTCTGTTTGCAGACCGGGCATACCTCCGGCGGCTTGATCTCCACAATGGTGTTGCCGCAATTGCTGCATTTCCATGTATTTTCGGGGGTGGGTGTTTTATTGTCTGTCATTGCCGTATTTTCTCCTTATTTGTTTTTAAAAAATCAATTGCAAAAACAACAAGATAGATAATTTTTATTTTGGTAACGAATGTACTTGATATTATACCCCACTTTCGGTAAACGGATATACTATTTTTTATCTGTGAGACTCAGGCTTCAAAAACGGGTTTATGTCCGTGACAAGGAGTAAAGCGATGCCGAAAAATACCAGAAAAAACGATCTGGCGGGTTTAACGCTGCTGGGAAAAGCAGCCAAACCGGTGCGCAAGCTGGAGACATTTCCCAACCATAACGAAAACAGAGATTACATGGTCACTCTCCAAACGGAAGAATTTACCTGTGTCTGTCCCCAAACGGGCCAGCCGGATTTTGCCAAAATAAAAATCCAGTACATCCCGGATAAGAAAATTGTCGAATCCAAATCGCTGAAATTGTACTTGTGGTCCTTCCGCGACGAAGGGGTCTTCCACGAACATGTCACCAACATAATTCTGGACGATCTTGTCGCTGCGCTCAAACCGCGCTGGTGCAGGGTCAGCGCGGAATTTGCCGTGCGCGGCGGAATCGGAATAACCGTTGATGCGGAGTATAACAAATGACAGGCGTGAAGACCCAAATTAATGTCGGGGATAGTATATATAACCCCACTTAGCCTATAGTGACCTTTAGGTTATTCGCACGTGGGATAATTTCCAATCCCGATTGGTCGGGATTGGATAATTCGGCAAGCAAATTTCAATACGCTTTGCTTTTGAAATATGAACCTCATTACGTCCAACAAATTTCAGCGCGCTTCGCTTCTGAAATTTGGGACTCATTAGAAAGGATACTAAATGGGAAAAAGAACGGATATTAAAAAAGTTTTGATTATCGGCTCGGGCCCGATCGTCATCGGCCAGGCCTGCGAATTCGATTATTCCGGAACCCAGGCCTGCAAGGCTCTGCGCAAATTAGGCTATCAAATCGTGCTGGTGAATTCCAACCCGGCAACGATCATGACCGACCCCGGCATGGCCGACGTCACTTATATCGAACCGTTGAACGTCCAGGCATTGACGGAAATCATCGAAAACGAAAAGCCGGACGCCATTCTCCCTAATCTCGGCGGTCAAACCGGTCTCAATCTTACTTCGGAACTTTACAAAAAAGGCGTGCTGGATAAACACGGCGTGAAGGTAATCGGTGTGCAGGTGGACGCCATCGAGCGCGGTGAGGACAGAATCGCTTTTAAGGAAACCATGAACAAACTGGGCATCGAAATGCCCAAAAGCGAGCCGGCCACTTCCGTGGAAGAAGCGGAAAAGATTGCCGCAAAAATGGGCTACCCTGTTGTCATTCGCCCGGCTTACACGATGGGCGGCACCGGCGGCGGCATTGTTTATAATCTGGAAGAGCTGCGCGTAGTCGCCAGCCGCGGCATTTCCGCCAGCCTCATCGGCCAGATTCTGATTGAAGAATCGGTGATCGGCTGGGAGGAGCTGGAACTGGAAGTCGTCCGCGACGCGAAAAATCAGATGATCACCGTCTGCTTTATCGAAAACGTGGACGCGATGGGCGTGCATACCGGCGACTCCTACTGCACCGCGCCCATGCTGACCATTTCTACCGAGCTGCAAAAGCGTTTGCAGAAATATTCCTACGACATCGTAGAAGCCATTCAGGTTATCGGCGGAACCAATGTGCAGTTCGCCCACGACCCCAAAACCGACCGCGTGGTTGTCATCGAAATCAATCCGCGTACCTCGCGTTCTTCGGCGCTGGCCTCCAAGGCTACGGGCTTCCCGATTGCTCTGATTTCCTCGACGCTGGCTTCCGGCGTCACCATGGATGAAATTCCCTACTGGCGCGACGGGTCTCTGGAAAAGTACACACCATCGGGAGACTACGTTGTCGTTAAATTCTCCCGCTGGGATTTTGAAAAATTCCCCGGCGCCCAGGATAAACTGGGAACGCAGATGCGCGCCGTCGGCGAAGTGATGAGTATCGGCAAAAATTACAAGGAGGCTTTTCAGAAAGCCATCCGTTCTCTGGAAAAGAAACGCTACGGTCTGGGCTTCGTCAAAGATTTCAACACCAAATCGCTGGACGAATTGATGGAAATGCTTTCCGAGCCTTCCAGCGAAAGACAATTCATCATGTATGAAGCGCTGCGTAAAGGCGCTTCCGTAGATGCGCTGTCCGTCAAAACGTATATTAAAAAATATTTTATCGAACAGATGAAAGAACTGGTCGAACTGGAAGAAAAGATTCTCCAGTACAAAAAGAAAAAGCTGCCTGATGATTTGCTGATCCGGGCCAAAAAGGACGGATTCGCCGATAGATATCTGGCGCAGATTCTGGACAAAAAGGAAGAGGATATCCGCAAACAGCGCCTGGCCGCAGGCCTTGCGGAATGCTGGGACGCCGTGCCGGTCAGCGGCGTCGAAAACGCGGCTTACTATTATTCGACCTACAACGCCAAAGACAACGTCAGCACCACCAAAAACCGGAAAATCATGGTGCTGGGCGGCGGTCCCAACCGCATCGGCCAGGGCATCGAATTCGACTACTGCTGCGTGCATGCGGCGTTTGCCCTGCGCGACGAAGGCATCGAATCCATCATGGTCAACTGTAACCCCGAAACGGTATCCACCGATTACGATACCTCCAATAAACTTTATTTCGAGCCGCTGACGGTGGAAGATGTTTTAAGTATCTACGAAAAGGAAAAACCCGAGGGTGTAATTGTCCAGTTCGGCGGACAGACGCCGCTGAATATCGCCGCCGATCTGGCCGAATCCGGCGTGAAAATTATCGGCACGTCGCCGGAAACGATCGACCTGGCGGAGGACCGCGATCGCTTCCGCAAGATGATGGATAAGCTGGGCATCCCCATGCCCAAATCCGGCATGGCCAGTGATCTGAAGCAGGCGCTCAAAGTTGCGGAAGAAATCGGTTATCCTTTGATGGTGCGTCCTTCCTACGTTCTGGGCGGGCGCGGCATGGAAGTCGTGCATGACGAGGAAATGCTCAAACGCTACGTCAACGCTGCCGTCGGCGTTACACCGGAGCGGCCGATTCTGATCGACAAGTTTCTGGAAAATGCCATCGAGGCCGAAGCCGACGCGATTTCCGACGGCACGGATGCTTTCGTCCCCGCTGTCATGGAACACATCGAACTGGCCGGTATTCATTCCGGCGATTCCGCCTGCGTGATTCCGCCGATCAGCATTCCGGCGCGGCACATCGATACGATCAACGATTATACGAAAAAAATTGCCGTGGAATTCGGTGTCGTCGGCCTGATGAACATTCAGTACGCCATTGCCAATGACGTCGTTTACATTCTGGAGGCCAATCCCCGTGCTTCACGCACGGTGCCGCTGGTTTCCAAGGTCTGCAATATTTCCATGGCGCGTCTGGCGACACAAATTATGCTTGGCAAAAAGCTTAAAGATTTGAATTTACAAAACAAGGCATTCCGTCATTTCGGCGTGAAGGAAGCGGTCTTCCCCTTCAATATGTATCAGGAAGTCGACCCGGTTCTGGGACCGGAAATGCGCTCCACCGGCGAAGTTCTGGGGCTGGCGGATTCTTTCGGTCTGGCTTATTACAAGGCTCAGGAAGCCACGCAGCAGAATCTGCCCTCGGAAGGAACGGTTCTGATTACGGTTGAGGAAAAGGACAAGGGCGGTGTTCTGGAAGCAGCGCGCGCGTTCAAAAAAATCGGTTTCAAAATCAGAGCCTCGGAGGGAACTCACAATTTCCTGAAGGAAAACGGAATTGAGTCGGAGAAAATTTTAAAAATGCACGAGGGCAGACCGAACATCGTTGATGCCATCAAGAACGGCGAGATTCAGTTGGTGATTAATACGCCGGCCGGGCGTCTGAGCAAATACGACGACTCCTACATCCGCAAGGCGGCCATCAAATACAAGATACCTTATATAACCACGATCGCTGCGGCAGTGGCCGCGGTAAAGGGTATCATGGCTTTCCGGCAGGGACACGGCCGGGCCAAATCTCTGCAGAGTTATCACGCGGAGATCAGGTAATTTTAACTTAATTAATTTACTTTCAGGTTGGCACCGCAAAGTTGCGGCGCAAATATTATTTATCGTCATGTAATATACAGGGAGAGCAGTAATGAAATTATTATTCGATAAATTATCTTCTTATAGCGTTCTCGGTCGTATTTTTTGCGGAGCTGTCTTTGCGGTTCTGGCGGATAAATTCTTAAACTACTCCCTGATTCAGCAGAACGTTGTTACAGGGATATGCTTTTATTACTTTCTCGGTCTTATCATCAGTAAAATAGGTTTATTGATCGTCGAACCATTCCTGAAGAAAATTTCCGTCCTGCGCTGCGCCAATAATCAGGATTTACTAAGCGCCGCCGAAAAAGACGAGAAATTCGAAATTCTTCTGAAGATGAGCAGCATTTATCGCTCGTTGGGCGCTCTTTTTTTATTAATCCTCTTCCTTAAATTGTATGACGCCCTTTGTAACTTCTTTCCCGTTCTTATGGAATGGTCTTCGTTGTTGCTGATTCTTTTCCTGCTGTTTTCTTTCCTCATTTTCTTTATAAAAAAGATTACTTACGTGACAAAGACTGTTGAAACGAAAAAATAACCTTATGATTGTTAAGGTTTTTGCCGATGGAAAGATAGCCGTTCAATATTTTGATTTATTAAAGCAATGGAAAAGCCCCCGAATTCATTTTTAATAAAAAAAGCAATTGCCGCGGAGAGCGAGCTTTCACCCCGGGAAACGGACATTAACGACCTTCAATCTTATCTGAAAAAACTTTATCCGTTATCCGTCGACAAAAAACTTATTCGTCTGGGCCCCCTGGGAGACGGCGGCTACCTGTTGCCCGACGATCTCACCGGAATCCAGGCCTGTTTTTCGCCCGGCATCGGTTTTTCGTCCGAATTTGAGAAAGATTGCGCCGAACGGGGAATGCATGTTTTTCTTGCCGATAAATCCGTCAACGGGCCGATCTCGGAACATGAGCTGTTTCATTTTACAAAGAAATATATCGGCGTAGGATCCGATGACGATTTCCTGACGCTTGACGACTGGGTTCAATCATCTCTGCCCGGAACAAATACCGACTTATTGCTGCAAATGGACATCGAAGGATACGAATATGAAGTCTTTCAATCCGCCTCCGAATCCCTGATGCGCAGATTCAGAATTATTGTGGCCGAATTTCACGAACTTAATCAGTTATGGAATCATTCTTTTTTTAAAGTCGCCGCTGACGTATTCGATAAAATTCTGCGCACGCATGCCTGCGTGCATATCCATCCGAATAATCATGCCGGCATAATCCGGAGAAACAGCCTCGACATTCCGCAGGTCATGGAGTTTTCATTTTTAAGAAAAGACCGTATTGAAAATTCTTCGTACCAAAAAATTTTCCCGAACCCGCTTGATTACGACAACAACCCTTTCACCGCCTCCGTAGTCCTGCCCGGGTGCTGGCACAAGGGCAATGAATGTGAACCGGAAAAGCGATTAAATCCCTCCGATTTTATCACTTAATCTCCCCTTTTTATTTTTATTGAAATAAAGTAAACTTACTACGTATATTGGGTACCAACCAATTGGGTATATAAACTTTATCACTTGTTTACGACAAAAGAGAAATGATTATGTCACCCGATTTATGGTCGCTTTACGCTCTTATGTTGAAGGCCCGGTTATTTGAAGAAGCTACTGCCCTGCTTTGGCATGAAGGCTTGATCTCCGGCGAACTGCATCTTGGAACCGGCGAAGAAGCGATCATCGCCGGCGTCGTTTCCCACTTAAAAGACGACGATGCAATGGCTTTGGATCACCGCGGTACGGCAGCAATGCTTATGCGCGGCGTTGATCCTGTTTCTCTCCTGCGAGAATTTCTCGGTTCTGAAAAAGGCCTCTGCCACGGTATGGGCGGACATATGCACCTTTTTTCTAAAGAGCACCTGGCCGCCTCCTCCGGCATTGTCGGAGCGGAAGGACCTGCCGCAGCCGGTTTTGCTCTGGCAGCTCAATATCTGCGACCGGGATCAATTGCTGTTGCTTTTTTCGGTGACGGCGCAATGAATCAGGGAATGTTGCTGGAATCCATGAACCTGGCAGCCGTCTGGAAATTGCCGGTTTTATTTGTCTGTAAGGACGACGGCTGGGGCATTACCACGAAATCGGACGTCTCGACCGCCGGAAACATAAATGAACGGGTGCGCGGGCTGGGAGTCCCCGCCCTTGATATGGAGGGATGCGACGTGGCAAAGACGTGGGAGATTGCCGGAGAGGCGATTAACCGTATACGCCGGGAAGAAGGGCCGGTTTTCCTGCATACCCGATGCGTGCATTTCGAAGGCCATTTTTTAGGCTTTCAGCTGATAAGAATCGTGCGCGATCCTCTGCAGGAAATGCCTAAGGTTGCCGCCGGGCTTACAAAGTCTATGCTGCGGTTCAACGGCGCTGCTGTCCGCGAACGCATTGCCGGACTGAAAAACGTCATAGAGTCTGTTCTTTCCACCCTGCAGGACCCGCGCCGTGATTCCACCAATGACCCGCTGTCTCATACACGCGCAACGCTGCAGATGGATCAGGCGCGATTAAAACAACTGGAAGACAAAATAAAAGAGGAAATTAACAATGTCCTGATGACCGTCCTGGTGGAGGCGCCGTCATGAAAACGATGTTCTTCACACAAGCCGCAGATGATGCTCTGTCTCAGGCGATGGCCGAAGATCCCCGTATCATTGTCTTCGGCGAAGATATCCCTCTGCTCAGACGAGATCTTCTGGTGAGATTTGGCCCCAAACGCGTGCGCGGTACTCCGATCAGCGAAAGTGCCTTCCTGGGGGCAGGGGTGGCTGCCGCCATGGCCGGGCTGCGCCCTGTCGTGGAAATGTATATGGTGGATTTTTTCGGAGTGTGCATGGATGCCCTGCTCAACCATGCCGCAAAAGTCGAAGCCTTTTCCGGAGGCAAATGGACGGCGCCGCTTGTTGTGCGCGCGCCCTGCGGCGGAGGTTACGGCGACGGCGGACAGCATGAGCAGTCTTTGTGGGGATGGCTGGCGCATATTCCGGGGTTGACGGTCATGGTTCCGTCCACGCCTGCCGACGCGGGAGGCCTGATGCTCAGCGCGCTGCAACATGACGGTCCGGTCATTTTCCTCGAACATAAACTCCTTTCGGAGTCCTGGCTGGAGTTTCTCGGTTCGGGAGCAAGAAAAACCGTGCAATTTGACATTCCCGCCGAGGGGGCGAAAGGAACGGTGCCGCAAAGATGGGATCCGCTTCCTCTCGGAGAAGCTGTCCTGCGCCGGGAAGGGCGCGAGGTTATAATCGTCAGTGTAGGCGTGAGCGTACACCGTTCTCTGGAAGCCGCTAAAACACTGGATGCGGAAGGAATTTCGGCGGGCGTGCTGGATTTGCGGACTGTTTCTCCACTGGACAAAAAGGCTGTCTGCCGGGAAGTTGAAAAAACCGGACGCATGCTGGCCGTGGATGAAGATTATGAGACTTTCGGTTTGTCGGGTGAATTAGCGGCTATTGTTTCGGAAGCGGGGATACCCTGTAAGTATGCCCGCGTCTGCACTCAGACGACCATTCCGTTCAGCCGTGATCTGGAAGATCGGATTCTGCCCAATATAGAGCGCATCTGCTCAGGCGTGCGACAGCTTATGAAATGATCATCAACCAGCCAAGGGAAGAAAGACTAACGCCCGATTTTAAATCTCTTCTAAAAATCCCAGATCCTGCAAAATTTCTTTAGCCCGCAAAGCTTCCTCCGCTTTTACCAGAAGCCTGGCGTAGGCACCGGCCGCGATGAGCATAATCGAGCTTTCCCCTTCAAAAAAATAAGTGATGCCTTCTCCATCAAGAACGGATTTGATAAAAGCGATATCGTCCTGCCGGTAAGTCGTAAAAACTTCCACGAATTTTTCGTTTTCAAAATGGTCGGTTGTTCTTGACGGCATTTGATTACTCCTGAATAGGGGGCCACGGATCAATGACAATTCCATAAACAATTTGCCGGAACATTAAACGGCTTCGGAGACACAAATCCGGTAATGAAGATAAGCGGTAAAACCATTTTGTCCCGGCTGAAAAACACTCTTTTTTTCTCCAAACTCCTTCGTCACTCTGTTGCGAATGTCCCTGAGTGTTTGCGAATCCAGTCCATACCTCTGCCCGAGTTCGGCAGACGATAATTTCAGCGGGGCCGCCGGAAAGATATCGATCACCCGCCAGTTTGAATCGACCATGCTGTTACGTAATCTATCGATCGTGGGATACCACTTCGGGGTACCCATCTCCTGGTAAAGAAAATTGATGCATCGGGATTCGTCATCATTTTCAAAACACGCGGTCTGATGGATGAACATCTCGCCCCGGCGGGCCTGATGCCGAATGTGCCGCAGTGTGTCCATCAATCCATCCCGGCCGAAGTAGTGGAGCACAGAGCGCATAATAAAAAAAACCCGTTTATCCAGCGCAGCGATATCATTACGTCTGAAGTCGGAAATCAAACCGTTAATACGGGAGATACCATTTTGTTCCATGGTTTCCAATTGAATTGCGGAACAGTCCAGATTCACCGGGGTCATCTTGGCTGTTACCCCCCTGGCCGCCAACTCAAGAAGAATGAATCCCGTTCCCCCTCCCAAGTCAACGATGATATCCGCATGCGAACCGGAAAGATGCCGCGTTATCGTCTCAATAAGAGGAGCGGCTACAGCCATATCCGCAAAATATCCCTCATGCATGGAGTTCCATTGCGGCCCGTGCACGCCGATTTCTCTGCTTATTTGCTCATCTATCTTCATTTACAATCCTGTCTAAGGGCTCCTTATATTAACACAGGAAATCCTTGTGTCAACAGAGCTATTGACGTTGCAACAATCCGGGTCTAAAATAGCGCCCATCGAAGGGACCTTGATCAATCCATACGGAGGGAATCGACATGAAAAACTATTTCTTTTGTTTTTTAGCGGCCATTTGTTTAATCGCGGGCGGCGCGATTTTTACCGTCCAGGCAAAAGATCAAATCAATCCTAAAACAAAAGGAGGCAAAACCATGGAAATAAAAAGCACATCCTTTAATCATGAAGATATGATTCCGGCAAAATATACCTGCGACGGGCAGAATATTTCCCCGCCGCTTTCCTGGAACAAAGCACCGGAAAAAACAAAAAGTTTCGCGCTGATCTGCGATGATCCCGACGCGCCTGCCGGTTTATGGGTACACTGGGTATTGTTTGATATACCGGCAACCGTCAACGCTCTTCCGGAAAACGTTTCCCGGAAGGAGGAAATCGCCGGAATAGGGAAAAACGGGAAAAATACTTCCGGGCGATACGGTTACGACGGTCCCTGCCCTCCGGGCGGTACGCATCGCTACTATTTTAAATTATACGCGCTGGATTCCATGCTGAACCTGAAAGCCGGCTTGACAAAAGATCAACTTTTGGCAGCGATGAAGGGACACGTGCTGGCTGAAGCACAGTTGATGGGCAGATACAGGAGATAATATTCAACCCTGAATCTGTTATTTTTATCGGTCAAGATTTCCCCGCAACCGCGGGTGATGCGGTTCTGCGTGAAAGCCGGGCTGCATAATCCGGATTACACGGACATGACACCTCCAGGCATTTTAAGTCCAACGGCTTCGATCTTTCGTACTTCGACACTGCTTTTCAGCCCAAGCAGGCCATCTTACAAAATCATGCCGGACAAATTTACCGGGAAATGTGCAGGAACAGATTCACGCCCAGCGATTCCGATTTTACGGAGATTTTCTCGGGGGCAACTCCACATTCACTTGCTATTTTAATCAAATCATCAGGCGAACGATGATAAAGAAACCAGTTGCCGCACTCCATGTAATCCCGCGTGGGATTGTCCAGAGAAAAATTCCCGATAACCACTTTTCCGCCGGTTTTTACGAAATTAAGCATTTTCGTTAAAAGCATTTTGAAGGTCTTTTCATCCAGATAATCGAAAAGACCCGCTGACCAGATCAAATCATACTCTCTGGACGGTTTGAATTTGAATGCGTTTTCGCGAAAAAACTCCACATTGTTCAGAAAGCCCTTTTCTTTTATTTTGTTGTACGAATATTCGATGGCATCTTTATCGTAATCCACGCATTCAAAAAATATTTGGGAATCCCCAGCCGATAAAAATTCCACAATGTCCTGACACGGACCGCATCCGATATTCAAAACCTCCCGTTTTGCATCCGTAGGATTGAAAGAACGCAACAGGTCGATAAAATATTTTTTTCGGTTGACAACGGCGCGTGGAGCTTCCTGACAATGAAAAAAGCGATCCCAATTAATCAGATGCTGTTTGGGAGACAGCCAGCCCGAGTAAATTCTTTCAATGACAACAAAATCACCGGAGTATCCATGCGGTTTCATAAGGACGTATCCCTGCATGGTGTCCGTGGTGCAATAAATATCCGGCAGGGCCTGCCAAATCCTCATCACTTCTTCTTCGCTTATCATTCCTTTCTTCCGCCGCTGATTTAAGGATTTATACATCTCGCCAAGTTCTTCATACTGATTTTCCTCCGGACCTCCGTTTTCGGCCAACTTTTTCAAGTACTCGATTTCCCGCAGCATCATGTTCTCCTTAAGTTTTATTCACCCTTCTGCAATTGAATCATCCAATTGTTTATCATTCATTAAATGAGCTTCATTTTAAAACGCTATTCAAAACAAATTCTGTCTTTGCCGCTCTTTTTTCCGCGGTACATAAGATGGTCGGCTCTGTTGACAAAAGCTTTCATATCTTCCTGCTTTTCATATTGAGCAAGGCCTATGCTGACGGTAAGGTTGATCTGTTTATCCCGCATCGGAGAAAAATTTTCCTTCTTCAATTCCGCCCTGATTCTCTC
>JAJFTS010000105.1 GCA_021372815.1 Deltaproteobacteria bacterium | reverse complement strand
GGCTGGATGGGGATATTTAATTTTGCGCCCGTGCTTTATTGCATAGCCTTTTGCATCATTTTTGCGGTCATAAAAAATAGAAAACTGATTTTCTCTTTGGAAACAAAATGCCTTGCTTTATTTGGAATGGTATTTTTTTTAACAATAAGCTCCTTTTTTACCTGGTGGGGCGGCTGGTCCTACGGACCGCGATATTTGATCGTCCTTTCCGTACTTCTCCTGTACGAGGGAATGCTGGTTATTTCACAGAATAAAATAAATACGTTTCTTTTTGCGGCCACGGCGCTTTTCGGCATTGCCGGAGCATGGATCGCGAAAGCCACCGCTGTTTATATGGTGCCGTTTCCGGAATACGAAGGCTTCTTCAATCCTTTCTGGCACATTCTCCTGCCCGATTTATTCGCCGGCCGGTTCAACGCCAACAACGCCCTGACCGCCTTCTTCGACATTTCCCCGCAGACGGGCGCATATTGCTGGCTGTTGTTATTTGTCATGTCCGTTACCGGGCTTGGGCTGTTGTATAAACATTGGTTTGCCGGGGAATATCAAGCGGCCGGTAAATAGCCCGCCTCTGCCGCCGGCGCCGATCCCACGGGATTCAACCGGACATGCCTGAAACGGCGTGAATATCGCAGGGCAACAATCCTGCGCATCCCGTTTCCTGTTCATTTTTTGCCGGACGCTGTTCCCGCTTTCATTAAAAACTTGACATGCAATAAAATATAGTTATGATAGCAACTGTTGCTAAGGCAACTAATAACGAACGGTTTACACGAAAATGAAAAACACAGACATGTCCGATATTGACAACACCATCACTTATCAGATCTACCGGGCGGGAAGATTACTGAGACATTTTCTTCATCAAAAATTAAGGATTGATGAAGTGCAGTTGACGCCGGAGCAGTTTTTTATCTTATTGCGGTTGTATATGAAAGACGGTCAGACTCAGAGAGAACTGGCGGACAAAATTCTCAACGACCATCCCAACATCACTCGGCTGATTGACAAGCTGGAAAAGAGCGCTTATGTCCGGAGAATCAGCGATGCGAAAGACCGAAGGAGTTTTTTGATTACCCTGTCCGCCAAGGGGCGGGCGCTTTGTGAATCCAGAGTGCCCCTGATTAAAAAGGAACGCGCAAGATTGCTTAAGGGACTGACGGAAGATGAGCTTAAGGTGTTTCAATCGATTTTACGCCGGATCGAGACCAATCTCATGGCGTAAAATATTTTAGGAGAAAATATTTTCATGAAAAGAATCAGTCTGCTTTTACTATTCCTGCTGGCGACCATGATCATGAACGGTTGTAATGCCGGAAATCCGGCCAATAAAAAAGAGGCTGCTCCGATAACCGTCATTTCGCAAAAAGTGGAAAAAATATCCATCGACCGGGAAATAACGGCCAGCGGCAATATTGAAGGCAACAAAACAGCGCATCTGGGTTTTCTGGTCGCCGGTAGAATAAATTATATTGCCGGCAATGAAGGATCGACCATCAGCGCCGGGCAGTTGCTGGCGAGCCTCGATCCGGAAAGTTACCGGATCGCCAAAGAGATGGCCGATGCCAATCTTGCCCAGGTTCAGGATGAATTTAATCGACTGAGCATCATGCATGACAGGAAAAGCCTATCGGAAGGCGATTATACGAAAATATCCAACGCGCTCAAAGTTGCCCAGGCACAGCAGCGTCTTCAAAAGAAAAATCTGCTCGACACAAAATTATATGCGCCCTTTAAAGGCGTTCTGTTAAAAAAAGGCGCGGAAGTCGGTGAAATCATCGGCACCGGCATCCCTCTGTTCGTTATCTCCGACATCAATCCGGTTAAAGTCAATGCTTCCGTCCCGGAAACGGATTTGCAGCAGGTAAAAATCGGCCGTGAGGCGCGTGTTTACATTTCCTCAATTGATGCGACACTGACCGGCAGAGTCGTGGAAGTCGGTTCCGTTTCCGAGCCGACGACGCGGTCGTTTAACGTTAAGATTCTTCTGAAAAACCCGGAGCTGAAAATTCGTCCGGGCATGACCGCCGAAGTAAAAATAACGTCCGGCAACAAGATGGAGATCGTGGCCGTTCCCGGAGAAGCCGTTTTGCGTGAGCCGGATAATTCCGCCTACGTTTTTGTGATCGATGAAAAAAAATCGCAGGTCTTCAAGCGGAAGGTGTCCCTGGGACAATTAACAGGAAATAATATCGAGATTACCTCCGGCATCAATCTCGATGAAATAATCGTTGTCGGCGGTCAGCATAAATTAAACGACGGCTCTACGATCACCTTAAAATAAGCGCTATGAATTTTGTAAAAAAATCTCTCAAATATCCGCAAGTAACCATATCCGTGCTGGTCCTGGCTTTCATGGTCGGGGTATATTCTTTAATTTTTATGCCGCGGCGCGAAGACGCCAAAATCCAGGTCCGGATCGGTCAGGTCATCGCCTATTACCCCGGAGCCAATTCGCTGCAGGTTGAAGAGCAGGTCACCAAAAAACTGGAGCAATATCTTTTTCAGTACGCGGAAGTCAAAAAAGAAAAAACGACTTCCACGACCCGTGACGGAGTCGCCATCATTAATGTCTGGATCAATGATAATGTCGACAATGTGGATGTCTTCTGGAGCAAGCTCAACCATCAACTGCTCGTCCTGAAAGCCGTCCATCTGCCGCCCGGCGTGCAGGGTCCTTTCGTCAACTATGAATTCGGCGACACGGAAGCGCTGTTAATTGCCATTGAAATGGATCATCCCGACTACGCCCAGATGAGGGATTATGCCCAGAAGCTGGAAGACAGCCTCAAAACTATTCCAGCCGTCTCCAAAATCAAACGCATCGGCGAGCAGAAGGAACAGATTGTGATCACGTCCGACAGCGCCCGGTTGGCTCAGTACGGCATTCCCTTCGCGAAAGTCGCGCAGGTTTTGCAGTCGCAAAATGCCATCGGACCCACCGGTGACGTAAAAACACCGGACAACAAAATTACTCTTTACAGCGAGGGCTATTACAGGACCGAAGCGGAAATTGCCGACCAGATCATCGGCACTGCCAAAACCGGTCAGGTGGTGCGCCTCAAAGACGTAGCCCAAATTCAAAGACAGTATCAGGAACCGTCTTCCAAAGTCATGGCCAACGGACGCAATACCCTGCTGCTGGCCATTCAAATGCATGAAGGCAACAATGTCGTTGCCTTCGGCAAAGAGGTGGACAAACAACTGGCGAAAACGGAAGAACTTCTGCCCGCCGGCGTCAAACTGACGACGATCGTCAATCAGCCGAAAATCGTCGATAAAAATGTCAGCCAGTTCCTGCATGAGTTCCTGATGGCGATTATTGCGGTTATCGTAATCATCGTCCTGCTGCTGCCGTTTCGCGTAGCTGCTGTATCGGCCATGGCTATTCCCATGACGGTCTCCATCACGTTCGCCTTGATGCACGCCATCGGCATTGAACTGCATCAGGTTTCTCTGGCGTCCTTGATTGTTGTTTTAGGCATGGTGGTGGACGACGCCATCGTTGTTGCCGACAATTACGTGGAACTTTTGGACAAAGGCGTTGACCGGCAAACCGCCGCCTGGAAGAGCGCCACCGAGCTGGTTGTTCCCATCCTGACGGCGACCCTGACTATTATTGCCGCTTTTTTACCGCTGGTGATCTTAACCGGCATGGTCCGTGAATTCATCATTGCCCTGCCGCTGACAGTCACGATCGCGCTTGCATCTTCTTTCCTTGTGGCCATGCTGCTGACGCCGATCCTGTGCTTCACCTTTATCCGGAAAGGCCTTCATGATCCTGCCTATGCAGCGCGGAAAAGCCAAAAAAAGTTTTCGCTGCTTTCGCTGATGCAGCGGGGATACAACAAGACCATCACTTGGTGCATGGCCCATTCCGCGATAACGATTGCCGGCTGTCTGTCCACGCTTGTTCTGGCCGTGCTTTTGTATCAGATTGTCCCGCAGAAATTTTTCCCGGCCGCGGAAAGAAACCAGTTTGTGGTCGATCTCTGGATGCCCACGGGCACAAAGCTGGAGAAAACCGAACAGACTGTTTTAAAATTACAAAACCTGATTAAAAATGACAAGCGGGTCGTTTCCTACGCAACTTTTATCGGCGCCAGTTCACCCCGCTTCTACTATAATTTTTCTCCTGAACCGCCGGTGGAAAACTTTGCGCAATTACTGGTCAACACGAACAGTGAAGAAGAAGCTAAACAGCTGCATCTCGAATTAAACGACAAAGCCGGCAAGGAGATCCCGGAAGGAAATGTTCAGGCCAAGCTTCTGCTCCAGGGAAAGAGTCAGGTAACATCCGTAGAAATCAGAATTGTCGGCGACGACATTGCGACACTGAAAGAAATTGGCGGCCGCGTAAAAGATATTATTCAAAGGACCGGAATGGCGGCTTTTGTCCGGTCCGATTTCAAAGAAGATTATTACGGCGTCGCCATTGACCTTAAAGAAAGCGCCGAACGTCTGGGATTCACCACGACAAGCGTGGCACGATCTCTATACGCCGGATTTACCGGCGCGCCGGTGTCAACCCTGTATGAAGGAAATAAGCCCGTGGACATTGTTCTGCGTCTGGACGAACACAGCAGACGTAATTTCGACGACCTGCAAAATATGTATCTGACATCACCGATCACAGGAGCCGCGGTGCCGCTGCATCAAATAGCGACCTTGAAACCCGAGTGGCACACGGGCCGGATCATGCACCTCAACGGTTTGAGGACCTTGACCGTTCTTTGTGAACCCAAAGAAGGCTATCTGGCCTCGCAAATTCTGAAAAAAACAGGATCTGATCTGTCCAATCTGGAATTGCCTGCAGGCTACAGCATAAAATACGGGGGCGAGTATGATAACCGGGTGGAGACATTCCGGCAAATGTATATGGCTTTCGTCATCAGTCTGTTCCTGATTTTTCTTGTTTTGTTGTTCCAGTTCCGCAATCTGAAGGAAACGTTTATCGTCATGCTGACGATTCCCCTGAGCGTGTTTGGAGGGTTGCTGGGTTTATTAATAACCCGCAACACTTTCGGCTTTACCGCATTTGTGGGGGTCATCAGTTTGTCGGGGCTGGTGGTCAGGAACGCCATCATCCTGATTGACCATGCCAATGAACTTCTGCGCAATGGCGTATCCATTCCGACTGCCGCCCTGGAAGCCGGGAAAAGAAGGTTGCGACCGATTTTTCTAACGGCCAGCGCCGCGGCCATCGGTGTTCTGCCCATGATTATCTCCGGTTCGCCGATGTGGAGCCCCCTGGCCAGTGTCATTGCAGTGGGCATCATGTTCGCCATGGCCATATCTCTGATTTTGGTGCCGGTTCTTTATGCGCAGATCATCAAACCTTCCGACAAGGAAACAACCTTTATCAATGCGGCAGGCCAAAATCATACCAACAAATCCGGTCTGGTGTCCGTGCTCGTTTTAACCGTCCTGCTGCTTTTTTCTCCTCATCTTTATGCTCAAACAAACGTGGAGAAACTGAATCTCGAAAAAGTGATCGACCTGGCGGTTCAGAATAACCGTTTGCTCAACATTAAACGAATGCAGGTGGATGAAAAGCAGCAAAAAGTTAATGAAGACATCGTGAAATTCTTTCCATCCGTTATCCTAGGCGGCGCTTATCAGTACAATGATCATTTGCCCGCTCTGGAGGTGCCGCAAGGGGCCTTTGGTCAGCTCCCCCTCTACACCCCCACGGGGACCATCAATGTCCCGATGCCGCCGGTAGATGAAAATTTCGAATTGGGTAGTCATAAGCTGTACGGTGCCGCCGCCATATTCTATCAGCCGGTTTCACAACTTCCGAAAATCAAGGCCGGGGTTGACTATTCCAAAACGGAACTGCACATCGCCGAAATTGAGCAAGTTAAAGCAGCCACACAGATCAAACAAACAGCTGAAAAGCTGTACTTCGGTTTATTAATTTTGCAGAAGCAGAAAGAAGAGGCTCAAATTAAGTTATCGTTGGCCCAAAAAAAACTTTATGACGTACAAAGCGCCGTGTTGGCCGGCAAGACTACTTTATCCAACGAAATAGGTTTGCGCGCCAATGTGGCCGATGAAGAACAAACTCTGCTGAAAATAAATATCCAATTCGACGATTATGCCGCCGACTTGAAACGCCTGACCGGCCTCCCTCCCGCTACGGCTTTCGCCCTCGATCCGGTTTCTGTTGATCATATGCCGACCGGGACCGCGCCGCTGGATGTCCTTGTTCATGATGCGCAAAAAGGGAACAACGACGTAAAAATTGCCGATTTGTATAAAACAAAGGCGGAGCATGCTGTCAGGGCCAGCCGATACAGCTATCTGCCTGATTTTGGAATTCTGGGCGGTTATACATATCAGGATGGCATTACCCTCTACCCGGAAAGCAATACATTTATCGGCGTTTTAATGAAATGGAATATGCAGGATGTTTTCTCCAATACTTATGTCAAAAAACAGCGTCTTTCCATCAAAAAACAAGCCGAAGAAAATTTGGCAAACACGCGGGAACAAGTCAACACAGATATCGAAAAGACCTGCCGGAGACTCAACCAGTCGCTTGAATTGATTGCTGTAGCAAATAAAGTAATGGATTTTCGGCGGGAAGATCTGAAGATTCAGTCCGATAAGTATAATGCCGGTTTAAATCTGGAAGCGGACATCCTTGCGGCAAAAGCCGCTTTGGCCAAAGCCGAAGCGGATTATTACGCGGCACACCTGAATTACCGGATGTCGTTAACGGACCTGAAAATATTGACCGGCCGCTATTAAATATCAAATAAATTTCTGCTTCAAATAATCCGGTTTGGAAAATCCGGATGCTTTTGCGCTCAATTAAAGACAAAGCCTGGTAATTATTTTTGCCGTTTAATCCTACGGCAATTTAGTGCCGACAAGACTTTATTGACATACAAAAAAGGGTTAGCTATATTCTCCAGCACAAGAAACAATTTCTGATCAAAAATATCAAATGCCAAAAATCGTGGTGATTTTTTTACCAGAAATCGCTCCGATTAAATCGGGTAAGCAATGATCTTAAAAAATATATTTGAAGCGGGAAGGAATATATTAGAATTATCCGATAAAGCGAACAGATTCTATTTGCCGATCATCGCTTTATTGATTTTCTTTGCCTATCTGCCGACGCTTCAATATGATTATGTCAGCGGCGACCAATGGCGAACCTTCCAGTATTCTCTTCTGAACGAATCCCCTCTTGTCAAGGCGCACAAGTGTTATCACGACCGAATATATCATGATCTTAGAACCGGTAGACCGTTTTGCAGTATCGGGGAGTGCATGGAGCACTCTTTGGTCGAGGAAATAAGTGATTTCTCGACAACGCGTCCGATCGTGCTCGTTTTAGTTTTATTGACGGCTTTTTGTGTGGGAATGGCTTTATCCCCTTCACTGGGAGGTATTATTAACGGAACGGCCATAGGCGCGTTATTTATTTTTTCTCCCGGATACGCTTTCATGTACCATCTGGGTTTGTCCGGCATCATGATATTAATATCTCTCATTCTGGCAACGCTGTCCTATGTACTTGTTCGCCGGATAATAACAGATGCAATCATTCATAAAAATAAACTGTTATTGCATTCCGCCATCTTTCTTGTTGCCTGTATGATTTATCCGGCATGGGCTTTTGTTGTTTTTATTTTTGCTTTGATAGATTTTTTGTTCTGTCCGGAATTGGAGATAGATAAAAGATTAAAGCATTTTGTTATAAAAATAATTTTCTTCACCATAATTTCCATCATCTATTATTTAATCATCAAACTGATCATCATCTTTCTTCCTGCCGGGAATATGGGTGCCTATGAATTTTCTTCAAATTTCAATCCCGTATATCTGAGCAAAAGATTATTGCTTGCTTTCATGATTTACATCGCTCAACCCCCTCTGAATTCTTTATATAGTTCTCTGCGCATACTGAATATCATTTTCTTATTTTTCGTTATTATTATCGGATCGGTTTTATATTTTAAAAATAAGACCCATACGGCTCGAAACGCCGCCCTTTATTTTTTCATTACAATAGTTGTTTGTGCTTTTTCTATATTTGCGTCTCTGGCCCCCTGGCTTGTAAGCAGGATGCCCGGCCCGGGAAACAGACATCTCATTATATTTTCCTTATTAATGTGTGTACTAATCGGTTGGGTAATCTTTCGGGTTTCCATTCGATTATTCCCGGCAAAAAAATATATATCCACCATCTTAATAATTTTAATTATTCTTCTGCCCGCCGCAGCGGTTCAAAACAAACGCACCGCTATTGAAGCCGGCATTTCAGGCACCGAGATCGAAGCAATGCGACTGGTTGTCCATAAGTGGATCGATGAATATTCCTTCGCAAAAGAGAGATACATTGTTGTCGTGATTCCTAAAAGACCAAGGCCGTTATTTTATGATCGCGTTTTAAATAATGTGAAGCATATCGGTTCTTATAAAATTCCGGAAGACCCTCTTTATTTTTTCAATATGTTCACAGAACTGATCAAGAAAAAAAACGACAGCTTCCTTAGTGGATACCGCTTAATTCAAGATACGGAACTTGTCGGATATGGAGATTCTCTGGAATTTGCTCCGAATCCTGTTTATTATTTTAAAATGTTTACCGCTTTGATCAGGGAAGAATGTGATCTCCATCATCCGTTAGGCTTAATGACCATTTATGACCTTTCCTTCGCACAAGAAAAAGCAGAAGAAATTCTTGATGACGGTCCATTTAATATAGCATTTGTGGTCATTAACCAAGGCGAGCAAATAGAAACAAAACACGATGTTCTGGCAATCAACTTTTCTCTTATAACAAATTTTCCGGAACCACTAATTGTCAATAAGACAAAAGACAGATACCGCTCTGACGTTGATATTGATATAAATTCAAGTCCGCACTAAGATATTTTTCCGCAGTTACTTCTTATTAAATATGGCATAGAACAGCAAAGTTGACTATCGTATCATCAGAACCGGAATCGGGCTTTTACGGATGACGTGGGAAGTGGTGCTCCCCAGGATTAATTCGCGCAGACGATTGTGGCCATAGGCGCCCATCACCATCAATTCCACAGCGCCTTCCTGAATGAACTTGATAATTTCGTCGGATTCCTTACCGGATAAAATGATCGATTCGCAGTCGATCACCGCAGTTGACAGAAATTCTTCTTTCGTTTCTTCTATCCGTGAGTTTAAAGCATTGGCTTTTTCAGTATCCGAAGTAACGATGACGGCTGTTATGGGCCAGGCGGCTTTCCCCGATAATTCAAAAGATAATCTCAAAGCTTTGACCGCCGAATCGCTGCCGTCGAAAGCCAGCGCCATACTTTCGATCTCCCGGAAAGTTTCCGGGGTAACCATCACCGGTTTGCCCGAATGACGCGTAACCGCTTCGGCAACCGAGCCGAGGAGTCCGCCCTCTTTTAAGTGAAAATGTTCTCCCTTTTTCGCCATCAAGATCAAATCGGCGTTTTGAGCTTCTTCAATGATTGCCGGACTGATTTTACCGATGATTTTTTTGATTTCGGAAGTGATGCCGGATTTTTGGCAGCGCTCCTGAAATTCCTTCAGGATAAAGTCCGCCTTTTCCTCAAGGGATTTTTCAATGGCGTCAAAAAATCCCTCATAAGGCGGCATGCCTGCGGCCCCGGAAATATCGGTGAGCATCGGCCCCTGAATCAAATTAACGTCAATAACATAAAGGCCGGCCAAGGATGCGCCAAGTTTCCGGGCGATATAAATTCCGTATTCCAGCGCAGTCAGGCTGTTGGCGGATCCATCGGTGGGAATGAGAATTTTACTGATCATGATGACTCCTTTCTAAAAAAGGAACATGATTATTTTTTTCTTTCATCGAAGTGTTTCAATTCTTCGAGCAAATTGGCAACATCTTTTTCTTCCCAGATACGGGAAGAACTGTTTTCTTCACTATCCATTTCCTGAATTCCGGCGCCGGTTTCAGGAAAGACGAGAAATTCCCCAACATAATTTCCGTTTTTGAAGGTGGCTTTTTCTTTGATCTGTCCGCTTTTGAAATAGGCGGAATACTCGCCTTCCCGCTTGTCGTTTTTAAAATATCCCTTTTCCTTGATTTGTCCGTTTTTATAGTAGCAAACATACTCGCCTTCGAATTTGCCGTTTTTAAAATTTTCCTGTTCCTTTAATTGTCCGGTCTTATAATAAATCCGATATTCGCCGTCGAGTCTGCCGTTTTTGTAATATTCATGCTCCCGGATATTGCCGTTTTCAAAATAAGACATATATTCGCCATCCATGCGGCCGTTAATATAGTTTACTTTCTCCTTGATGCGGCCGTCGTGATAATAAACCGCCGCGGGCCCGTTTTTTCTGCCGCGGTAAAAATTGACATGGGCCAGGATCTGGCCGCTGCGATAGTACGAAAAATATTCACCTTCCAGTTTGTCTTCCCGGACAAATTTTTTCTCTTTTAATGCACCGTCGGGATAAAGTATCTTTTTTTCTTTGAGAACCTGATTTTGGGGAGCCATAATAAAACTATCTCTTTTAAAGTTTCAATTTTCTTAAGATAATTAATTTATCTTACCTCTCTTGGGCTTGCAACGTACCTTATTTGAAAGTATATTACTTTCAGGCTATCAAGTCATTGCTTTTTTTAAACAATCATTTATGATAATGCAACTGGAAATAAATTATTTACGATAAATTAGTTTAATTTTTCCGGGAAAAAAGCTATTAGAATCCGGCGAAGGCTATGCAATAAATATTTCGGCAAAGAGTACGGTTAATGATATTCCCCAGTTATGACACAACAAGAGTCGCCATTATCGGCCCCGGCCGGTTAGGCACGGCGTTCGCTTATAAACTGGACCGCGACAATAAACGCGTGACCATTTATTATCACGATGCGGAAGTCTGCAAGGTGATCAACCGGGATCATTTGAACCCTCTGCACCTGACCGAAGATCTGTCCGACCGCCTGGGAGGAATGGAAAAAGTTCCCCGTTTTTCGGCCAAAGTATGCGCCACAAACGACCTGGAACATATTGTCGAAAACAACGACTTCATCATTCTGGCCATCACCATGAACCGTCTGCCGGAAATGCTCAATTACCTCAAACCGATGATTGATCGAAAAGCGGGCGATACCTGCCTGATTTCCCCGATCAAGGGTTTGATTTCCGATGAAATTTCCAAGGAACTGATCACGCCTTCGCAACTCATCAACAACAGCCTGTACAATTTAAAACACAAATATCAGATCGCATGCATCGGCGGACCGTTCTTCGATATGGATATTGCCCTGGGCAATCCTGTGTGTCTGACGGTCGCCGGTAAAAAACGCATTGTCAATATCGTCCGGGAAGATCTGCTGAAATTTAACCGCAAAGAAATAAATTCTTATTACAATTTCGATATCGTCGGCGTGGAAGCCTGCGGCGCTTTAAAAAACGTTGTGGCGAATATCAAAGGATTGGCGGATTCTCTGCAACTGGGCGATTCCATCCCCGGCACAATCTTCGCCCGCTCCGGTGTGGAAATTCGTTCGCTCTCCCGTCTTTTGGGTGGAAGTTTTCAGGCTTTTCACAGTCAGGCCGGCGTGGGAGATATGTATGTAACTGTTTCGTCGCTGGCCAGCAAGAACTACCGTTACGGAAAATATTTTTACGAACTCTATACCGGCAATCCCATCGAAACCAACCTGCGTGTTCTGGAAAAAATCGACGGGACCCCCGAAGGCCCCAATACGGTCAGAAATGTTCATAAGTACCTGGAAAAGAAAAATATGTACAGCCCGCTCTTTTCCTGCGCCTACCAGATATTTAATGAAGCCGGCGAAAAAGACGCCATCCGGGATATGATCATTCATGCCTGTCAGTATGATAAGAGGAACAAGGAATATATAGACGTGCTCTCCAGAATCATGTACCGCATCCTGCCCAATTACTGGTACCGCCGGGATAAGAGTATATTTGATTGAAAATAATTTTACGGGAGGTATTAATGAAAAGAAAAAAAGTTTCAGCTTTGCTTTTGCTATGTTTTCTTATGTTGATGTTCCTGTC
>JAJFTS010000104.1 GCA_021372815.1 Deltaproteobacteria bacterium | reverse complement strand
GGCATCCATTTTATGTTTTTCATAAGCCGCTCCCAGATTATATCGAATCGCCGGGTCGGAGGGCTTCAGGGCAGCTGCTTTTTTCAGGCTGCCGAGTTCTTTTTCACGTTTTCCGCTTCCGGCATAGGCGGAGGCCAGATTGGCCTGAGCAACTGCGTTATCCGGTTGTTTCTTTAATACTTCCTTATAACATTGTGCGGCTTCATCATATTTTTTGGTCTTCAAATAAATATCGCCGAGAGCTAAATACGCCTCACTCGCTTCTTTCGCATGAGCGATGATGTACTGGAATTCATCAATAGCGGAGGCAATCATATTGCTGTTTTTCAAAGCCTGCCCCAGTTTCAATCTCGCCTGATAATTATCCGGTTCCAGGCGAACGGCTTCTCGATAATTCCGTGCCGCTTCCGTCCACAATCCTTTTCCTTCCCGAGAAAGACCAAGAATCAGATAGGCTTCCGCGTCCTTCGGATTTATTCCAATGATTTCTTTCGATACTTTAGCGGCATCATCCGGAGCTTTCTTCTTGAGGTAGCATTTTGCCAGTTCCAGCATCGCCGTCGTGTCGTCCGGTTTGACTTTCAAGACATCCCGATACTGGATAATGGCGTCATCCAGTTTCTCCAGACGCAGGTAAATACCGCCAAGAATTTTACGCACACTGACATCGTTCTGATTGAGCAGGATCGCTTTTTTTAAATATTCAATCTGCTCATTGACGTTGGAAGATTCTTTTGCGAACCGGAACCAGTCCTGAGGAGTAACCGTAATTTTCAGAGGAACCGAACCTATTTTTTCCCGTCCGTAATTCACCGCTATTTTATAGTCGGATACAACACCATCCGAGCCGATCGCTTCCCCTTTCTGAATAATCTTATTGACGAAATCAATCCCCTTCAACAAAACCCCTGCATCATTATCGCGGGAGCTAAATCCCTCGAATTTTACAGTGGTGTATTTCCCCCTCAAATCGTCACTGACTATGGATTTAACCACAAATTCATCCCGGTAAGTAACTTCCAGAGCTTCTTCTGTGCTTACGTTTATATCCTTGCCGTTTTTCTCCATGACCAGATAATAAAAATTAGGTTTTTCATTTAATACATAATGGGAAAAAGTGTTTTTTACCCTGGATGCCGTATGGGCTGCAGATGAAAAAAACTGCGGATGGACCAGATATAACAAGGCCAGGATAAAAATAACAGCGACTGCCGCAATGAATATTCCTTTGACCAGAAAAGACATTTTATGGATACGTTCGTTTTTATTAACCATCTATCCTCTCAATATTTATTTTAATTAAAGCATCAACTCCGCGGATGATATTTTTGATGAACTTCTTTTAATTTTTCGCGTGTTAAATGCGTATATATCTGTGTGGTCGAAATATCCGAGTGCCCGAGCATCACCTGAACGGTACGCAGGTCTGCGCCGCCTTCCAGCAGATGCGAAGCAAACGAATGACGGAAAGTATGCGGATAGACTTTTTTCTGCAATCCGGCTTTGCGGGCGTAACCGACAACGATTTTCCAGAAACCCTGCCTGGTAAATTTTCCTCCGAAACGATTCAAAAACAAGACATCCGTCATTTTTTTCTGCATTAATTTCGGCCTGACGTCATCAACGTAACGCCGCACGCAATCGTAAGCCACCTTGCCCACGGGAACAATCCTTTCCTTGCTGCCCTTCCCCATGACAATCAGAAAGCCGACCTGCCAGTTGATACTGTTCATCGTTAAATTGATCAGTTCCGAAACACGAATTCCGGTCGCGTATAAAAGCTCCAGCATGGCGCTGTTGCGGAGAGCCGCGTTATTTTGACCACCGGGCTGTGCTAAAATCGTTTTCATTTCCTCTTTGCTGATCGTATCGGGCAGTTTCATCCAGACTTTGGCCAATTCTATATTGGCCAGCGGATTATCGACAATTATTTTCTCACGCAGCAAATATTTATAAAATCCTCTCAATGCGGCAAGCGCACGGTTTACGGAATTGGCCGCCAGCCCCTCGTCTCTGATCTGAGTCAGATATTCTATAATTGTCTCGGAATTTACGCCCTTTACGTCCGATATTTCCTTTTTCTCCTGAATAAACGAAATAAAACGCCGCAAATCACGTCCATAGGATTCCATTGTGTTTTGAGCGATGCCCCGTTCAATCAAAAGATAATCGAAATATTTCCCTAATAATTCCCGCATGCCTCTTTTTTAACGCAAATATCTTCGTGAAGCAAAGTTTTTTTATTGACTTATTTTGCAATATCGTAAAAATAGAAATAAGGAAATTAATATCATTTCTCCGGGAGAGTTGCCGATGAAAAAAATTATTATCGCTTCCGATCACGGCGCCGTCAATCTGAAAACAGAAATCATCTCTTTTCTGAAAACAAAAAAAATCGAAATAAATGATATGGGAGTAAACAGTGAAGCTTCCGTGGACTATCCCGATATCGCCTTGCTTGCCTGCAATGAATTTAAAAAAGGCGGATACGATTTCGGCATTCTGCTTTGCGGCACGGGAATAGGAATGTCCATCACTGCCAATAAAGTAAAAGGCATTCGCTGTGCTTTAATTCACGACCTTTTCACCGCGGAAATGGCCAGGGCTCACAATGACGCTAATTTTATCGCCTTCGGCGGCAGAATTAAATATTGTGTGCCGGTTACCGAAATGATTGAAAAATTCATGGATACAAAATTTGCCGGAGACAGACACTCAAGAAGAATAGCCAAAATAATGGACGCAGAAACAAAGTCTTAAGTGATCCTTTTAATTCAGGCATCTGATATGTCGGAAGTTCTGGATAAAAAAAAGATTCGTAAAGTGTTTCGTGACGTGCAGAGGCACCTGGCTATAGCTCAATTAATCCGCCGGTTTTCCACCAATAAAGAAGATATCAGAAAAACAGCGCTCAAAGGTGTTGACCTCTCGGACTGTCAAAATGTTCTGGAACTGGGCTGCGCTTTCGGCGCTTTTACCGAAGCGCTGAAGAATAGACTTCATTCTGACGCGACAATTACCGGCATCGACATTATTCCCGAATATAAATCCTTTTTTCTGGAGGCCTGTCGCCGCGCCGGATATTCCGGCCATTTTTTCTCTTCAGGCATTGACAGGATAAAAAAAATCCCCCATGACGCGTTTGATTTAATCATCTGCAGTTATGCTTTGTATTTTTTTTCCGATATGATTCCGGAAATCTCCCGCATCCTGAAGAAAGACGGGTTTTTTATCACGATTACCCATTCCAATGCCGATATGCTGGAAATGTCGGCAATAGTCAAAAATATTCTTAAACAAAATAATTTGCTGGGGGAAAACCAATCCCTTCCGATAGAAACAATATTTAACCAATTTTCCGCCGAAAACGGTTATGTCCTGCTGCTGCCTTTCTTCAGAAACATACAGGTGATCGATTTTAAAAATTCGTTGATTTTCCAACCTCATGAAATCAACCATTTTATGGATTACTTCCAGTTCAAAAAATCATTTTTTCTGACGGAAAACGAAGTTCACCATAAAAATATCATTCATCAGCTTCTTCGCGAATTGCAGGATACAGCCATGAAAAATAATCTGTTAACCATGTGCAAGGACGACCGGATTTTTATCTGCTCACATCCCGTAAAATCAGAGGAAACCAAATGAAAAAACAACGGAAACATTGTCATTACTGCGGTGAGATTACGATCAAGAAATATGAGGACAACGTCCAGCGTGATTTCTGCCCCGCCTGCAAATCTTTTTTCTATGAGAATCCGCTGCCGGTGGTTTCTGCCATCCTTGAATCTTCACGCCGGATACTTCTGGTCCGGCGCGACAGAGCCCCTTCCAAAGGATTATGGTGCCTGCCGACGGGATTTGCCGAAGCCGGAGAAAGCATCGAGGAAGCCGTCCTGCGCGAACTGGAAGAGGAAACCGGCATCATGGGAAAAATCGTCCGGCTGTTTGATGTGGATTCCTACAAAAGCCGCTTTTACGGCGATCTGCTTTTCCTGACTTTTGTCGTGCAGCAAACAGGCGGAAAACTCTGCGCCGGCGATGACTGCTCACAGGCCAAATTCTGGCCGGTCAACAAATTGCCACCGCTGGCATTCCGTTCGAACAAGGTTGCTCTGGAGGCCTACATTAAAAGCCGAAGGGATTACTGGGCGATATTCGATTCCATTGAATACACAGATAAGAAAAATATTCCACCTGCTGTGGCGAAAAATTCGCTGACACGACGTCTTGTCAATGTAATCATTAAAAACAAAGAAAAAATTATTGAGCAATGGCTGGAGGATGTCTCTGTGAATCCTTCCACAGCCGAATATCACAAGGTCGCAAGAGAAGTGCTTTATAATATTTGCGACAGAATTCTTTCCCAACTGACTTTGTGGCTGGGCGGCCTGCACGATGTCGACAAAATAAGGGGTTTTTATACAAAACTCGGCCGGGAAAGAAAAAAATCCGGCTTTAAGCTTAGCGGCGCTTTAAGCGCTCTGAGCCTTATCCGTAAACACATCTGGACATTCGCGCTGGCGCAGGACGCTCTGCAGAAAAATCTGGAGCTCTACATGACTTTTGAACTGCAAAGACGCATGACCATTTTTTTCGACCTGGCAACTTTTTACCTAACCAGAGGTCATGAAGAAAAATAAGGTTTAAGATTTATGTTTTATAATTTTGGCAACTATAAGTATTTGGAGGGGGTAAATTATGGAATTCAAAGAGGTTATAAAACAAAGACGTGCTGTTAATTTTTTTGATCCAACCAAAGACGTAACAGACACCCAACTTAGACAAATTATAGAAACCGCCGTCCTCGCTCCTTCGGGATTCAATCTTCAACCCTGGAATGTAATTGTTTTGCGAGACAAGGAGAAAAAAGAAACCCTGAGAAAAGTAGCCATGAATCAACCCAAGATTACCGAAGCGCCGGTCGTCCTGATTATTCTGGGTGACCGGGAAGGCTGGAAAAAAGGCAACGCCGGGTTCGAAAAAGATTTTGTTGAGTCGGTTAAGGAAGGCAATATGAAGCCCGAACAATACGACTGGTTTTGCAAGGCGACAAATTCTCTTTACGGAGTTACTCCCGAGCGGCAATTGGCGTTTGCCTGCAAGAATGCCGGATTTTTCGCCATGTCGCTGATGCTGGCCGCCAAAGATGCCGGGCTTGATTCCCACCCGATGGACGGCTTCGATATCGACGGTGTCCGAAAAGCTTTCAACATCCCCGAGCAGTACTGGATTCCGCTTTTACTGGCCATCGGCCATTTCGACAAAACCAAAACTCTTCTCCCTCCCAAATGGAGAAAGAGTTATGATGAAATAATTATAAGTTTCTAAACCTGTCAACTATCAGACTTGGGGTATTATGCCGATCCATATAAACAATGTTCACCTGCCGCCCACAGTGTCGGGCGAACGGAGCCGCGGCTCCGTTAATCATAATATCATCAAAAATAACCCATTGTCATTTTTTATAAAATCCGGTTAAATAAGGTCACTAAAACAAAGGAGAAGAACATGGCCGCGAAAATTAAGATGTATACGTTAAGCACGTGCAGTCACTGCAAAGCGACAAAGAAATTTTTAAATGACAACAAAATAGTTTTTGATTTTGTTGATGTCGATTTGCTGCAGGGCGAAGACCGGCAGAAAATTCTGGAAGAAGTCATGCAATACAATCCCGACCGTTCTTTCCCGACAATTTTAATTGGCGATAAAATTATCATCGGATTCAGAGAAAATGATATCCGGGAGGCTTTAGGCATCTCATGACACCGGCCGAACTCTACGAAATGATGAAAAAGATACAGGAGCCTAAAGGGTACTTTTTTAATAAAGACAAGGATTGGGTTTTGAGCATTCTGGCCGATCTTCTGGTTAATAAAGACCGTTACGGCTATATGTCCTGTCCCTGCCGTTTGGCCGCAGGCAGCCGTGAAAAGGATGCTGATATTATCTGCCCCTGCCAGTACCGGCCGGAAGACGTCCAGGAATACGGCAGCTGCTATTGTAATTTATATGTTTCTGCCGAATGGAATGAAGGAAAAATCGAACACCGCTATGTTCCGGAAAGAAGGCCAAAGGACAAAATTGGCTTCTAAGGTTCTATTATTTATAGTTTTTTTATTGTTTACTGTATTCCACAACGCTTTTCGCGTTGGGGATAGTTCGTCCAACAAATTTCAGTGCACCTATAGTGCCCTTTAGGGTATTCGCTTCTGAAACTTGGGGCTCACTAAAAATATTTTATCTTTTCACTTGATTTCCTTAAATAAATTATTATATTCAAGCAAAACTTCAAAAATAAGGAGTTTTCTCCATGATAAATATGTATAAATGCAAAAAGAAAAACACTCTGATCAGCGAAATCTGCACCGATACAACCTGCGAATGGCGCCTTAAAAACGAATCTTTCCTGAACTGCACTTGGGTGGCCTGCAACTATGGACCGTTTACCCTGGAAGAAGTCGGCGACATGATGGGCGTCACGCGCGAACGCATCCGTCAGATTGAAGCCAAAGCCCTGAAGAAACTCCAGCATAAAAAGAGACGGGATCAGCTCAAAGACTTTGCCGCACCGGGCAACGACTGGGATAGTCTGTAATGAGCCTTGATTTTTACCCTGAAGGTCACTGCGCTGAAAATCTTAGAGCGAATTATCCACTCCGTTGCACTTCGTGTATTGTTCACTTTGGGATTCCGTTCGGTATCCGCAGATTCACTATCCTTCCACCTTCAGGTGGAAAGGATAACCGTCACCATTCAATGTGATCTCTCTATCCCTATTCGCTACGCTCCAGGGGTGGCTCGATCTGTAAGTTTCGGTTTTTTCTTTCCGAAGCCTGGGTATAGTGATCCCTGCACGCTACGCGTAAGGGATAGTTCAACATACGCTTCAAACCTGCAGTGACCTTTAGGTTATTCACTACGTTCGTTTTCAGCGAGTTTCACTATTTTTGTTTGACGGATTTTTCTTTGGAAAGCACTTCTTTCATTTGTTCTTTGCGTTCATCACGGGCAAAAAGCAAGGCGCAGATTGACGATTCGATATCCATCGCGGCCATTTTATCCATTCGGGGAACTATTGAGCAAAGATTTTTCAATTCTTCAAAGGCTCTCGGCGAACGTTTCGACAGTGTCTCGGCCATTTTTTCCGCCACTTCCATAAATTTTTCCGGCGGTTCGACTTTATTGACCAACCCTAACTTCAGGGCTTCGTTGGCGCCTATCGGTTCGCCCAGCATGACTATCTCTTTGGCCTTTGTTATCCCGACAATATGGCTTAACGGATAAAAGAAAGGATTGAAGCCAAACTTCAACTCCGGATGGCAGAAGATAGCGCTTTCGGATGCTACAACAAGGTCGCAGACGGTAACCAGATTGAAACCGCCACCTAACGCGATACCACCAACAGCAGCGATTACCGGTTTTTTACAGGAATAAATCTTTTTCAGATATTTCATCATGGATTTGAGAAACTCATCGCATTCCTCGTCGGGAAGGCTGTTCATTTCTTTGATATCCATGCCGGCTGAAAAGACATATTCTCCGCCGG
The DNA here is from genome assembly GCA_021372815.1 of Deltaproteobacteria bacterium. GTDB lineage: Bacteria > Desulfobacterota > Syntrophia > Syntrophales > Smithellaceae > Smithella. The sequence goes on along the minus strand of JAJFTS010000104.1, from coordinate 1,992 downwards.
TAAGAACTATCGCTTTAATTTCCGAATCGATTTCCAGATCGGCAAAAACGTTATACAATTCCTTTCGCATTTCTTTGGAAATTGCGTTCATTTCATGAGGGCGATTCAGTTTGACGACAACGTACCCTTTTTTCTTTTCAACGGCCAGCGTCTGATAACTCATTTTATATTATTAACCATTATGCGCAGTTCTTTGCCCGTTTTGAAAAACGGCACTTTTCTTTCCTCTAATTTTACCTGGGCTCCGGACTTCGGATTGCGTCCCATGCGCGGCTTTCGTTCTCTGACTTCAAAACTGCCGAATCCTCTTAATTCGATGCGCTCCCCGCGCTTGATCGCGTCAACCATCGAATCAAATATTATGTTGACGACATATGTCACATCTTTAAGAGAATAAGTCTTCAGTTCTTCCTGTAATTTTTTAATCAAATCGTTTTTTGTCATGATGATTCGTCCCTCTTATCTGGCAGGATAATATAAGTAACTCATACCGTTTCTGCTTTCCATTTTCTCCTTCAGAGAATCACTGATGCGGCTTGTCGCATCTTCCAAAAAATAATCAAAAACAGAGATTCGCTTTTTTGAAGGATAAACCAAATCATACTTCCCTTCTCGACCTGCTAATTTACACGCCAGCTTTGCCGCTGACGACATATCGCCCAGATAATCAACCAATCCCAGTTCCTTGGCCCTGCGACCGGAAAATACCCGGCCGTCGGCAATTTCCAAAACCTTCTCCCGGGGAATCTTTCGGTCGCGGACAATGACATCTACAAACTGATTATAAATATCATCGACCAAATCCTGAACAATCACTTTTTCCTGCGGAGTCATTTCTCTCAATGGAGAACCGATGTCTTTATACTCGCCGCTTTTCACGACCGAAGATTTCACGCCGACTTTTTTCAGCAGATCTTCAAAGTTCGCGAAATGCATAATCGCCGAAATGCTGCCGGTAATGGTGCCGGGATTGGCGACAATTTTGTCCGCGGCGCAGGATACCAGCAACCCGCCGGATGCGGCAATCGACCCCATGGAAACGACGACTTTTTTCGTTTTTTTCAATTCAACGACAGCATCGTATATTTCCTGAGACGCGGCCACTCCGCCGCCGGGCGAATCCACCCGCAAAACAACGGCAACGATGGAATCATCTTTGGCAAACTCATCCAGTTGCTCGACAATTTCCAGGGAATCTGAAATTACGCCCTCGACAAAGACAACTCCAACCTTGTCTCTAAGTGAAAAACTTCTGCTTTTTCCCGAATTCAAGCCGGCCCTGAAAAAAGACAGATACAACACCACGCCAAAAGCCAGAAGTATCAACATTCCAAAAATTACCGGATGTTTCCTCATGCTTTATTCGCCTTTTTGCTGCGGGTTAATCTTCACATCGGCCAGTGCCTGACTGAGATTGGAACCGACATTCTCCTTATTGTTGATATACTGATTGGATGCCGGAGTCGGCGCCGGAGCTTCCAATTCTTTTATGCTTAACCTGATCTTCTTTGATTTCGGATCAATGCTCTTCACCACGGCGGATACAGTATCTCCTACGGAATAAAGTTCCGAAGAAGTCTTAACCCGTTTCTGGCTTATCTCGGAAATATGAACAAGACCTTCGATTCCTTCTTCAATTTCCATGAAAATGCCGAAATCCGTAAAGTTCTTTATTTTACCGGTCACAATACTGCCCGGAACATACTTGTGCATCAATTCGTCCCAGGGATTTTTCTCAATTTGTTTTATACCAAGAGAAAACTTTTCATTTTCCACATCGATATTGAGAACCACTGCTTCAACTTCCTGTCCCTTTTTAAAGTATTCGGACGGATGATTTACTCTGTGCTTCCATGAAATATCCGACACGTGAATCAATCCGTCGATTTTTTCTTCAATGCCGACAAATACGCCGAAGTTGGTAATGTTTCTGACAATACCTTTGACAATTGTTCCCACCGGATATTTTTCTTTCAGCTTTTCCCAGGGATT
>JAJFTS010000082.1 GCA_021372815.1 Deltaproteobacteria bacterium | reverse complement strand
GCAACGGGCCGGTGGATGCAACATTTGCCGCCATCCGCAACATCACCAAAACCAATTATCCGTTGATAAAATATGCGGTCAATGCCATCACCGGCGGATCGGACGCGCAGGGCGAGACAATGGTTCAACTGAAATACAACGGGCATTCCGTCGTCGGCCGCGGGGCGCATCCCGATGTTATCGTCGCTTCAGCCAAAGCCTATATCAACGCACTGAATCGTCTGGAATTTTTAAAAAACAGTGCCAAAAAGGTTAAAGTTGAATAAACATTTAAAAAAGTATAAAGACAACTTCTCATACCATTTTGCTTTCAAAGGATAACGCGACGGCAGGGAGGAGGCTCCGCAGGCGCATTTTATTAACGCCAGACCTTCAGATTATACGTTGAAAAAGCCGACACTGCAGCCGACAAAGTTAACCTCAGAAAACAAACCGGTATCATTTCTCATAAGGAGAATGAATCGTGGGCAACACCATTACGGAAAAAATTTTACTGGCTCATACAAAACTGAAAAAAATCTGCGCCGGACAATTAATCAATGCCCGGGTGGATATCGCTTTGGGCAACGATGTCACCGCTCCGATAGCCATTAATGAGTTTAATAAATCAGGCGGAAAGAGAGTATTTAATAAGAACAAAGTGGCGTTGGTCCTAGATCATTTTACACCGAACAAAGACATCAATTCCGCTCAGCAATGCAAAGCAGTGCGGGAATTCGCCATGAAGCAGAAAATAACTCATTTCTATGAAGGCGGCAACGTGGGAGTTGAACACGCTTTACTGCCCGAACTGGGCATTGTTTTGCCGGGAGATTTGGTCATCGGCGCGGACAGCCACACCTGTACCTACGGAGCGCTGGGAGCGTTTGCCACAGGCGTGGGCAGTACCGATCTGGCCGCGGCCATGCTCACCGGCGAACTGTGGTTTAAAGTTCCCTCATCGATAAAATTCATCATCTCCGGTGCCTTGAAAAAATGGGTTTCCGGCAAGGACCTTATTTTGCATATCATAGGTCGTATCGGCGTTGACGGAGCGCTTTATAAAGCCATGGAGTTCACCGGAGAAACCGTCAGCAGACTGTCCATGGCCGACAGACTTTCCATGGCCAATATGGCCATTGAAGCCGGCGCTAAAAACGGCATTTTCGCTCCTGATAAAATAACCCGGGAATACATCAGAAAAAAAGCGAAGAGGGATTACAAATTCTTTTATTCGGACACGGATGCCGTTTATTCCGATATCATAGAAATCGACGCCGCAAAAATTGAACCGCAGGTAGCCTTCCCCCATTTGCCATCCAATGTAAAAGGGGTCAGTAAGGCAGGCAGAGTAAAAATTGATCAATCCCTTATCGGTTCCTGCACCAACGGCCGGATTGAAGACCTGAGAATTGCCGCGCGGATTTTGAAGAACCGCAAAGCGGCAACAGGCGTAAGATTGATCATCGTTCCGGCAACACCGGGAATTTACCAGGCGGCGCTCAAGGAGGGCCTGATTGAAATTTTCATGAAAGCCGGGGCCATCATCAGTCCGCCATCCTGCGGAGCCTGTCTGGGCGGTCATATGGGAATTCTGGCGGCCGGAGAAAAAGCGATCGCGACGACAAACCGAAATTTTGTCGGCCGCATGGGACATCCTCAGAGTGAAGTCTATCTGGCTAATCCGGCAGTGGCCGCCGCGTCCGCCGTGTTGGGCAGAATCGCTTCCCCTGAAGAATTATAAACTATTAGACTATAGTCCCGCTGGACTTGGCCAGCGGGATAATTCAACTTGCAGATATTACTGCGCTACGCTTGTAACATCTGAGTTCCATTAAAATTTGGGGCTCATTACAACTTACAATCTTCTATACACATTGTTTCTGAAGATTGAGTCTCATTAAAAAGGATTTTAAGTATGATATTTAAAGGAAGAGTCTGGAAATTCGGAGATAATATAGATACCGACGCGATTATTCCGGCGCGTTATTTAACAACATCCGATCCGCAGAAACTGGCAACTCACTGCATGGAGGATGCGGATCCCAATTTCGTATCTAAGATGAAACAAGGAGATATCCTCCTGGGCGGAGAAAATTTCGGTTGCGGTTCTTCCCGTGAACATGCGCCGATCGCAATAAAAGCGGCGGGAGTTTCCTGCGTGATCGCCAAAAGTTTTGCCCGTATTTTCTACCGCAACTCCTTTAACATGGGACTGCCCATCTTCGAGTCCAGGGAACTTGTGGATGCGATTGAAGAAGGAGAGGAGATCCTTGTGGACAGCGCCCGGGGAACGATAACCATAGCACGGTCAAACAAAACTTTTAAAATCAATCCCACTCCGCCTTTTATGGAAGAACTCATTGCCGATGGCGGTCTGATGAAACATATAGCCAGGAAAAGAGAAAAAAATGAAAAATAATAATTTCAAAATAGCCGTTTTTGCCGGGGACGGCATAGGGCCGGAAATAATGAAAGAGGCTCTGAAGATTCTAAAAATTATCTCCGACCATAAAAACATCGACCTTCAACTTCAAGAAGGACTTGTCGGTGGCATTGCCTACGATAATTATGGAACACCTCTGCCGGATTCAAGTCTCGAACTTGCCCTGCAAAGCGACGCGGTTTTACTGGGAGCCGTGGGCGGTCCCCAATGGGAAAGTCTGGATTACAGCCTCCGGCCGGAAAGAGCGCTTTTGGGATTACGAGGGAATCTGGGCCTTTATGCCAATTTACGGCCGATTGTCGCTTTCGACGAACTTCTGGATGCCTCTCCGCTCAAAAAAAATCTCATTCAGGGAATCGATATCATGATTGTCCGCGAACTGACCGGTGACGTTTATTTCGGCAAACCGCGGGGGGTTAAAAAAGGAAAAAACGGGAAACGCAAAGGTGTCAACACCATGGTTTATTCCGAGGATGAAATTCGCCGCATTGCCATTCGTGCCTTTGAAATAGCCCGAACGCGCCAAAAGAATCTCCTCTCGGCAGATAAAGCCAATGTTCTTGAAACTACGGAACTGTGGCGTGATGTGGTTACGGAAGTCGGTCAAAATTATCCCGATGTTACGCTGAAGCATATGTATGTCGACAACTGCGCTATGCAGCTGATCCGTAATCCGGCTCAGTTTGACGTCATTGTCACGACCAACTTATTCGGAGATATATTAAGCGATGAAGCCGCGATGCTGACCGGTTCCATCGGCATGCTCCCATCGGCAAGCCTGGGCGAAAAGACCGCTTTGTATGAACCCATTCACGGTTCAGCTCCGGATATAGCCGGTAAAAATATCGCCAATCCGCTGGCCACAATTCTATCGGCTGCGTTGATGCTGCGTTATTCATTATCCATGCCCCGGGATGCCGATCTGATAGAAAATGCGGTTACGGAAACTTTAAAAGAAGGCGTGAGAACGCAGGATATTCATCAACCGGATAAAAAAATCATCGGTACCGAAGAAATGGGCAATCATGTCGCCAAAAACCTGCGCAAACTTTTGATTTAAAGACAGCCGGTTCAAACCCAAGACAGGCAATTGCGGTGAGGACGAAAAAAATGAATTCTGTTGTTTTTATAGAAAAGATATCGATTGTTCCTCCCCACGAAAAAATATATCAGCGCCTGGGCTACAAAAAAAGAATTTCTTCAATTTCATCAAGTCAGCAAAAAGAAACGGACTTCTTTATCCATGAAGCTTCCTCTTTGATTGCGCTTCAA
>JAJFTS010000063.1 GCA_021372815.1 Deltaproteobacteria bacterium | reverse complement strand
TTCCTCGGAACGTTGGCGAGACAGGCAAAGAGAGCTGAAACAAAGATCCTCTCTGCCCGATGTCCGGCATCAAATCGCTTTGTACCTGATGAGGTTGTTGATATGATCATAATCATTTATATGTCGGAGTAGAATTAAATGTTCCTTGAAAATCGTCAGTATTTCCTCTTTATTCACTTACATTTTCTCCTTCTTTATAGATGATCATCGAAAGTCGTCTGTAACTGATCCTTTCGATCACCTGTTTTTTGAAATCCAACTGCTTTGTTTTCATTCTGCTTGATGAATTTGTCTTTCATCCGATGAAAACGGGAATCGAGAACAAGCACCTTCCCATGGTCCGTTTCGCAGCGGATCAGGCGGCCGATGCCCTGTTTCATTTTAATGTAGGTATCGTAGAGATAACGATCCATGTATTTAGCCGGATGCATAGTCTTCTTTCTGGCCATATTCAAGGCATCGCCGGGGTTGGGATATGGAATCCGGGTGATGATGACCTGCGTAAGCGTGTCTCCTTTGAAATCGACGCCGTACCAGAAGGTGTCCACGCCGAAGAGTACGCTTTCCTTGACGGCCCGAAATTCATCATACAGGTCGCCCGTCGGATAACCGTTGCGCTGGATGAGAAGCGGGTATCCCGCTTCAACGATGTCATTCCCGATCCTTTTTGCCACGGCTTCCAAATCCGAATAACTGGAAAAAAGCACCAGCGTTCGCCCTTTGTTATTTTTTATCAGATCGGGCAATGCTTTTACGATAAAATCCATCCAGGCTGATTTGTTTTGGTAATCACCGGACGGCGTTTCCGGAGGGACAATCATTTCCATTCTGTCCGGTGAAAACGATGATCCAAGAAAGACATGCCGGAACTCTCGTTCAGCGGTTTTTTCCTTATTCAGAAAGAAAGGCCGGTCCGTTCCGGCGATCTGTTTGAATGTTTCATAGTTACCGTCCATGCAGATTGTGGCCGAGGTATAGATGAGACCTTCCGTGTCTTTATAGAGATTTTCTCTGATCAGGCTGGAAACATCGACCGGTCTGGATAAAAGCGTCCAGTGCCGTGAAAAGACATCGTAGGTCAGAATCTGGTTTTGTTTCGTATAAGCATCCGCCATGGCTTTCAAAGACAAGCCTTGATCCAGCAGATCGTCCAGGTTTCTTTTCATCCGTTCCTGCGTTCTTTCCTGAATCCTCAGCATACGGCATATATCAGCGTCTTTCAGCCATTTTAAATGTCGCGCAATCTGATTGATCTCAGACCGCAGAGATTCCAAATGTTTTATGACGGCGCCTTCTTTAAATGACGCATGATTGGCGGGCAATTCCTGATGCCCGCCGCTCTGGTTCTTTTGTGCTCGAATGCTTTTTAAGATATCGCCGAAACGGAGAATTTCTTTTTTCAGGCTGGAAATGGTCGCAAGGGATTCCTTGATGTCTTTTTCAACATCATCAACTGCCCGGCCAAGCGGCTTCGAAAGCGCCTTTTCGATGTAATCCATGCATCCCACGACATCTCTGGAATTAAATTCCTGTCCCAGGGCACTGCCCGCCGCCTGCTCGAAGTGGTTGGCCTCATCAATAATGTAGGTTTTGTAAAGCCCCTTAAGGATCGGATCATGATTCAAGAGCATCAGTTTGTGATGGTTTGTGACAATGAGACGCGACGCGAGGGCTTCGGCGCTTACGATCTGAGCGGGGCATCTGGTATGCTTGGGATCGCACCCGCTGCGGGCGGATACTTCGCGCTGGATTTGGTAGAAAAACGAGCCATCGTGGAGATAATGGATAATCCTCGGGCCGGTCTGATCTCCGTCGGCATCCCGGTAATTATAGGTCAGGTTGACGAAATACAACCACGTCAGCAGCTTTGGCCCCTCCCACGTCTCATCATAAACATGACCCAGTTTCGCCGCGCAGATGTAGTTCGATTTTCCTTTAAGCAGTGAAACGGGAATATCCCTGTACATTTTGTTTGCGTTTTTAATAAAGGCAATTTCCTGTTGGAATATCTGGTCCTGAAGGCTTTTGGTATAGGTGGAAACAGCGATGCGTTCATCGGGATTCCGGGAGAGATATTCCATCACGGGAACAAGGTAGCCCTGTGTCTTCCCCGTACCGGTTCCGGCTTCGATGGTGAGAACGGCTTCATCATTGATAGCCTGGGCTACATGGTTGGCATATTCAACCTGCAAAACCCGAAATGAAAAGCCCTTTTCAGATTGCGACAGTCCCCGATAAATTGATTCCAATCTTTCAACACAGATTTTCTCGGTCGGTTCGGTCTTGTTTATATTCTGCCGCTTTGCCGACGCGTGTTCCAGAAACGTTTGCCAACTTTCTGTATCAGGATTCTGACGCGGGTTAAACAGAGCGTCGAAATACTTTTCATAGTTGTTTACAAAATGAAGGAACAGATCGCCAAAAAGGGTGTTGCTCTTTTTAAGATAATACCGGATCGCCGCCGCCCGGGGTAGCACAACATCATTAAGCGCATTTCCGCAAATAGCCGCAAGCAAGTCTATGGACAGAGCCGTCACTTCCGATGCCGCAAAATAAATTCTTTTACGTTCCTGCTTGTGAAGATATTCCCACAATCTTTTAGGGGAAAATGAATCAACGTGCGGCAAGAAGAACTCAACAGCAAAACCAAGGTCAACGATCCTTTTGTCAGGGAATATTTTGTGAATTTCCTCATGGTTATCCTGATAGGAAAGGGTCAAAATAATGTCTGTGTCTTTGAGAAAATTTTTAACCTGTGGAAAAACGGCGGTGGATTCGGGTGCGTTGGCCAATGTTTCTTTGGAGATATTGGAATAATACCTGTCGCGCACTGTCAGATGTGGATACTGGATAAAGGATTCAAAGGTTTTCGACGCGCCGGTAATGCTGAGAATTGTTGCCGCGATTGCATAAACTCGGTTTTTCTTGCAATATTGCGTTCCAGTGTGTGCAAAAACAACAGCAATATCATTAATCTCAGTTTTATACGGCTTCAGCATGTATCAACTTTAGATCCTGTTCCAGTTCCTGACGTGTTGCACAATACATTTTCTGCCGACATATTGTCAATTATTGATTTCCGCATTGACGTTTCTGCTGTTTTCCAATGCTTTTCAAATATTGCTCAAAAAGAGTTGGGTTAATGTCCTTCATCCGCGCGCGGATGGCGGCGAAATCGGCGCCTTTGATCTGGCGCAGGAGGGGTTCGTGGGCGCAAAGAACAATGCCGATCAAAAAAATCTGGGCGGCGGTTTGGGCCTGACGGTTCTCTATGTAATCGATTTCCTTTTCAAGGTAGCGTTCAAAAAGTTCTGCCAGTTTCAGCTTTTGCTCCATTGGCCGGGGGAAAATCATGCCGTGCAAATAAGCCTGCACGGCAATCCAGGCCTCGCCGTTTGCGTCATGGCCGTCATGATCTTCCATCAATTCCTGCCGCAGCAGGAGAAGTTCATGGTTTTGCATGTTCCGCCAGTCCAAGGCGGCCGGGTCGATCAGGCAAGCTTCAAAGTAACATTGACTTGCCGCGTCGAGGTTGCCGCCAAGGTAAAAGGCGTCACCCAGATATCCGTAAAGCCGGGCGTTGTCCGGATCGCTTGCGATGCTGGCGCGCAGCGTGTGAATGGCTTGTTTCCAGGCGCCCGCCTTCATGAAAACGTAGCCCGCGGGGTAGTGGTTGCCCGCGCCGGGGAGATTGTCCGCATGATATCGGGTCAAAACATCCGCTGCGTGCTGAAAAAAGGATTTACGGATATCCGGCAACAGGCCGTCTTTGCGCAGGCCCTGCTCATGCGCGTTACGCTCAAACGCATCCCACAGTTCACATAGATCATCCGGGCAGTTTCTATCGGCAAATGGAATACGGCATAAACCGTCGCGCAAAAATTCGGCAAGTATTCGTTTACGGGCAATATCGGCATCCGCGCCGTAAAATTCCGTATAGGTCCGATAACCGTCGATGGCTTCGGAAAGCCGCAGGACCGCCAGGTCCGCATCGGCTGTATTGGCAAGGACGTGGTCCTCCAGGAAAAGAGGAATCTGTTCCATCACTTTCACGCTTTCCTTATTTCTGTAAACGTTCAATCCGGTTTTATTGTTGTCCTTTTCCGGAACGGAGATGATTCTTCCCATTGAACCATTTCGACTGTTTTACCCCGGCGGCGGTGAACTGTTCAGCGCCTCCATCATCTGCC
>JAJFTS010000061.1 GCA_021372815.1 Deltaproteobacteria bacterium | reverse complement strand
GAATGCCGCCAGAGCGGCGAGGCTTTTTTCGACCGGGTCAACGGATCACAATATAACCACATTTATTTTCAGGACAGACAAAGAGACATCTTTATCGTGAAATGATCGTTTCACGGGGGCAGGAGGCCCAAAAATAATGATCTCAAACAACAAAAGGGATGTTTGTGGAAGCGGATTCATCAACCCGTCTTTATCTTTAGCTTCGTTTTTATATATCTGCGCGCTGGTCATCTGTTTCTTGTCGCTATCCATTGCTTTTCCCGGCAATGCCCTTGCCGATGAACAGGCTTGGCTCGGGTTGCAGTCAAAGACACTGGAAGGCGGCTATAAAAGGATGCTTTCAAGGTTAACAAGTCTGGAGGATGGCGTCCTGGTTGCCGGCGTAACAAAAGGCGGCGCCGCAGAGCAAATGGGCATAAAACCCAATGACATCATTGTAGGCTTTAATTATCAGAGCATCAAAAACGTCAGTGAACTGGAACGCGCCGTTTCCGGATCCAGCCCCGGTGACCGGATCGTTTTGTCGATATTTCGTCTGTCTCCCACCATTATGACACTTGTCGGAAGAATGGGGCAATCACCCGCCGCCGGTGGACGCGAACAGGCCCCGAAAGCTTTCGATGAAAGTCCGGGCCCAACGGCCACTGACATGACCGCTAAGATTTACGCTCCGCCTGGGCATCATGAAATTGAAGCCCTGGATTATTCCAGCAACGGCAAGATGATTGTTTCGGCAGGTGGAACATCGCTCAGGCTTTGGAATGTGGAAGCAGGTAGAGAAATCCGGTCATTTGTCGACGTTAAAGATGCCATTTTTTCTGTCACGTTTTCGCCGGATGACAAATTTGTCCTCACCGGCTGCGCAAACCACAAAGCCATCCTCTGGGATGTGGAAACAGGAAAAGCCATCAAGTCATTTATTGGAAACACGAAAGATGACCTGATTGATTCAGTAGCCTTTTCCCCCGACGGCCGCTCTGTGCTGACCTCGGGCAGCGATAAAATCATCAGGCTTTGGGACATTGCCTCCGGACAAGAAATACGTAAATTCAACGGACACACAGCCTGGGTGAACTCCGTCGGTTTTTCGCCGGACGGTCAATATGTGGTTTCCGGAAGCTGGGATGGTAAAATAAAACTTTGGGATGCGTCCACCGCAACCGAAGTCGGACCTTTTAAAGAGAACAAGCCGCCCGCCGAATATCAGGCAGCCAGAGAGAATGAGCGATTCGCAGGCGGAAGAGGAAGAGGCGGCGCAGTACGTCCCGTTCCAACCGCGCCAGCCGCACCCGTTACGGGGGATGCCCCTCCTGCAGTTGTTGTGCGAATGGCTGAAAAAATGACCTTGAATTTACGCGCTTTTGATAATCGCATCAGCACAGTTATCTTTTCGCCTGACGGTCAATATCTGCTTTCCGGAAACTGGGGCAGCGCCATCCATTTGTGGGATGTTTCCACCGGTCAAAAGATAAAAACTTTTTCCGGCCACAAAGGAAGAATTAACGCTCTGGCGTTTTCATCCGACGGCGGACGCATCGTGTCGGCGGCCCGGGATAATATGGTGAAGATCTGGGATGTTGCCACCGGGCGGGAGCTGCAAACCCTTGCCGGGCATACGGGAGAAGTCAAATCCATTGCTTTTGCGAGCGCACGAAATATGGTTATCTCCGGCGGAGCGGACGGTACGATACGCTTATGGAAAGGCGATACCGGCCAGGAATTTATCAAGTTTGTTGATTTGAATGACGGCGAATGGATCATTGTCACCCAGGAAGGCTATTACAATTCATCACAAAACGGTCATAAATCATTGAATATTCTGGTGAATACCAAAGTATACGGAATTGACCAGTTTTACGATCTCTTTTACCGTCCCGATATTGTAACGGCAAAACTCAACGGGGAAAATATTGCAAACCTGGTTACGTTGACGCTGAGCGAAGCAATCAGAACACCGCCGCCGAGAGTCAGTTTCAGTTCATTGCCGGGGGAAACCAACCTGCCTTCAGCAAAAGTCTGCTATCGTGTCAAAAGTGCCGGCGGTGGAATCGGCGAAATCCGGATCTTCCAGAACGGCAAGCTGATCAAGTCCGATGGGTTTTACCGCGAAGTGGTTAAAAACGAAACGACGGCCAGGATGCAGCTGGCCTCACTCAATAGCAGAACGGTCTATCAGGATATGCGTTCACTGGTGGTGAAGGGAAAGAAATTGTCCGAAAATCAACTGTCTGCGCCGAAAGGCAACCTCGTTGAAAATTGCGTTGAAGTTGAAACGATCGCGGGCGAAAATGAAATCAGCCTGACGGCTTTTAACGCCACCAATACCGTACAGAGTTTTCTGGAAACAGCCAGGTTCACATCCACGGTCAAACAGGACGAGCCTCACCTTTATATTCTTTCTGTGGGCATCGACAAGTATCGTGACGCCTCTATTAACCTCAAGTATGCCGCCAAGGATGCGTCAGATTTTTCAAACCAGCTGTCCGCCAGGGCCCGCACTCTGTATAAGCCGGAAAACATCCATCTGGTCCGTCTGGTCAATCAACAGGCCAGTAAACAAAACATCCTGTCCACGATAGACGGTCTGTCCAAAAAAATTAAACAGGGAGACCGTTTTATATTCTTTGACGCCTCCCATGGTTTGCTGCTTCAGGGTCAGTACTACATCGTCACCAGCGGTTTTGACGGGAAGCTGTTCAATACGACCAGCCTGATCAGTTCCAATGAAATTGTTGAAATATCGAAAAAGATAAAATCCCTGTCGCAGTTGTTTGTCTTTGATACCTGTCATGCCGGGGGGGTCGATACTATCGTCAGCGGCCTGTATGATGCCCGGATGTCCGTACTGGCAAAAAAAATGGGGCTGCATATTTTTGCATCGGCAGGCAGTGTGCAAACGGCGCTGGACGGCTATCAGGGCAATGGTTTATACACCCATACGTTGCTGCAGGGGATTGCCAACAGCAGTGAGGTGGATCGTGAGAACGACGGCATAGTAACCGTGATGAAGCTTGGGAGATATTCGAAGGACAAGACAACAGAAATTTCAGGCAGGCTGGGACATCCTCAGACGCCATTTATTATCGACTTCGGAAAAGACAGTCCTTTGTTCAAGGTCAACTGAAAATTTGCATTTCCGAAATCCGATTTGCCCGCTACGGGTTTGATGGAACTTCTTGATCCGGTTTGTGAAGCCAGGTCACTGCCACAATCGAAAGAAGAATCAGCAAACCACCCATGGCAATACGCATCGTCAGGTCTTCGTTGAAAATCAGCATGCCCAGCACAACGGCATAGAAGATCCGGGATGAAGAAACCAGTGAACCGGCGCGTGCGGTAATAAACTTATAGCCGTAGGTAATGCAAATCTGGCCCAGGACACCCACCGAAGCCGATGCCAGCAAAAGCAGCCACTGACTGCCTTTCGGCCATACAAAAACCGGCAGCATGGCCAGACCGTTCAATACCGTCCCGATCGACATCAGATAAAACAGAATCACCATTGTCGAATCATTTTTTCGCGCCATATTCAGCGTAATAATCGCGAAAGCCGCAACAATCCCCGACAGCAGGCCGAATATATCTCCCTTGTTGACGGCGCTCAGATTGGGATTGATCACCAGCCAGATACCGGCAAGCGCGACAATCAAAATCAGATACATCAAAAGTGATATTTTTTCTTCACGGAAAAAAAGCGGCGCGAAAAGAAAAATAAAAAAGGGATAGGTCATGTTGAGCATGTGGGTATTGGTGATGGTCGTGTATTGCGACGCCAGGAAAAATAGAATGACAGCAACGGTATTGAGCACGCCCCGCCAGACCAGAAGGGACAAATTATTCGGAACAAGGGACAGCGAATTCTTGTAAACAATCACCGCGGCAACAATCCATCCCAGAAAAAATCGGGAAAAGGTTACCTCCAGCGCGGAAACATCCGATGCGTTGGTTAACAGTTTGGAAAATATGGTGGCGATGGTAAAAAATAATTCCGAAAGCATTATAAAAATAATGCCTTGATAGAGGCGAACGTTCTTTAACATGATCAGACTATAGGAAACTCCAACTGTCCTGTCAACAGGGTTGTTTTCCCATACAGAGAAAACACAGGGTAAATTTGTTCTTCCCACAAGTATTTGATATCACATGGGGGCAGAAAACCAGAAATTCGCTGTTTCGGCATGTTTCGGCCAGAACAAATTTACCGTGAGAGAAAACATTGTCAGCATTTCCTTATTGTGCTAATGACCTGCCCAACTCGTAAAAGTGGATGATGATATAAAATGAATTCCGTCAACGATTCTCAAAAAGAATTACAGGAACTGATCGCACTGATTAAAAAACTGCGGGCGCCGGGCGGGTGCCCCTGGGACCGGAAGCAGAGCCGGCAGGACATCGGCAAATATCTTCTGGACGAATCTTATGAAGTCCTCGACGCTCTCGCCGAAAACAATCCGCGGCACATTCAGGAAGAGCTGGGAGACCTGCTGTTTCAAATCCTATTTATCACCGAAATCGCGTCCGAATCCGGAGAATTTTCGCTGGCCGACGTGATGGCGGCCATTAAAGAAAAAATGATCCGTCGCCATCCGCATGTTTTCGGTGACGTCAAAGTCAACTCCGTCCGGGAAGTAAAGGAAAACTGGCAGGAGATCAAGAAAAAAGAGCGGGGCGGCAAGCATCCGGACAACGATCTCTTCGGCAGCATTCCCCGCTCACTGCCCGCGCTGAAAAGAGCGCAAAAGATCACGACGGTTGCCGCCCGTTGCGGCTTTGACTGGCAAAATGCCGACGAGGTCCTGAAAAAACTACATGAAGAGCTGGACGAACTCGCCCGGGCGC
>JAJFTS010000056.1 GCA_021372815.1 Deltaproteobacteria bacterium | reverse complement strand
ACCGTTTTTTTTCTGCGCTTCGGCGACGATATGCAAAGCCAGTGTTGTTTTACCGCCGGATTCCGGCCCGTATATTTCGATAACGCGTCCGCGCGGAACGCCGAACGTTCCCAGCGCGATATCGAGGCTCAACGAGCCGGTGGAAATCGCCGGAACATCCACTTTCTCCGAGCCGCCCAGTTTCATGATCGAACCCTTGCCGAACTGTTTTTCTATCTGATTAATCGCCAAATCAACGGCCTTTGATCTATCCATATCCGCCATAATACAATGCCCTCCTTAATTCTCTTATTTTTAAAAATATTTTATTTTTTATTGCAACTTTTATCTGTCATTCCCTAAAAAGAATCGTCATTCCCGCGACGGCGGGAATCCAGTTTTATATATTATTGGGTGTTGTTGTCCCTCGTTTCTTTTCTAGGATATTTCGTGTCCATCTTTATGGAATCAATCTTATTTATCTTCTCAATTAAGTCCTTCTGAGTTGATATCTTATACTTTGAACCTAACAATGATATTGCAATTTTACACTCATTTTCAGACATGGCTTTATTACCTATTTTTTCGTATAGGATACAAAGCCTTCCATGTGCTATGCCTCTATCCGTGTTGTAAAGTTCTGCATTGCTAGAATTATTTTCGTACATTTCTAATTTTTTAATCAAATATTTTATTACGATAACCGAAGTTGTTGGATCACCATCTTTATAAACTCTAAAAGATAAATTTTCCAATTCAGCTATATTTGCTAATTCTTGTATTTCATAGGTCGACGAGGAGTATTTCAGAATGAACCACGAGGCAACTACAATACCCAATGCTAAACCGATGACAAAGGTGAGAATTAATGGCAATTTCTTTTTCATGATGCGAAGTCCTTGGAGGTTCTTAATTTCACTATACTCAATTCCTAAATTATTTTTCCTGGATTCCCGCCTACGCGGGAATGACAACCATAATTAATCATCCATTCAAGTCAAATTCTGCCAGTTTTGCGTAGACAGCGCCCTGCGGCGAGAGATTGCTTTGAAATAAAAACAATTTATCTACGACAAATTCTCCGGCTTTAAATGCATCATGTTTTTTCAGCGCTTCGCTCAATCCAGTTATGTCGCGCGGGTCTTTTATCCGCGCCAGTGTCAGATGCGCCTTGAAAGACCGGTCTTCCGCAGGAAAGCCGAGAGCCGCGAAATCGCTATCGAGTTTTTTCTGGAGATTGATAAGTCTTTCCACATCGCCGGTAATCCCGCACCATAGCACGCGCGGTCTGCGGGCATCCGGAAAAACGCCCAGCTTTTCAACTTTCAGATTTAATTTTTGCTCTGCAACGACCCGCTTCTGCACGGCGGCACTAATGTTATTGATATCCTCTTTGGAAATATCGCCGAAAAATTTTAAGGTCAGATGCTGACCTTGCGGCCTTGTCCAGCTCAACCGGCCGCTGATTTCCCGTTTTAATTTTTCCTGCAGACGGGTTATTTCCTGCAGAATATCTTCCGGCGGCTCGATGGCCAGAAAAGCGCGGATATTTTTTTCGTTATTGGCCATAAACTAAGCCTTTCCCTGTAAGTAGTTCTTGAGCAAAAAAAGCGCCGCTTCGGCAAAAATGTCCTTATTCCTTTTGCGGTCCCAGCGGTAAGCGTAGTGGCGGCAAATCGTTTTTCGGGAATCCGCCAGCGCGATATATACGATGCCCACAGGTTTTTCCGGACTTCCGCCGGTCGGTCCGGCAATGCCGGTGGAGGAAATCCCCAGATCGGTTCCGGCCAGTTTGCGCACACCTTCGGCCATCAGCCGTGCTGTTTCCTCGCTGACGGCTCCGTGCCTTTTGATGATTTCAGCGGGGACGCCCAACATGCTGATCTTAGCCGCATTGCTGTAAGTCACCAGCCCGCGCTCCAGATAATCGGAACTGCCGGAAACATCGGTAAGGCGGCTGGTAATCATTCCGCCTGTGCACGATTCCGCCACCGCGATGGTCAGTTTTTTTGCGGTCAAAAGACCGGCAATCACTTCTTCGAGTGTTTGTTCTCCATAGGCAAAAATATAATCCCGTACATGAGCGGAGACTTCATCCTGCGCTTTTTGCAGATGGTTTCGAGCTTCATCCTGATTCCGGCTGCGTGCGATTAAAACGATATGGTTTTCGGGAAACACCGGATAAAAACCAATGTTCACGCCCAGAGAATCAAAGTCAATATCTTTTACCTGCTCATCCACCGCGGCTTCGGAAAGCCCGAAGGTCCTGATGGTTTGTTTGACGATATATTGTTCTTTCTGCGGAAAATGCCTGCGCAGAGCGGGAAGGACACCGTTGGTTACCATTAATTTTGCTTCAGCGGGCACGCCGGGAATGACAAAAATAAACTTTCCATTCATGGAAAGGGAAAAACCCGGCGCTGTGCCTCTGGCGTTGGGTAAAACCTCAGCTCCCTGAGGGAACATGGCCTGTTTGGCGTTATTTTCGACCCATTTAAAATTGAATTTGGTGAAGATATCTTTTATAAAATTCAGGACGCTTTCATCCGTGTATAAAGGAAGGTCGAAAGCTTCGGCGATAGCCGCAGTGGTAATATCATCAGAGGTTGGCCCCAAACCGCCGGAGCAGATGACTGCGTCGGTCATAGAAAGCAGATAGTTCAGCCGGTCCTTAATGGCCGCGAAATCATCGCCGACGGACATGATTGCTTCCACGCTCCAGCCCTGCTGATTGGCTTCACGCGCGATGAAGGAAGCGTTTGTGTCCGCAATGCGTCCGTTCATGAGTTCATTGCCGATTGTCAGAATACCGATCTTCATATCACACCTTCAACTTCGTATAATGTCCATATGCCGCGTTGCGCTTCGTCCTTCCCCGGGGCAGGCTAGTTGCAACGTATAACCTAAAGGTCACACGTGAAAAAATACGTCTCACTCCTCACGACTCGCGCGCCTTGCCTATGGCGCATTCTACAAAGTTGATCAATCACGGGTATGATCCCAAAGCAAGCTTTAGGAAAATATTATACCCTCCGCTTCGCGGGATAATTCCACTTGCGCTTCAAACTTCGCTACGCTCGTTCTTAGCGAGTGTCATGACCTCCGCTGTGCGGGATTGTTCGACTTACAAATTTCAATGTACTTCGTTTCTGAAATTTGAGTCTCACAATAAATTATTAAAATTTCAAAAAATATATTAGCAGCCACAAAACAATGGCCGCATAAATTCCGGCCACTACATCATCCGCCACGATACCCCATCCGCCGGGCAGTCTTTGCAGGTTTTTAATAGGGAAGGGTTTTACAATATCAAAAATTCTAAATAAAATAAAGCCGGCGCAAAGGTTCAGAACATTGATTGCCACCGGAATCATTGTGATTTGAAAACCGATAATTTCATCAATGACAATGCGCTGGTCGTCTTTTCTTTTGTAAATTTTTTCCGCCTGATCGGCGACATAAAAAGAGAATGCCAGCAATGCCAAGACGACCAGAAAGCGCGCTATCCAGGGGAAAGGCATAAAAATAAGGCAAATCAAAACACCGATCAGCGTGCCCGCCGTTCCGGGAGCGAAAGGCGCCAGCCCTGAACCGAATCCCGTTGCCAGAAATGCAATCAGTTTTTCGTTCAAAGTTCCTCCTAAAAATGTTCTTATGGTCTCATTTCCCTATGCTTTGCACGGGATAATTTCCAATCCCGATATGTCGGGACTGGAGTCTCATTAAAATTCCCCTTGACAATAGAACGATCGTTCTATATCATAGATTTCATGAAAGTCAAGCGAACTTTACAGGATGTGGAGAAAAAAATCACCGCTTTTTTCCTCGATAACGGAAGAATGCCTAGCTATTCGGAAATTGCTGAAATTATTGGTGTTCGTTCCAAGAGTGTTGCTCATTTCTGGGTGGCTAAATTATTGGATGCCGGAATTTTGCAGAAGGATTCCAAAGGATTTTTAACTCTGACCCGCAACCCGCGGGCGTTGAAGCTTGCAGGGGAAGTATGTGCGGGAATTCCGGTGCCGGCGGAGGAAGAACTGCGGGATATTGTTTCCTTTGACGAATATCTGGTCAGAAATCCTCAAAACTCTTTTTTGCTTTCTGTTACCGGCGATTCCATGATTGACGCGGGGATCAGAGAAAAAGATCTGGTTATTGTGGAGAACAACAGGGAACCCAAAAATGGCGATATAGTTCTGGCTGAAGTGGACGGCAACTGGACAATGAAGTATTTTCACAAAAAAGGGGATATGGTTGTTCTCGAAGCGGCTAATTCCCAATACTCTACAATAATGCCGCGGGCTGATTTGCGAATTGCCGGCGTAATTACCGCGGTTGTCAGAAAATATCATAAATAGAAATTATTCATTAATTTTATAAACTGGATTTAATACAGATAATTTTTTGAAGATTTGCATTTAAACGGTTAAGATCAAGCATTAAAATCTCAATGTTTTATCCTCACCCATTCCCATTTTGTGATCCAAAAAATATTTTTTGCCGTCAGTTCCACGGACATAACCCTTTATCTCTCCGAAGGCCACATGATAATCTATATCGATCAAAGCGGCATGAACTTCCATTTTATACATATCGCCGATGTCAAATGTGACGTTGACCATGTCCTGCTCGTCTTTAACAGTCCAGACGGAATCTTCCGCATTGTGCGTAAACCGGACCGGCGGCAATAGACTGGTGCTTCCTTCAAGCCAAATAAGATTTTCGTTGTAATCGTTCTGGTTGAGGGATTGATTTCGGGTGAGATTAAAGGCGAAATACTTTTTTTCTCCGTCGATTTCGCCCCTGCCCATTGTGGTCAGCCAGTCATAATGTGCGCGGTATGGATAATATCCGCGGTGGTCATCCACGATGGCGGTAGTGTCATCGGTGGCTTCGAATCTTTCACCGTTGAAAATCAGATAACCTTTTGCTTTAAAAAAATCTTTTTGAGAGTAAAGCGGTTTGTTGGGTCCGAAAGGAATGCTTACCACGGAAGGCAACGAGATTCTGTCCAAATCGAAATGAAACTCTATTTTGCCGGCTTTTCTGGAAAGAGACTTGCCTTGCAAAGAACATTTGCCGTTCTCGAAGCGGTTGACATATTTAATCGAAGAATATTTTGTATAAGCTTCCGCAATGCTGCCGTTGAGAAGATTGGGGGCGATCGTTGTTTTGGAGCCGGCCAAATTCGTTGACCAGCTGTAAACTTTCTTTGCTCTCTTATCGTAAAACAAATTCAAAATTACACCGAACATGCCCATATCGCTTACCGCAGCCAGTAAGACGCCGTTATCAAGATGAACTTCGGTTGCTTCCCAGAGCGTCAGCCGGTATTTGTTTAAAAAGTGCGGCAGAAATTTCCCCGCAGGTTTCGTACAATTAAGCAGTTCCATTTCTTCGAACTCTTTGTTGAAGGTACCGAAAATCGCTTGTCCGTCGTGGACAAGGCTTTTGGGTGTCGGGAGGGACTGCCTTTTAGGTGAGATAAATTTACTATAATCGTCCATATTTCACCCTGACGGATAATCTTGATAAAAACCTGTTTCAATGATGTTTTGAATTATAGAAAATGCAGTCTTATGTGTCAACAAAATTGATGTGCAGCACGATGCCAATGATTGCAACTGAGGGGGAGAATATGTTTATTACGGATTATCCGGGCATCAAATTCTGAAATGTAAAATAAGTATAACGGAAAGAAAGTTTATCATTATATGGTTTTAACAGAACCGGATGAGTTTTACTTTTTGCTGAAGTGTGATAAAAACCGGGAACGCGATTTTCTTTTTGTTCCGGGTGTTTTAAATTTTAAAAGGGGGGAAATTTGTCATGCAGCCATTGGAAGGATTGAAGGTCTTGGACATATCGCAATTTTTATCCGGTCCCCGATGCGCACAGATTCTTGGCGATATGGGAGCGGACGTGATTAAACTTGAACCGCCTGTTTGGGGGGAAACAATGCGTTTGATGTTGTCGCCTATAATAGGATTTGATCGTGCTTTATCGAATTGGAACCGCAACAAACGGGGAATAACCCTTGATATTCGCAACCCGAAAGGACGGGATATTTATTGGAAGCTGGTAGAAAAAATGGATGTCATTATAGAAAATTTTGCCCCGGGAATGATGGATAAACTCGGATTAACCTGGGAAGAGCATCAACGGCGTAATCCTAAATTGATCTATTGCTCGATAATGGGTTTTGGAAGAACCGGTCCGTATAAAGATCGGGTTGCCTTTGATTTGATCGCCCAGGCCAGCGGCGGGATTATGTTCGCGCAGAAAACGCCGCATATGACACCGGGCGTATTTTTCGGAGATTTCGTCAGCGGAGCTTACGCCGCAATAGGAATATTGGAAGCCATACTGGTCAGACAAAAAACAGGGAGAGGACAGCTTGTGGACATTTCCATGCAGGATGTCATGTATTTCCACAATTTCAGAGCGCTGGAGTCCAAAAGCGCCGAGCCGATCAAGGATTACATTCAGGAGACACTCGGAGAACCCATGGACGATGTGATTACCAGCGAAAAGCGTCCCTTCCCGTGCTGGTATTCGTATCCCGTCAAAGACGGCTACGTCGCCATTGTGATGCTTACGGACAGGCAATGGAACGATGCGATGACTAAAATTATGAACAAACCGGACATTACGACCCAAAATCAGAAATTCGCCAACGTTGTCGAGCGCGTCAAATCGCGAGACGAGTATCTGAATCTTTTTAAAGAATGGTTTTCTCAACGCACCGCTGCCGAAGTAGAAAAGGCGATGGTGGAATGCAAGATTCCGTGCTCGATAGTAAAAAACATAGATCAGGTCAACGATGATCCTCAATTAAGATCGCGCGCGATGTATCTTGAAGTGGAACACACCCGGTACGGTTCGATACCGACGCCGGGTATACCGATCAAATTGAGCGAAACACCCGGAGAAATCAGGACGCCTTCACCGGACCTCGGACAGCATAATGCTGAGGTCTATGGAGAGTTTCTTGGTATGTCTGAAGCTTATGTTGAAGAGCTGAAAAATGAGGGTGTGATTTAAGTTGAAAGTCCGGATAAGGGTGGCAATCAGCCGCTTTTGGTCGAATTATGCAAAAAACCCGGACGAGGTTTATAGACGATTATTGGTATGGATTATCGGCAGTGTCCATTGCCTTGAGCAATATCCAATATGGAGCAATTTCCCAAATCACAAGCTTTTCTTGCGTCTTTGCAGCCCAGCTTTTCATTGCCCTGATTTAAATAGAAAGTCGCTCTGTTAGTGAAGATATTAGCGTTGTCCGGTTGCAGGCTGATTGCTTTATTAAAGTCGTCAATGGCAAGTTGATACCGGCCCATTTTAGCGTATACAATTCCTCTGTTATTGTAGGCATCTGCTTTATCGGGTTTTATCTCAATAGCTTTATCGTAATAATAAAGAGCTTCCTTGAAGTTGTTTTCTTTAACCAGATAGGAAGCGACATTGATGTGTGCATGATAGTTATGACTGTTTACGTGTAGAGCATGACTGAAAAGCGTTAAGCTGTCTCTCCAGTAGCCGCATTGCTTCCACGTTAAAACAGACATGATGATAAGAAAAGCCAGTGCCGCCGGGAATAAAATCTTTTTACATAGATTTTCGCTCTTGAACAGGAGTGGGACACCCCAGGCCATCATGATGGCAATGCCGATAGAAGGCAGATAGACATAACGGTCGGCCATCGCGTTATAGCCTCCCGGAATAATTCCGATAACAGGTAGAAGAGCCACCGCATACCAAAACCAGCCGGCAAACAGATAAGGCCATCGTCTATTTGCCAGAATAACTGCAGCACTGACGGCCAGAATCAGTAAAACGGCGCCTGATACCTGCCAGGCGGGAGCTTGAGCTATGAAAGGGTAGCAAACGGTGAGATTCCCGGGCCAGAATGTTTTTCCAATGTAAACCACAAAAGAACCAAGCGCGTTTATAATTCGGGATTCCAAAGGGAATGACAAATCGTTTGTGCTTATTCCGGGTTGAGCATAAATTGTGATGATGGAAAAAACCGCTGAGACGATGAAAAAAATTATTTTTTCTCTCAACTGCCATAAAAACAAGCTGCCTTTCTGCGATTCAAAACGTTTAAGTGGCCAGTAATCCAGAAGGATCATAATCACGGGCAGAGTCACAAGCATTGGTTTGCTCATCAGGCCGCAGATGAAAGAAAAAAGTACCAGCAGATATCTTTTGATAGCCGGTTTTTCCACATAATAGACATAAAGACACAAAGTCAGCATCCAGAAAAAAGCGCTTAAGACGTCCTTACGTTCGGATATCCAGGCTATCGATTCCACTCTCAGGGGATGGAGGGCGAAGAAAGCGGCGACAAAAGCGCTTTTCCAGAGGGCTCCGGTCATGCGGTGGAAAAGCCGGAATAAAAGAAGGACGCTCAGAATGTGCAGAATGATGTTGGTTACATGGTATCCACCGGCGTTTAATCCATAAAGCTCGTAATCGAACATCAGCGAAAGCCAGGTCAGAGGGTGCCAGAATTCGGCATGAGTCGTGCTAAACGCCCAGTCAATTCCCTTCAGTGTGATTCCTGACTGGATATGGCTGTTTTCTGTAACGTAGACAGGGTCATCATAATTAAGGAAGTCAAATTGACTAACCTGCCAGTAAACAACAAGCGCAGCAATGATCAAAACGATATAAACGATCAACTTCTGTTTGCCAACATTGATGTTCAGTTCATTTGACATAGTCTGTACTCGTTGCCGTCTATGCGGTTAGTGGAAGAATGTAAAAAATAAAATTTATCAGAAACGGTGAAACAAAAACTTTTCTAGCGGCATAATCCTTTTTCTTTAGCTATTTTTAATATTTTACACTTTCCCAACTTACAAGCTTTTTGCACGTCCTGACAGGCAAGTTCCTTATGTCCCAAATTGAAATAAATTGCTCCTCTGTTGTTGTAGGCAGCGGCATAATCGGGCTTCAGACGCAGAATACTGCTATAGTCGTTAATGGCCATCTGATATTGACCTAGTTTGGAATAAACGACTCCCCTGTTATAATAGGCAGGGATATAATCCGGCTTTACACGTATCGCTTCCGCATAATCATGAACGGATTTTTGGTATTCGCCCAGCTCAAAGTAAGCGGTGCCCCTGTTATAATAGGCCTCGGCATAATCGGGTTTCAGAGCGATGGCGCGGCTGTAATCTTGAATGGCCTGATCTTTCCGGTTGAGGTCGGAATAGGCTGTTCCTCTGTTATTGTAAGCGTTGGCATAATTTGATTCCAGATTTATGGCTTGATTAAAACAATCAATGGCCGCCGGTGTTTTACCTGCGGAAAGCAAGGCGAGGCCCAGACAATCATGCACGACATAAACGTCTTTTCTGATTTCTAAGGCGTGATTAAGAAGTTCAATACTGTTCTTCCAGTAGCCGGATTGCTTCCAGGTTAAAAAGGACATGATGGTAAGAAGAGCGATTGCCGCCGGGAATAAAATCTTTCTGCGCATATTTTCGCTTTTGAAGAGGACTGGTAAGCCCCAGGCCAGCATGATGGAAATGCCGATAGAAGGCAGATAAATGTAGCGATCAGCCATTGACTGTGAATTGAACTGAATTATTCCGATGACCGGCAGAATAGTTATTGCGTACCATAGCCATCCGACAAAAAGATAAGGGTAACTTTTCGCCTTAAGGATAATAACGAAACTTGCAAAGAGAATAATAATTGCCGCTCCTGCGACCTGCCAGAAGGGGAGTTTATTTAAAAAAGGATAGAAAAAGATCATATCCTGCAGCCAGAAAGTTTTTTCCAGATAAGCGATAAAGGAAACAAGAGCATTTTCCAGCCGCAAGTCCAGAGGAAAATGGAAATATTTTACAGACATTTTATAATGAGCATAAAACGTGATGAGGGAAAATACAGCGGACAAAACAAAAAACGGAATTTTTTCCTTCATCTGCCATAAAATCAGATTGCCTCTTCTGGAATCGAACCGTTTCAGCGGCCAGTAATCCAGAAGGATCATAATCACGGGCAGAGTCACAAGCATTGGTTTGCTCATCAGTCCGCAGATGAAAGAAAAAAGAACCAGCAGATATCTTTTGATAGCTGGTTTCTCCACACAATGGACATAAAGACATAAAGTCAGCATCCAGAAAAAAGCGCTCAGGACATCTTTGCGTTCGGCAATCCAGGCAACCGATTCCACATGCAGGGGATGCAGGGCGAAGAAGGCGGCGATAAAGGCGCTGGGCCAGATTGCCCCGGTCATGCGGTGGAAAAGCCAGAACAAAAGAAGCGTGCTCAGGATGTGCAGAATGAGGTTGGTTACATGATAACCGCCGGCGTTCAATCCGTAAAGTTCATAATCGAACATCAGGGAAAGCCAGGTCAGGGGATGCCAGAATTCGGCATAGGTGGTGGTGAACGCCCAGCGTAGTCCGTTCAGTGTGACCCCTGACTGGATATGACCGTTTTCTGTGACATAAACCGGATCATCGATATTGACGAAATCAAATTGATGAACCTGCCAGTAGACGGCAAAAGTGACAACGGTCAGAACGATATAAATGACAATCTTTTGTTTGTCTGAATATTTTAACATAATTTATTTGCATTTCCCGCCTGGAGGACGCAAATTAGAGATATCTGGTTATCTGAGAAAATCAGGTATCGCCGATAATAACAATTTTT
>JAJFTS010000039.1 GCA_021372815.1 Deltaproteobacteria bacterium | reverse complement strand
AAAAGCCGGATAAGCGCTACGGCATTAAAATGGAACGCTCGAAGATACAACTGGTCATGTAAAAGTAATCGCGGCAACGTTGCCGCACTGGCAAAAGAGATTCAGTATTTGATATAAACGAGACAAAATAAGAGCGGGAGGTGTCCATGTTTAACATCTCAAGATTCAAGGATGTTGAAAAGAGAGAATATGAATGCGAGGTGGTAACGCCACTTTTTCTGGGCGGTGCGAACCCTAAAGTGACTGAGCTTCGTGCACCACCAATCAAGGCGGCGCTGCGGTTCTGGTGGCGGGCGCTTTATGATGGGTGTGATATAGTGAAGATGGCCGCACGGGAAGCAGAAATCTTCGGGTCAACAGAGAAAAAATCTGTGATAACGGTACAACTTAATCCTCTGAACGCAACGCCCGTGCTTAAAGATTTGCCTGCCGGGAAAAAAATTATGGTGACATCGAAAGGAAAGACTTTTCCTATATCGATTGTTGAATATTTGGCTTATGGCCTTTTTAATCCGGGGCAGAAGACAGGTGTTAAATATCTCAAGTCACATATTGCCCCTAAAAGCTGTTTTAAGATAATCGTCACTTACCCGAAAAATGTAGGAACCGATATTATCAAAGCTATGAAAGCGATGATAACCTTTGGTGGAATCGGTTCACGTTCCCGCAACGGTTTTGGATCACTCCATTGTTCTGATCTTTTTGACCAGACAATCAAAAAACAAGGTAACTTAAAACCATTTACTGCATTTTCCAATGAGTCAATACTTTTTGATAAATTTAACACATACGTAAGCTGGGAAGACGCGCTCTGCGAGATAGGTACAGCGTATCGAACTGCCCGTCTAGCACTGGAAGAAAGGCATAAATTTGATAAGAGAGGATTTGTTGCAATGCCGATTGAGTCAAAATTTGAAAGAAGCATACCGCAATCTATAAAAGATGGCCGCCACGCCAAGCCCTATTTCCTCCATGTCAATAAAACACATGACGGCAAATACCAAGGCCAAATCCTTTTTTTGCCGTATTTGTACAAAACGGGACCGAATGACACGTCTAATAGGTTTAACGAATATATGGATGCCTGCGGGAAAATGAATGAGTCAATAGCAACGGGTATGGGAGGTGTCAAATGACCTGGCAGAAACCGGAAACATCCTATTGGAATAACAAATTTGCCGCATGGTGGCATGATCCGATTGACAAAGTATTCGGTATTCAAATGCACGAGGAGCGGGCGGCGGAATATCTGCAAGTATTCGGAATTGACAGACCGAATGATGAATTTTGGAAGATGGCCGACGCCATTGCCGCCGGGTTTGAACGCGGGCAGGTGCCGTCCTATAGCGCCGATGATAATAAGAACGGTGCCGTGGACTTTGACAAGAACCCGATGATTACCCATCCGACATCGGGAGATAAAAGCAGTTTGATAATCATCGGCATAGATGCATCTCCTGACGACATCCATGCTGCGGTTATGGAGTTTCTGAAGAACAACATCGGCACCGAAGCGGGAAAGGGTGATTATGCCGCGCGTTTCAAGGGGCACCATGATCGCTTTGCCATTGCACGTCTTCTATATACCCATCTGGTGTTGCGTTTTACGCTTGCAGAGCAAAACATTGGCGGTCTGGGCGCATTGTGGCATCGCATTCCCGCCGACTCGCGCTTTCCCGACCATTCCATCTGGCAACACAACGCCCTGTGTTCCGCGATCAGCTCCTGTATTGAGCTTGGCGGCAAGCCGGAAGAAGTCGGTCTCATGGTTTTCTCCATTACGCCGGTTCAGGGATTTATTGCCAAGTCCAGAAAGCTGCGCGATTTCTGGGTAGGTTCCGTTCTGTTGTCCTGGTTGGCATTTGAAGGGCTACGGTGCGTGATGGAGAATCTTGGCGCGGACCATGTCATCTACCCGTCCCTTATCGACCAGCCGCTGGTCAGCGCCTATCTGGAAAAGGAATGGGACGTGTCGGGCGCATTCAGACCGGAAATATGGAAGGGTCAGCCGCGCAGTATCGCCAGCCTGCCCAACAAGTTTCTGTTTCTTATCCCCTGCGGAAAGGCGGAGGAAATCGCCGCAGAGATTGAAAAGGCCATTGCTGGCAAATGGGACAAGCTTTCACAGATGACCTGTGATTATCTGGCTGAAAAGAAGAATTTGTCGAACGAAGAACGTAAATATCTCACGGCCATGTTCACCCGGCAGACATCACACTTCTGGGATTTTCAGTGGGCAGCAGCAAGACTGGCCGACAAAGACGATAAAGCGGAAATTGAAGCCCTCCTGGATGAGAGGCAGTGGAAAAAGCCGTTTTCATATCTGGAAACTATTAAACCTATATTGGAAAAGAAGGGCTATTCAGTAAAAAAGACAAGCAGGGGGATTCTGTATTCCACGAGTCACAGCCTTGTCCAATCTGCACTGGCCGCCGAGAAATCAATAAAAACGATTGTCCGTGAAGATGAGCCTGGAGAAAAATGCCAGATGTGCGGTGAATTCGAGGTGCTCCATGATAAGCCCTGGCAGGGCGAGAAAGCATCCGATTATGCAGATAACATCAAGAAATTCTGGAACAGATTTGCCAATGACGATGATTTTAAGGAAAACGAACATCTCTGCGCTGTTTGTTTTATCAAGCGATATGCCCCACGGGTATTGAAAAAGGATGAGACGCATATTTTAAACGGCATTTTTGGTGAAGCAGACAGTTTTCCGTCCACAACCATGATGGCGTTGACAGATTATTTTAATCGTAATAAAATTGTTCAACACAAGAGAAAAGAAATCGCCGACAAGCTTTATGACAGCAAAACGGATGAAGTAAGTGTCAATGGAAAGGAAAAGATAAAAAACGCCGACAAGTATTACACCATTCTCCTGATGGATGGGGATAAGATGGGCAATCTGGTCAACGGCGAGACCATCGCCACAACCTGGAACAAAATCATGCACCCGGATATTGCCGCACGGATAAGAAAGGATGGCTTTGATCCTTTGTATAGGGATGTATGGCGCAAGATTTATAGCGATCCAGATTTGAATAAAAGATTGGTCACCCCGGCGATTCACGCGGCCATATCGGAGGCCCTGGGGGATTTCTCGATCTATGGCGCCGCTCCGATCATCGACAAATACGGTGGACGTCTGGTCTATGCGGGCGGCGACGATGTCTGCGCGTTTCTGCCGATTGGAACAGCCCTTGCGGCGGCGCGGGAGATAAAGGACTATTACACCTCCGTGTTTCGCATTATCGACATGAAGCGTAATTCAACGGCTGTCGTCGAAAAGGAATGGAAGCCCGCACCCGGAAAACTATCTGTCAATCTCGGCATCGGGGACGCTATCTCCATCTCCGCCGCTATCCTGATCTGTCACCACAAGGAAAGTCTTAGCCAGATGATTGAACAGGCGCGTCAACTTTTGAAAGCCAACGCGAAGGACAAAGCCGGACGCAATGCCTGTGCGATTGAACTACGGAAACGACACGGCGGGTCACGCTACTTCACAAGAAAGTGGGCGGAGTCGGAAAGCTGGGATGCCTTTGCAAAAATAGGGAATCTATCGGGCGGCACGGACAGGCAGCTTTCCCAATCGCTTCTATATCGGCTTGAATCAATGCGCCCCGGTATCGAGGCGATCATCGCACAAGACACGAATAAAGAAAAAAACCTGACAACATTCATTGCCAAACAAATTGAACGATCAGGCACGAAATCAGACAAGAGCAAAGACGAAATAGCCGCCGCGATCACCCATATTGTTTGGGATAAGAATGACAAAGAGAAGCCATTTAACCCCGAAGGACTGCTGATTACGGGATTTCTGCGAGGGGAGGAAGACAATGACTGACTGGTATAGCTTTACACCCCAGGATACATTATTTTTTCGCGGTGCAGAGCCCGCAAATATGGGCGAAAGCCACACGGCGTCTATGATTTTTCCGCCACCTGCCCATACCATCGTCGGGGCACTCAGGACTGCGCTGCTCGTTCAGAAGGATGTTAACTTCAAAGATTATAACACGGGAAAATGTGCGCCCGATATCATTGAAGCTATCGGCAAATCTGGTGAGGACTGTCCTTTTGGCATCCTTGGCCCGTTCATTCTCTTGGAGGGCAGGGTTTGGGTTCCATGCCCCTTCATCTGGTTTGCCGAAAAGTCAGGCGAAAAGGAAGCAAAGGCAGCGCTTCGTAAAATAATAGTCAGCACGCCAGTTAAAAGCACGATCGTCAAAACGGCAAGCGGAGACAATCTTTTCTGGGCAAAGGGCGGCAACCTAGAAAACTTGGGCGACCATTGGGTGTGCGGAGATGAGCTTTCCACGGCTACCGGCGAAAAAACCATCAGGACCAGCGGGGATTTTTTTGTCAGCGAAAACCACACGGGTATTGCCCTCGATGTGAAAGATACGCGGCGTAAGGCGCGAGAGGGGCATCTGTATTCTTTTGTCCATGCAAGGCTTTGCGAAGGCGCGCAACTGGTTTTCAGTGCCACCCGAAAACTGCCGCTGAATGATTCCGGGGTTCTCAAACTTGGGGCGGAACAACGTTTCGGCGAATATAAAAAAATGGGCGATGTGGCATTTAAGGCAGGCACATCCTCTCTTTTTATGACGCTGTCCATCCTTGCTGGTAATGAAGAGGCTAACTGCCATTGTGTCGCCACGGGGCGGATTCGTTACTTCGGCGGTTGGGACTTGCACTGGGGGTTTCACAAGCCGATGAAGGGATACTTCCCGGCGGGAAGTGTATTCGATAAAAAAATAAACGATCAATGCATCGAACTTTAGGAGGGCGATCATGTTTAAAAGAGACCTTTTTTCCATTTGTACGTTTTATGCCGTTTCACCTATTCATGCCGGAAGCGGGGCATCTTTCGCCGCTGTGGATTTGCCCATCCAGCGGGAGCGCCACACCCACTGGCCGCATATCCAGGCATCAGGGGTGAAAGGAGCGATGCGGGCGCACTACCGGGATTTCGCGGAGGATAAATCACTCATCAATTTCCTTTTTGGATATGACAGGGATGATGTAGTTCATCACAATTCTTATAATTCAAACCGAGAGGAAAAAAATCGTTTTGAAGTAAAAGATAATTTTCCCGGAGCTGTCGCTTTTTCCGATGCGAAGCTCCTGGCCTTCCCGGTACGCTCGAATATTGCACCCTTTGTCTGGGTAACGTGCCCGGCAGTATTGAAAAGGTTGAGCAACGATCTGTCATTTGCGGGATTGCAGGCTATTGATGGAATTCCCGACA
The DNA here is from genome assembly GCA_021372815.1 of Deltaproteobacteria bacterium. Lineage (GTDB taxonomy): Bacteria > Desulfobacterota > Syntrophia > Syntrophales > Smithellaceae > Smithella. The sequence goes on along the minus strand of JAJFTS010000039.1, from coordinate 2,141 downwards.
TCCCCCGAGAAGACGCGCTGTGCCTTGCAGGCGGCATATCAGGCAGCGTAATCTTGGAAGACATGGTCGTAAATGTAGCCAACGGAGACGTTCCCAATCCGATTCCGCAGAACTTCCCGAAAATGGATAAACTCCTTCTCGTGTCCGACGAGGCGTTCAAATACGCTGTCGATTCCTGCACGGAAATCCAGGCGCAAATTAAGATCGATTCAGAGACAGGCACGGCACAGGGCGGAGCGCTCCGCTATCAGGAACTGCTTCCTGCGGATTCGGTTCTTTATTCCGTCGTTTATTACAGTCGCGCTGTTTTTGACAATGCCTTACAGGCGGATACCGTTCGCAGGTATGCGGAGGATGTTATTAAGAACTTTATGCAGATTGGCGGCGATGAAACGCTGGGGCGGGGCATCTGCAAGATTGCATGGATCGCAGGAGGTGGCGTATGAGAACGCTGGCGCAAAAACGCACGGAGTTTGCTTTAAACGAAATCTTAGCTGCAAAAACCAAGGTGGATAAAGAGAAATTGAAACCTTTTTCTGCAGGAGCGCCAGCCATGATTCTTCAAAACGGCTTTGGCCAGACGCTTGCTTTCTGGCTCGCAAAAGGCAAACCCGAGCATATGGTGCTTTTTGACATATTGACGAAGTGGCTTAAACAGACGGATGTGAGGCATTTTGGCGAATGCAAACAGCCAAAGGATTACATCCAAAAACTATCGACAATGGAACAACGCGAATATCTCAAAAACCAAAACGAAACACTGGCCCTGTTGGAATGGGTCAAACGTTTTGCGAATGCAGATTTATCGTGAAGGAGAGATGACATCATGGTTTTTTATCCGTTTCCCGAAGCGCTGCAAAGTTTATCCAAGAGTAAGACGACAGGCAATTTTGGCCTCTGGTACAATAAGTTTATCCCTCTGAGTAGTGCTTACAAGCCGAGCGATGAAAGCGGCAAAGATACACTGCCGGTTGAATATTATTTCACGCGATACGATCAGATGAAAAACAATGCCGCTGACTTACTCAAATGTAAGCATCAAGATATGGATGATTATTGTGCAAGTTTTCTATCCGAAAACTATGAGGTGATTGTCATTTGCGCAACACTGACAACACCGCTAATCACCGGCATTGGTGAATCGCACCCCCATGAGGTCAGCATAGTCTTTGATCACAACACGGGGATACCCTATATCCCGGCGTCGGGCGTGAAGGGTATTGTGCGATTTGCCCATACGCTTTCCATCTTTCTCGACGAGAACGGGCAGGTCAAGGAGACGTATAAGGACCAAGAATATCTTGACGAAGCCAAGGAAGACATTCCTGATATTTTTGGCGGGGAGAAGATAATTGTAGATCAAGAAAAGGAGAAGAGAATTATCCTTCGTGGTCGCGTTGTCTTCCTCGATGCCTATCCGGCAAAAATTCCTGATCTGCATATCGACATCATGAATCCGCATTACGCACCCTACTATAGTGAAGGCAAACCACCGGCGGATCATCACAATCCCACGCCCATCAAGTTTCTTACCGTTGCCAAGGGAACCAGATTCATTTTCCGCGCTGTTGTCGAAAAAAAAGATAACCTGCCGGAAAAAGTTAGAACTGCATTCATCAAGGCACTTACCGAAGAAGGTGTTGGTGCAAAGACAGCCATCGGTTATGGCCGATTTGATGTTGTGGAAGAAAAAAATAAATATCTCAGTGGTCAACCAGCACATTTTAAGAAACAGGAGCGCACCGTTCTTGAAAAGTGCTGTGATGCGATAAAAATGATTAAGACAAACGACGCGGGCAGGTTGTGCTCCAATATTGACAATGCTTTAAAGGAGCTAGCAGAGGAAGAAGATAAGAAGAAATACGCCGTATTCGTCAAAGAACACATGGGCGGTGACTTCAAGAAAAGCAAAGCAAGGGATAAGCTGAAAGGCTATCTTCAATAGCATGGCTATTTCGTTTACGTTACAACACAAATATGTATTATATCGTAACCATATATGAAACATTCCATTGCTTATAACGTGCGGGATGCTGTTTTCGGTTATGTTAAAGTTCAGCGGCAATACGATGGTGATTTTATCAAAATCGACGGCATTTTTATCGCCACGAAGGAAAAAGCATTTCTGGACGCCGCCTATC
>JAJFTS010000084.1 GCA_021372815.1 Deltaproteobacteria bacterium | reverse complement strand
AATGGTAGAAACCACTCCCTGTCTTTCTATTTGCCGCAGGATGAAATTTTTGACATCAGGTGTAAATAAACCTTCCGCGCTCAAGCCGTTGGGATTTTGATGTTTAATTGACGTGCTGCCTCTATCATCTTTTTATCTTTTGTGAGAATACACGCGTTATTTCTTCGCGCCAGGATTAAATAGAACAAATCGTACGCAGGGTGCGTTGTTTTAACGGATTCTGCAGCAGTAAATCTCTGAACCTAACACTGTCCGTCTTGTCTAAGACTATCTCAATGGCTGCGCTGGCATCTATCTGGGCCATGCTTCGGTGTTCTTTCTCAGCCAGAAGGCGGTAGGCCAAATTAGAACTTCTTAGAAGGCCTGACCACTCGTGACGATCATAGTGAATACAGTTTTAAACTTTTTTACCAACAAAAAAGGAGGTTGACAATGACCAGAGACGAACAATCTGCGTTAAAAGTTGTGATGAAACGTTTTGTATTGGTGTTGGCTTTATTCCTGGTTTTTTTTATGACGGGACCGGTATATGCACAAAACAATCTGAATAAAGCTGCCTCAAAAATCGAAACAGGAATTTCCAATATTCTCGGCGAACTCGGAAAGACGATTTCTCTTGTCGCCAGGGAAACAGGCAGGATTGGACTTGATAACGAAATAGAAATGAGAAAACTTCTTCAGAAAAATGTCAGTGACATCAAACCCCATGTCATCGATTTCGCATTTATCAACAGCAAAGGTATCATGAAAATTATTGAACCGGATCAATACCGCAATTATGAAGGAGCGGACATTTCCAAGCAGGAAGCAGTCATGGCGATGATCAAAACAAAAAAACCGCGCATGGGGAATTTGTTCCTTTCCGTCGAAGGCATAAAATCGGTTGATATTGAACATCCTGTTTTTTCGAAGCAAAAGCAATTTATCGGGTCTGTCAGCATCCTGATTAAACCGGATGAATTGATTCGTTCTGTTGCGGCGCCGATTGAAAAGGATCTGGCTGTAAAATGCTGGGTCATGCAGAAAGATGGCGTGATTCTTTATGAGACAGATCCGACACAGATAAAACTTAACCTATTCACTGATCCGCTCTATAAAGATTATCCGGAATTGATTGCTTTGGGTAAAAAGATGATCAAAAATAATGGAGGGGAAGGCTTCTATGCTTTTCAGGATCAAGGAACAAAAAATATTGTAAAGAAAAAAGCGGTGTGGAAAACAATCCACTTCTTGAATAACGATTGGATTGTTGTGGCCTATAAGGAAGTAAAAAAATAAGGTTCATGCACTTAATGCGTACTTCCTGTGTAAGAGAGCATTGGGTAAACTAAATATCGGGATAAACCGGTCTGCTTCGCTCAGACGCGGTCCATCATTTTTTGCCGGTTCATTCGGCAAAAAAGTCTGCATCCTGGTCATCCGCCCGGGAACGCCGGAGGCGACGATATATCTGGAAAATGGCTCAGACGAGTTTATTTCGGTTACGGTCACGAGGCTGAGCATCTCCGGCCGGATGCGGATTCAGATATATTTGTTCCCTGAGATAAGGCTGATCATATTTTCTGACATAATGACTGATGGGCGTGACGGGTGTGAAAGTCCACCAGAGCGCCCCGGCTGGATTTGATATTCCGGATTTCCCGCCACCGTTTGAGTGTAAAGATTCTTTCAATGAACTTCTCACGAAGATCCGTGTCATGAAGCCGGCCTTCTTCCTCCACCGGCAGCAGGGGAAAGTGATCCATAAAAATCCGCGCGAATATTCCCACGCCGGTTTTGGCGGGTACACCGTGATCGTCATAGACCTTA
>JAJFTS010000316.1 GCA_021372815.1 Deltaproteobacteria bacterium | reverse complement strand
GGAATACATTTTTTTTCAACAAACGTTCTTCCTGATGATTGGAGACGTAGGCTGTTTCAATTAATACGGCGGGAATATCCGGCAGTTTCAAGACGCGGAAAGGCGCTTCCTGAACGACTTCGTATTTCATGCTGTTCACTTCATTAAGATGTTTTATTAAAGTTTCAGCGTAAATTTTCGATAAGTTGATCGTATTGGTTTGAAACATATTCATGATAATCGGATTGGATGCATTATTGCTTTCGATGTCGGTTTCACCCCCGAAAATATCGGATAAATTTTCGTTGTGAGCCAGAAGTTTGGCAGCTTCATTACTGGCGGCGCCGGTGGAAAGACAGTATACTGAAGATCCTTTGGCATTGCGGTTTCTGGCCGCGTCCGCGTGAATGCTGATAAAAAGGCTTGCCTGTAAATCTCTGGCTTTCTGCAGCCGCTTGCTGAAAGAAACATAATAATCGCCATCGCGGGTTAAAACAGCGCGATATCCGGGTATCGCGCTTATATTTTTCTGAATTTCACGGCTGATGGCAAGCACGATATCTTTTTCATATGTTCCTTTTGAACCGACAGCTCCCGGATCTTCACCGCCGTGACCCGGATCAATAACGATAATCCTTTTCTTTTTGCTTTCGGAAACTTTTTCTTTCGATTTTGTTTCTTTCTGAGTTTCTTCCAGTATGATATCCACAACAATTCTATCCGGCCTATTCTGGAATTTTTTTAATTTAAAAACATTAACTTTTTTATAGTTGTCCAGAAAAAATTCTATTCTGACATTGTCTTTGCCGGTCTGTTGAAAGACAATCTTTTTTATTCCTGGTTTATTAACCGTAATGCATGGCGGTATGGTTTCATCAAGAGATGATTCCTTAAAGCTTAAGGTGAGGAGATTTTCGCTTTCCCGTATTTTGTAAACAGGTATGTCATCGACATCCAAAACCACTCTGGTGTGATCAGGAGCCGTCCAGTAACGGAAATTCAATATTTTCAAGGCGCCGTAACAATCGAAGGAAAAAAGAAATACAACCGAAATTGTCAGAAACCCGAAAATAATCCTCAGAACATTTTTTCTTTTGCGCATCATGTGTAAAAAATAGCAAATTTGTTTCGTAACTGCAACTGTTAGATAGAAAAGATATTGACAAGTTCTTATTATAATGTCATTTTCTCCGCACAAACCTCCATCGAGTGAAATTAAGGATATCTATGCGGAAAAATCTTTTTAAAGAAGCTCTGTTGAATCCCGACTTTTTCCCCGTTACCTGGGAGCTGGTGCCGGGAAGAGGTGCACGGGAAACTGCTCAGGAAAAAGTTCTAATATTGGCCAAACAGGCCGCTGACGGCGGAAAAATAAAAGGCCTTACCTTGACCGATAATCCCGGAGGAACCCCCGCCATGTTTGCCGATTTTATGGCAGGAGAAATTCTGAAGCTGGGCATTGAACCGCTAGTCCATTTTACCTGCAAGGATAAAAATCGCAACCAAATAGAAAGCCAATTATACGCCCTTGACCGGTCAGGCGTGAGAAATATTCTTGTGATGAGCGGCGATTATCCCGTGTCCGGTTATCAGGGAAGGCCGGCGCCGGTGTTTGATTTAGATCCGATTCATATTTTGCAGCTGATGTCGGATATGAATCGTGGACTGGAATATCCGGGAGTTAAAGGTATCGTCCGGCATCAACCGAGCGAATTTTTCCCCGGAGCTGTCGTTTCTCCTTTCAAAGCTACTGAAGCGGAACAGATGACACAGTATTTCAAATTAAAAAAGAAAATCACTGCCGGAGCGCAGTTTATCGTTACGCAACTGGGATACGATGCGCGAAAATTTCACGAAGTGCTTTTGTTTATGAAGCAAAATGGCTTTAACATTCCGTTGGTGGGAAATATTTATGTGCTTCCTTTCGGTGCGGCCAGAATGATGAATCGCAACGACCTTCCGGGCAGTGTCGTTACCGATGAGCTTCTTGCCCGGATTGATCAGGAACGGAACGATCCTGATAAGGGAGAAAGTGCCAGAATTCTGCGGGCCGCCCGGCTGTATGCTATACTTAAGGGAATGGGCTACAGCGGCGTTCATATCGGCGGTCATAATATAAAATACGAGCAGGTGGAACAGATTATCAGTCAGGGGGAAGCGCTTGTTGCCCAATGGCCTGATTTGATAAAATATTTTGATTATCCCATTCCAGACGGTTTTTATTACTATGAACGCGATGCGGCGACGGGTTTGAATAAAGAGCTGCCTGTGCAAAGGCAAAGTCGTCCGCTTGATTCCAAAGTTGAACATTCCTACGGTTTTTCGCGGTTTTTTCATAGGCTGATGTTTGAACCGGACAAAAAATTGTATGGCTTGATGAAGGGACTAAGCGGCAAAGTGTCGGGCACAAAAATGGAAAAAATTTTTCATAAACTGGAACACTTGACCAAGGTCATTATATTTGACTGCAAGGATTGCGGGGATTGTGCTCTCATTGACGTTGCCTATATATGCCCGATGTCGCAATGTCCGAAGCACCAGCGCAACGGCGCCTGCGGCGGGAGTTTCCGGGGATGGTGCGAAGTCTATCCCGAAAAGAAGCACTGTGTGTATGTCCGTGCCTATGCCAGATTAAAAAAACACGGAGAGGAAGAGCAAATGGAAAAAAATATTGTTCCTCCCTGCAACTGGGATCTTTATCAAACCTCGTCGTGGATTAATTTTTATCTTGGAAAGGACCACTCCTCGAAGAAATAAGATTAGAAGATCGGTTCGACCGGCGCCGAGAAAGAGATAATCTTTTCTATATTTCTAATTTTATTCGTTGAAGATTGTGCCGTGATATAGTAGAAGCTCCATGCGTGGGCGATTAGCTCAGTTGGATAGAGTACTGGCCTCCGAAGCCAGGTGCCGAGGGTTCGAATCCCTCATCGCCCACCA